>JADZAF010000309.1 GCA_020852755.1 Bryobacterales bacterium
CTTCGCGCGCCCGCAGAGGAAAGATGTGGCCGGGACGGGCCAGGTCGCGCGGCCGGGCGGCGGGATTCACGGCCGTGAGAATCGTATGGGCGCGGTCCGCGGCCGAGATCCCGGTGGTGACGCCTTCAGCCGCATCCACGGATTCGCAGAACGCCGTTCCGAACTTGGAAGTGTTCTGCTTGGACATGAGCGGCAGTTCCAGCGAATCGCAGCGCTCGGGCGTCATGGCCAGGCAGATGAGGCCGCGCGCGTGAGTGGCCATGAAGTTGATGGCTTCCGGTGTGATCTTCTCGGCGGCAACTGTCAGGTCGCCTTCGTTTTCCCGGTCTTCGTCATCGACGACCACCAGCATGCGGCCCGCCCGGATCTCCTCGATGGCCTCGGGAATCGAAGCAAACGCCATAACTTACATCTTCTCACGGGGCCAGGGGAACGGCGTTGCGTGGGAAGGATCGGAAAGCGGGTGAAGCGGGGAAGTGCGCCGCCGAAAAGAGGAATGATATAGTGTTCCCGCGATGCGGCTGATTGCCCTGCTTTCCCTCGGATGCCTGGCGCCCGCGGCGGTGGCCCAGGATGTCCCTCTCCAGGCCGGCGTGGCGCGGGTCGAGATCACCCCCGCGGCCCTGATGCCCATGTACGGGTACGCCAACCGCAAGTGCGGCCCGGCCAGCGGCACCCACGATCCGTTGTTCGCCAAGGCGCTGGTGCTGAGGACCGGCGGGACTGCCGTGGCCATAGTCACCCTGGACATCGGTAGCCTGGTTTCGGAACGGCTGCACCGGCAGGTGGCGGAGAAATTGAACGTGCCGGTCCTCCTGCTGGCGGCTTCGCACACCCATTCCGGCCCGCAGTTCCTGCCGTCCTCCGGCAGCAGCGCCGCTCCCGAGGGCCAGGCCTACCTGGCGGAGCTGGAGGGTAAGGTCTTCGAGGCCGTGAAACAGGCTTCGCAGACCCTGTCCCCCGCCCGCCTCAGCTGGGGCCGGGGCGAGCTGCAGCTGGGCTACAACCGGCTGCTGCTCCGGGACGACGGCCGGGCCCGCGCCGTGTTCGACAACTTGGACCGCGTACCCTACGGCCCGGTCGATCCCGAATTCCAGATCCTCCGGGTGGAGGAGGCATCCGGCGGGGCCGTCCGCGCCGTTGTGGTGCATTACGCCTGCCACGCCGTGGTGCTCGGCCCCACCAACTGCAAGTATTCGGCCGACTGGCCGGGCGCCATGCAGGCCAAGGTCGAGGCCGAAATGCCCGGGACGCAGTGCATGTTCGTGCAGGGCGGCGCGGGCGACGTCAATCCCCTGTTCATGGGCCGGACCGGCAGGGAAGAAGAGGACTTCGCGCTGGTGAAGAAGATGGGAGAACTGCTGGCCGCCCGGGTGGTGAAAACCGCCCGGGATATCCAGCCGGGAGCGCCGAACCGGCACCCCCTCGCGCACACCAGCCAGGTGCTCCGGTTCCGGCAGCGCTGGGAGCCGGAAAAAACGGTCGAAGTGGGCATCACCACGGTCCTGATCAACCGCCAGATCGCCATCGCGGCGGTGCCCGGTGAACCGCTGCACAAGTTGCAGACCCTTTGGAAGCAGCAGGCCGACGTGCCGGTCGCGCTGTTCTACGGCTACACCTCCAGCACGGAGAGTCCCTGGCCGGGCTATCTGCCCGATCTGCGCTCGGCCGCCTACGGGGGCTACGGGGCGGACAACGCCACGCGCATCGAAATCGGGGCCGGCGAGAAGGTCGTGCAGCAGCACCTGATCAACCTCTACCGGCTGTTGGGGATGTGGCTGGACAAGCCCGGGCGGCCGTGAAAGGCGGCTACTCGTAGCGGAGTGCGTCCACCGGGTCCAGGCGCGAGGCTTTCACGGCCGGCCAGACGCCGAAGAATACGCCCACCGCCACTGAAACGCAGAAGCCGGCGACGACGGCCCAGGCGGGCACGTCGGAGGGCAGCGACGGCACCAAAGCCCCCACCAGCATGGTGACCTCGATGGCGAAAAGGACGCCCAGCGTTCCCCCCGCCCCGGTCAGCGTCATGGCCTCCAGCAGGAACTGGCCCACGATGTCGCCGCGGCGGGCGCCGATGGCCTTGCGCACCCCGATTTCGCGGGTCCGCTCCGTCACGCTCACCAGCATGATGTTCATGACGCCGATGCCTCCCACCAGCAGGCCCAGGCCGGAGATGGCGATCGCCACCAGGCCGATCAGCCCGGTGATGCGGTCGAACTGCTTGATGATCTGGTCGGGGGTGGAGAGGGAGAAGTCGTTCTCGGCGCCGGCCGGAGTACGCCGGATTCTTCTCAGGATGGCCTCCACCTCCTCGAAAGCCTGCTGCCGCAAACCGGTCCGGGCCCGCACCGTAATCAGGTAGCGGTCCACCTGGGGATAGCGGGCCTCCGCGGTTCTTAGCGGGATCATCACCTGGCGGTCCATTCCGTTCTCGCCGAAGAACCCGCCTTTGGCCTTCGCGAAGACGCCCACTACGGTGTACTCCGCCCCGTCCAGCATGAAGGGCTTGCCCGCGGCGCCTCCGTCCGGAAAAAGCGTCTCGGCCAGGTTGGCGCCCAGCATAGCCACCCGCGCTGCCCGGGCGTCCTCGTCGGCTGTGAAGTAGCGCCCTTCGCGCAACTCCCGGGGCGAGATGGAGGCCATGCTGGGGGAGGATCCCACCAGCGAAAGGTTGTCCGACTCGAAGCCCGGAACCTTAGCCACCAGCGGCTGGTTCTGGACCACCGACGGAATGTAGATCTGGACGCCGGTGTCGTCCACCGCCAGCGACCAGCGCTTGATGATATCGGCGTACTCCGGAAGGATGGGCTTCCGGCGCGCTTCCTTTTCCGGAATCTGCGTGCGGTTCGGGTCGCCGCTTGTCTTGAAGACGAAGATGTTGTCCGGCCCGAACTCCTCAAAGAAGGTCACTACACCCTTGCGGAGCCCGGTGAGCAGCGAGGCCACCGTGATCACGGTGGTGATTCCGATCACGATGCCCAGAATGGTCAGCAGGGAGCGAAAGCGGTGCACCCAGACGGCGCCGAAGGCCATGCGCAGGTTTTCCCCGACGGTGATCTGCATGGCCTACTCCGCCCTCAGCGCCACCACCGGGTCGAGTTTGGACGCCCGGGACGCCGGATACCAGCCCGAGGCCACGCCTACCACGGTCGAAACCAGCAGTGCCAGAACCACGTAGGTGGCCGTGATCTGCATTTCGATCTCGAAGGCCCGCGCCAGAACCGCGGTGGCCGCGCCGCCGATGGCCAGACCGGCCGCCCCGCCCGCCGAGGCCAGCAGCACGGCTTCGATCAGAATCTGGAGCAGGATGTCGAAACGCTTGGCGCCCAGCGACTTGCGGATCCCGATCTCCCGCGTCCGCTCGGTCACGCTGACCAGCATGATGTTCATGATCACGATGCCGCCCACCACCAGGGAGATGCAGGTGACGGGAACCACCACGGCGGCGATCAGGCCGAGTATGTTGTTGATGAAACTGCGGATGGCGTCGGGCGTCAGGTTGTCGAAATTGTCCGGCTGCCCCGGACGGGCCTTGAAGCGGGTGCGCAGCGCGGCGCGGGTCAGGTCCAGCGACTCCAGCAGCGAGAGCCCGGTCTCGGGACGCGGCTTGCCGAAGACAGCCATGCTCTGCCCGATCCCCCAGAGCCGGGTGAAGACTGTGGCCGGGATGTAAGCCGAATTGTCCTGGCTGCGTCCGAAAGCCGACCCCAGCTTCTCCTGCACGCCCACCACCTGGAAATCGATGCCGTCGATCTTCACCATGCGGCCCACGGGCGAGACATCTCCCGGAAACAGGGCGTTCCGGATCTCGTCTCCGATCACCACGACGTGCTGCCGGGCGCGCTCCTCGGCCGGAATGAAGAAACGTCCATCGATGATGGCCAGGTCGCGGATCTCCGCCATGCTGGCGGACACCCCGATGACGGCGGTGTCCTCGATGATGAGACCGTTCCGCTTGATGTCGGTCGAGCGCTGCCGGTAGGGGCTGTAAAGGGTCGTGTCCCCGTTCACCTGCTCCAGGTAGGCCACGTCCTCCCGCCGGATGGGCTTGTTCTGCCGCAGCTTCTCGAAGAATTCCTTGCGCGTGAGGTTGCCCCCCAGAACCTGGGCGATCATGAAGCTGTCGCTGCCGAAGGCCTTGGCCGTGCTCTGGTCGGCGTAAACCCCCAGCCCCTCGATGGCGGCGCCTACGATGATCACGCTGGCCACCCCGATGATCACTCCCAGCAGGGTCAGGAAGCTGCGCAGTTTGTGCGCCCGGATGGAATCCAGGGCGAGGCGCGCCGCGGTGTGAAAACTGTACCGAAAGCGAATGAGACTGGAGCCGGAGGAGGTACTCACAAAGCGCGTTGGTACTGCCTTTAATTCTTAGGATAGCGTAAGATGCAGATTGGCTCTAAAAAATGCGCCTGCGCGCCTTCCGTATCGCCTATTCCATCGAGTTCCTGCTGGCCTGGCTGATGGCTTTGACCGCCTGGAGCCAGGCGGGCGGCCAGGACCACCTGGATATGATGTCGTGGGCCTGGGTTTTGATTCTTCCCTTGGCCTGGGCCGCGGCGTTCGTACGCATGACGGCGGTAGCCGTGGAAGGGGAGAAGGCCTGGAACCGGCGGACCCGGCAGTGGTTGACGGTTTGTATCCTGCTGGCCGCGGCCATGGGCGCCGTCACCTACTACTACCACCTGCAGGAGCCCGCCGAGGAGGAGGGCATCGAGGAGGAAACCACCACGGCAGTGTACCGGGAGGCTCCTATCCTCAGCCGCGTCAATCCGAGCCTTTGTCCGCCAGGGTATAGAACTCGTAGCGGATCCGCCATTGGGCCTGACCGCCCGGCTTGACCTGCAGGTCGATATAGGGCTCGGGACAGACCGTCGTCCCGATCGACCAGAACACTACCTTCGACAGCGGCCGGTCGCCCACAATCCTCACTCCGGCTCCAGCCTTGCGATTTTCGATCCGTATGTCGTAATCCCTGGCCGAAGGCCCGAAGCCCTTGAGTTCGGTGAAGACGCTCTGTCCCTTCTGCAGTTCCTTCAGGTAGATCAGCTCGCTGCCCCGCACCTGGGCCAGCTCGCCCAGCGGCCGCGCGGACTCGAGTTCAAACGGAAACCGCACCACGAACTCCGGTCCGGTGGGCCGGCCGTCGATAACGAAAAAGTTGTGGTTGTACTGAGAGGTTTCGATGGGCTTGCTCCCGGTGTTCTTCAGGGAATGTTCCAGGATGAGCTGGTTCTTCGACAGCCGGACCGTCTTCCGGTACACGTACGCGTACCCGGTCTGGTCCTTCAGCTCGTGGGTGAATTCGGCGCGGTCCCGGCGGGTGCGTACAGTCCACTTGCCCGGGTCTACGATGTCGTAGGTGCGGAAGGCCTGGTAGCGGCGTTCCTCGGGCTTGCGCACCACGCCGACGCCGATCCGTATGAAGGTCTCGCCTGGCTTGGCCTGATCGTAGCCGAGGCTGCTGTCGCCGGTCCGAAACTCCTCCACCGGACCCATGATGGCGTCGTGCAGCTTGGGATCGTAGCGCGGGAACCACTGTCCGAAATACTCGTGGCCGGCGAACTTGAGACTGGGAATGACACCCGACCAGTCAAACCGGGTGCCCCGGTAGTAGCCGTTTTCGGGATCCGGCAGGTACAGTGTGGCGGTGATGGTCCCGTTCGAAATCCCGGCCTGCGGGACCTCCGCGGCCGCCAGTCCGGAAACCGCAATCCCCAGGGCGGCCATGAGTGCCCATGCAATTCGCATCGTCTGGTTTCTCCGCAAAGGAACAACGATAGCATGGGCGGAACGCGGAATCGGCATCATCCCTTTGCCTGTAGCGCAGCAGTGCCGGAATCCACGTAAAGGCGGCCCTTCGGGGCTGCCGCGGCACCGCGCGGCGCTCGGGGCGAAAGGCCGGCCGCGGGCCGCAGGGCCCGCCCCACGTGCCGCCTACTTGCTTCCAGGCGATCCCTTGAGGGCGTCCAGGAACTGCGGCGGCGAGGCCACGCTCAACAGCAGCGAGTAATTCCTCCGGGTGGGGATATAGGCCACGCGATGCGCATCGGTGACAAACACCAGGGCCTTCTCTCCGTTCCTCAGCTTGAACCAGCCCGCCTTGTAGCCCGGGAGGCCGATCCCGTTGGTTCTCCAGGAAAGGCCGTATTCCCGCTCGGTTTGCAGATCCACCGGCCGGGCCCGGTCCATCACCAGTTCTTCCCGCTGGACGGTCCGCCCGTACAGCCCGCCCCGGATCTTCAGCTCCTCCGGAGAGACTTCGAAGCTGACGCGCCGCGAGCTATAGGCCATGTACAGAAACAGGGCAAACGTGCCGCCCAGCAGGAGCAGGGTGCCGGCCAGGACCAGCGTGAACGGCGAGCCGGCGGGAGGGATCATCTCGAAGACCTGTCTCATGGGAGCGCGCCTCCCGAGCCCGCCAGCGCTCGCTCCGTGGCCGCCAGCAGAGCCTCGGCGCCCACCGGCGATCCGGTGGCCTGCCGCATCCAGAGGTCGGGTCCGATCCGGCCCAGCCGGGCCACCCGCTCGACCTCGGGGCCGATGCGGCCTGCCTTGCGCATGTGCTCCTCCAGCTGGTGTGCGATCAGGTGCCCGATGGGGTAATCCGGCAGGTACAGGAAGCTGTTGATCATGTGCGAGTAGATGCCCAGCAGCACCACGTCGCGCTGTCCGAAGACGGGAGCGTAGTACCGGTTCCAGATATCCCTGGAAATCCCCACGACGGCGTTCCTCAGCTCCGCCGGGCCGGCGCCGGGGTGGTCGTACATCCAGTGCCAGGTGGCCATGTCCACCAGGGCCACCCCGGCGATCTCGTACGTCGCCCAGAAATCGTTCAGCGTGCGGAGCGCCTCGTCTTGAGCCCCGGGACGGGCCAGGCCGAGCAGCTCCATGTCCTGGGCCTGAAACACGAAGGCCAGCGCCTCGGTGAAGGCCGTGTTGGGAACCCCGTTCAGCAGCCAGTGGTCCACGTCCTTGAGCGACAGCGTCTGCTCCACGTTGTGTCCCATCTCATGGACCGCGATGTTGTAACCCTTGTAGTCCATGCCCTTGGATCCCACGCGGGTGCGCAGCCGCGCGGGGGCGGTTTTCAACTGGGAGCCCCAGGCATGCCCCGAGCCGCGGGCCGGTTCCACGACGATGTTCTCCGTCAGGTAGCGGGCGCGTTCGGGCGTGAAGCCAAGCGCCTGGAACATGCGCGGCATGTCCCGGTGGTAGGCCTCCGCCGAGGGATACTTCTTGCGGGTGATCTCGTCCAGCTGCGCCTCCGTGTACTGGCCGCGGGGTTTGAAGCCGGCATACCAGATGTCGAAGGGTTCCAGGGGCCGGCCCAGGCGGCGCGCGATGATCGACGCGATCCTGGGCGCCAGCGGGGAGGTCAGAACCTGCTCAAACATCTTCCTCACCCGCTCCTCCGGCAGTTCACGGCCTTCATCGAACACGCGGGCGATGTGGGTGGGGGCCGTGGGCGAGTACGGGTCGATGCCCCGGTAGGCGGCGAAAGCTTTCAGCAGCACCGC
>JADZAF010000310.1 GCA_020852755.1 Bryobacterales bacterium
AGGAGGCGGCCGCGCCCTTACCTATACCTTCCACCCGGCCGTGACAGGCCCGGCAAGAATTACGCTCCATGTCACTCCCCAGCATGCCTGGCGGCACCGGGGACGGGTGGGCCTGCCGGGAGGGCCCTGGGTCGAATTCACCCAGATTGTCTACCCGTAGACAATCCACTGGAAGCCGGATATGGATGATATTGCGCGGTCACTGGCGATTTACGGGATGCTTCTGGCGCTATTCCGGCTGACCGGCAAGCGCGCACTGGCCCAGATCACCACCTTTGACTTCATCCTCCTCCTCATCATCGGAGAGGCCACCCAGCAGGCCCTGCTCGGCAACGATTTCTCGCTGGTGAATGCCTTCACCGTGATCGTCACCCTGATGGTGGCCGATCTCGGCCTGTCGCTGGCCAAGCAGCACTCCCGAAAGCTGAACCGAATCCTGGAAGGGGAGCCGCTGCTGCTGGTGGACAACGGGCGTTTCATGAAAGAGCACATGGACAAGGCCCGGGTGGACGAGGAAGACATTCTGGAAGCGGCCCGCAGTTTGCAAGGGCTGGAGCGCGCCGATCAGATCAGATTCGCCGTTCTGGAGCGTAACGGAGAGATCACGGTGATCCCGAATCGCCCCCGGTGAGAAAGCGCCCGTTTTCTCACGGCAACACCGGGAGCAGTTCCCGGGCGTACTGCCAGACTTCCTCGCAACTGACATCCTCCACAAACGAAACGTGGTGCCCGCACTCGGTCCGCGTACAGTCGGCGCCGCAGGCCGGGCAGTCCAGGCGCCAGGAGATCACCGGGCGGTGGCGGCTCCGCGTAACGGGGCCCGCCGTGATCAGATTGCCGCACCAGTAGATGCCGACGGTCGGCGTCCCGACGGCCGCGGCGATGTGGAGGGGTCCCGAATCGTTGGAGACCACCAGCCGGCAGCGGGAGAGAAGCGCCGCCAGGCCGCCGACAGACAGGGGGTCGCCGACCGGCCGGGCCTCTTTTCTCATCGCCGATAGCACTCCCTCGACCAGCCCGCTTTCCCACCGGGCGCCGTGCACCAGCACTTCGGCGCCGGCCTCCGCCAGCCGGTCGGCCACGGCCGCGAATTTCCGAACCGGCCACCGCCGGCGCCCATCCCCCGCCCCCGGGTTGAGCACCACGGCCGGCTGACCGTTTGAGGGCAGCGCGGAGCGCGCCTCTTCCAGGTCCTGCCCGGTAAGCGCGAGGCGGGGCTCCAGGGCCACGGGCCGCGCTCCCACCAGCCCCACCACTTCCAGCAGCTGGAGAATCTCGGACTGGAAGTAGATGTAGGGGACCCAGCGGTCGAGGGGTTCCGCGTCGGACGATTTCATCCCGGCCGTCACCCGCGCCCCCAGTCTCTTCACGAAAGGATTGGAGTAGCGCCCGCCGCCGTGCATCTGAATCGCCAGGTCGAAGCATTCGGCCCGCTGGCGTTCGAAGAACTCGTTCAGGGCGGGAGAACTCTCCGCGGCCCCCGGCCGGTCGTTCACCCCTTTGCTGGGCGGGATCTGCACCACCCGGTCCACCGGGCCGGGACGGCCGCTCAGAAACGGCCGGTGCCATTCCCGGCCGAGCAGCACGATCTCGGCATCGGCATAGGCGGCGCGCAGGGCTTCCAGCGCGGGCAGGGAGAAAATGAAATCACCGATGGCGTTGGCCCGCAGCACCGCGATCTTTCGGACTCCTTTGACCACTTCGAACAACGGCATGCCTCTGGCGACCCGGTGAAGCACGTCAGAGGCCCATCACGCGCCGCGACTCCTCAACTACCCGGCCGGCCAGGTCTGTTTCGTGATCCCGCACCACGCCGTGGCATCCCCTGTCCAGAGGTCCCCACGTTTCGGGTTCGGTCGCCCGAAAGAGCGTCACGCTGGGCGTTTCCAAGGCGTAGGCCATGTGCGCGGGGCCGGAATCGGTGGTAATCAGGAGGCTCAAACGGGCGATCAGCGCCGCCATGACGGGAACCGGCAGCCCGGCAAGGTTCACGCAGCCTCCGCCCATCCTGGCGCTGATCTCCTCGCCTGCGGCGCGCTCCTCGGGGCCGCCGATCACCACCGCCGTGCCGCCCGCCAGGCCGCGCACCTCGCCGCCGATCCGCGCGAAGCACTCCGCCGGCCAGCATTTCTTCACGTCACGGGCGCCGGGGTGCAGCCCGATCCAGGGCGGATCGATTCCGTCCACCAATGCTTCGGCCGCCGCGTGGTCTTCGGGCCAGAGCGTCATCTCGGTCCGGTCGCCCAGGCTGCGGCCACCCAGAAACTCCACCAGCGCCAGGATGCGGTGCACTTCGTGGCCGTCGGGCGGAAACGGAAAGGAGGCATCCAGGCCGTCGTGCCCGCAGCCCGGCCGCACGAAGCCCGCCGTCACCCCGGCGCCCAGCATGACGGCGAAGGGATTCGAGTAGAGACCCGAGCCATGCATTTGGATGGCGGCGTCGAAGCCTTCGTCCTGCATGCGCGTGAAGAACCGGATGGCCCGCTCGGGCTCGAAGAACTGTTCGCCGATCCCCGGATATCCGGGAAATGGTTCGAAGCGGTCCAGGTACGGGCATCGCCGGGCCAGCTCCTGGAGAAAGGGCTGCCCGATCAGTGTGATCCGGGCGCCCGGCAGCGCATTTCTCAACGCCCGGAAGGCGGGTGTGGCGCACAGAAAATCGCCGATGCGGGAAGCCCGCAGCAGCACCACCTGGCGGGGCTGCGGGAGACGGTGAAACAACCCGGGAGAAAACGGTGAGTACCGGTCCATCAGGTTCTCCTTTGGAGCAGGATCGCCGGGAGCGCCACGGCATACCCAGCCGCGATCACGGAGATTGAATCTTCCCAAGGCTTGCCTCCAAGGCCGATCCCGGCGTGCGAGCTGCCGCGGGCTCCGCGTGGTCTTCAGCGTTTCCGAACCCTTTTCCCGCGCACGCCGAGAAGCGGTAAGCTATACTACGCTTTGGGTCTGGTGGGAGGTGCTTTTCCTCACAGTTCCTCCGCACCTTTTTCCTCGCTCTGTTTCCTCCGGTTCCCTTTCCATCAGACGCGGGAGAGACTGCCGCCGGAGGCATGTGGCCGCCGCCGGACAGCCGTTGCCGCTGAATGAGCGAAAAAAGCAGCACTTTACGTGTAGTCGCCTTGTTCTGGGAACGGAAGCGGATGGCCGGTCTGCTTCTGATGCTGGTGGCACTGGCCGCCGCGTTTGACATCGCCGTCCCTTTCATCACCCAGCACCTGATCGATACCCTGATCCGTTCGTTCCAGGTTCCGGGCGCCGGTCTGATGCCCGTGCTCCTGATCTCCGCCGCAGGCATCCTGCTGGCCACGGTTTCCCAGCGCGCCATCAAGTCGCTCTACGACTACAACCTGTTCCGCACCGCCACCGGCCTGGAGGACGAGGTGCGCAACCGCGCCTTCGGCAAGTACCTGCGCATGCACGCCGGTTTTCACTCCAATTCGAACAGCGGGCAAATTATCGGCCGGATCGAGCGGGGCGGCACGGCGCTGTTCGCGGTGCTTTACGACATCCTCGGCCAGAGCCTGATTCCGCCGCTGGTGATCTTCGCGGGCGTTCTCACTTCGCTCTGCTTCAAGAACGGATGGATCGCGCTGGCGGTGGCCCTTCCCCTCCCCGCCTATCTGCTGGTGATCCGCCGCCTGACCAACCGGATCTACGACATGGAACGGGAGGTCAGTGAGAACTTCGAAGCGGTCAGCAAGGAATCGTACGATGTGGCTGCCAACGCCGGAGCGGTGAAGAAGTTTTCGCAGGAGGATCCCGAGACCCGAAACCAGCGGAAATTGCTGTGGATCGCGCGGGCCAGCCAGTACCGGGTCGAACGGCTGTGGGCCCTGGTGGAGAACACCCAGACGCTGGTCTCGGGGCTGGGGCGCGTCACCGTGATGGTGACCGGAGGGGCCTTCGTTTTGCAGGAGCGCAGCACCATCGGCGAGTTCGTGCTCTTTGTCACCCTGCAGAACATGGCCTATCAACCCATCTCCCAGCTTTCCGTGATCTTTCCCCGGCTGCGGCGGAATCTCTCGCGCATCGAGAGAGTGTTCGAACTGCTGGACGAGACCGCCGAGGTGCAGGATAAGCCGGGCGCTCTCGCGCTGCCTCCGCTGCGCAAGGGCATCGAGTTCAACAACGTCAGTTTCCGCTACGGCCGCAACAAGCGCTGGATTCTGCGGAACATCAGCCTGCACATTCCCGCCGGCGCCACGGTGGCCCTGATCGGCACCAGCGGAAGCGGCAAGACCACCCTGATGAATCTCCTGCTGCGCCTGTACGATCCGGAAGAGGGCAGCATTCGCATCGATGGAGTGGATATCCGCGAGGTAACCCAGGAGAGCCTGCGGCGGCAGATCGCCGTGGTGCCCCAGGAAGTGGACCTCTTCTCGCGCAGCATCGCCGAGAACATCGCCTATGGACGGGCGGCCGCGACCCGGGAGCAGATCGAGACGGCCGCCCGGGCCGCCCTGGCGCACGATTTCATCAGCCGGTCCGACAAGGGCTACCAGACCGTGGTGGGGGAGCGGGGGTTGAAGCTTTCCGGCGGCGAGCGGCAGCGCATCGGCATCGCGCGCGCCGTGCTGCGGGACCCGCGCATCTTCATCCTGGACGAAGCCACCAGCCACCTGGACACCGAAAGCGAGCGGCTGATTCAGGAAGCTACGCGCAACGTGATTCAAAACCGCACCTCGTTCCTGATCGCGCACCGTCTTTCCACCGTGCGGCACGCCGACCTGGTGGTGGTCTTCAACAATCACACCATCGAAGCCGTCGGCACTCATTTTGAACTGCCCCTGATCAGTCCCACCTACCGGAGACTGCACGCGCTGCAGGCCGGGATTCAGGGATCTCCGGAGCCCGCGCCCGCCAACGGCAGGAACGGCGCCCCCTATGCCGACGAAGCGCTGCACGAAGTGGTCCCGGGAAGGCGCGAGCCCACTCCCGGCCTGCGCTGAGCGGCGGCCGGGAAGACCGCCCGAAGCTCGTCCGCCGTCAGGGTGGCCGTACCCACCTTGCCCACCACCAGGCCGGCGGCCGCATTGGCCGCGCGGGTGGCCTCCTCGAGCGGCAGTCCCGAGGCCAGGCCCAGGGCGAGCACCCCTACCGCCGTATCGCCCGCCCCGGTGACGTCGAAAACGTGCCGCGCCTCTGCCGGAAAATGAGCCGGAGGAAGGCCGCGCCGGAAGAGGGACATGCCGTCCGCTCCGCGCGTGATCAGCAGGGCCGTCCCGTCGAGTACGCGCAGCAGGCCGCGGGCTATGGCGGCCGGGTCCCGGCTGCCGTTCAGGTCGCGGTTGGCGGCCCGCTCCGCCTCCGCCAGGTTGGGAGTGACGACGGTAGACCCCCGGTACAGCGAAAAATCACGGCTCTTGGGATCCACCACCACCGGAACCCCGGCGGCGCGAGCCCGCTCGATGGCTCCCTGCGCGATCCGCCCCGTGATGGTCCCCTTCTGATAGTCCGAGAGGATGCAGATACCCGACCGGCCGAGCTGCTCCTCGAAGCAGCCGAGCACCGCCGACTCCAGTTCCGCGGATGCCGGCTCCCGGACCTCGGCGTCCAGCCGCGCCACCTGCTGCTGGTGCGCCATGATGCGGGTCTTGGTGGTGGTGGGCCGGCTCGGGTCTGCAATCAGGACGTCGCCCGGGATCCCGAGAGCCTCCAACTCCAGCCGCAGCCGGCCCCCTTCCGGATCCGCACCCGTCAGCCCGATCAGACAGACGCTTCCCCCCAGCCCGGCCACATTGGCCGCTACGTTGGCCGCGCCTCCCGGCCGGCTGGTGCGGCGGCGGACCTCAACCACCGGCACCGGAGCCTCCGGCGAGATCCGGCGCACGTCGCCCCAGACGTACTCGTCCAGCATCACGTCGCCGAGAATCAGTACGCGCTGCCGGCCGAAGCGCTCGATGAAGTCGCTCATTCCGCCTGCCCTCCACTCCCGGCGGCGGCCTCGGGCCGGCCGTAGCGCCGTACCATTTCCGGCAGCAGATCGAGCGCGTGGCCGTCGACGCCGCCGCGTTCGTTCAGGACCGTGGAAGGCAGTTCGGAATAGTAAGTGCCGGAAGGCGCCACCGCACAGCCGCCCCAACGGCGCATCAGGAGGTTCTGAACCAGCACCTCTTCACCCGAGTGATAGCGCGGAAGGCGCGGCCAGAAGGAAAAGCCGCCAACCGCCTGGAGCTTTGCACGGTCGTAGAGGACGCAGGAGGCGATCCAGGCCACTTTGTAGAGCCGGAAAGTGGCAGGCGGAAGGGACCGGGAGACATGATACAGATTGGCCGCCCGGTGCAGGTGCCAGCGTTCCCAGGCCGGGCCGTCCGGCTCCACGGCTTCCGGCTGCACGGGCCCGTCCCAGAACTCCACGGCCTGCTGCGCGGGCCGCACATCGTCGCGGAAAGAGAGGCCGGCCGGAAAGGCGCCCACGAAAGCGCAGCTCTGCTCCCGCAGCACCGAGAGCAGGCGGCGCGGCACCCAAGGCTCCATCCACACGTCGTCATCCAGGTAGAGCACGGCCGGGGCGGAGGCCTGTTCGAGAAGAAATTGACGCTGTTCGGCGATGCCCCGTGAAGGCATGCGGTAGTGCCACTCGACGGTGTTGCCGCGCGCCTCGATCATTCGTTCCAGAGAGCGCACTACCGGGGACTCCCGGGCCGGCCGCGAGCTCTGGTCCGCAACAATGACCCTCGAGCCGGGAAGATCCTGCCCGGCAACCCCGGCCAGGGTCATCACCAGCGATTCGAGGCGGTTGCAGGTGGGCAGCAGGATATCCAATTCGGCCATGTTCAGAAAGTCCCCCGGTAGAGCGAACAGGAGCGGCAGATTTCGGGAGGTTCTTCCGAGCCCAGCCGTTCCCGGAAGTCGCGGTAGGCCGCGCCGTTCCAAACCGCCTTCACGCCCTGGTCGAAGGCGTTGCCGAAGTGAATCCGGTCGGGCGTGGAGACCATGCAGCAGGGCATGGCATAGCCCTGGTAACTGAAGTAGGCCCCTTTCCATGGCCAGTCGCAGCGCTCGCGTCCGGGAGTTCCGGGCGGGTGCAAACGCAGCCGGGTTTGCGGCAGCCTCAGCCGGACGTTCTCCCTGGCAGCCGTCTCCCGGGCTTCCTGGAAGTGACGCTCCACGCGCTCCGGATCCTCGGCCAGCAGGGTCTGGCTTTCGACAAAGTCTCTCATCGGGACATATTCGGGCGGCAGACCGGATTCGCCGAAGTCGTGACACAAGTGCTGGACGAAGACCTCCTCGGCCCCGAATCCGGCGGCGAGTTGAACCACCGCCGGCAGTTCGTGCAGGTTCTGGCGCATCACCACCATCACCACGTGCAGGCGGGGCAGCCGGCTTTCCCATTGCCGTTTCGTTTCGGCCAGCAAGCGCAGGTTGCCGAGCAGCACGCCGAAGCGAGCCCGCCGCCGGATGCGCTCGAAGGTGGCGGCGGTGGCCCCGTCGACGGAAACGTGGATGCAATCCAGCCCGCTTTCCACAAGCAATCGCGCGCGGCGCCGGTTCAACAGCGTCAGGTTGGTATTGGTGGTGACGCGAATTCCCCGGCCGGCCGCATAGGCCGCCATGTCGAAGAAGCGGGGATGCATCATGGGCTCTCCCAGGCCCTGCAGATGCAGGTCGCGCAAGCCCGGGAACTGGCCGATCAGTCTCCTGAACTGCTCAAACTCCATGAAGGCCGGCGGGCCGTGCGGGGGGCCGTCGCGACGAAACAGGATGGGGCACATCTGGCAGCGCAGATTGCACTGACCTACCGGCTCGATCTGGACGTAGGCGGGCAGTTCCGGCGCCGCGTCCACCACATCCCGGACCCAGGTCCGCTCGTTCATACGACTTTCTTCTCCGGAGCCGGATGGTTTCCTTCCGGCTCCTGCCCGTCGCGCGCCACCACGCTGATCCGCCCGTCGCTCTCCATGCAGGCCAGCTTCACCTTGTGGATGCCGTCCACGCCCTGCTCGCGGAGCTGGACCAGCAGTTCCTCCTTGGTGACCAGCTCCTGCCTCATGTGCCGCCAGTTGAGCCGCCCGTCCTCGATCAGGGGGAGCGGCGGCGGGACCAGCAGGCGCTGGATGACCTTGCAGTGAAAACCCAGCCAGTCGATGGCGAACGACCAGGAGAGGATGATGGCCACCAGCAGAATTCCGTCGGGCAACGACCGGTAATCGTCGGCCATGGCGTTCTGCGCCGCATCGGCGATCAGCACGACGACGAGCAGGTCCGTGACGCTCATGGTGCTCGACTGGCGCTTGAGGATCACGCGCAGAAGCACGATCAGCGAGAGGTAGACCACGGTGCCCCGCACGAAAATCTCGAGCAGGGGTGTGCCCGGATAGAAGACTTTTTCCCAGTCGACAGGATGCACCGCTCAACCCCTACAGGAAAAAGACACGGTACTTCACCGCCCCCGCGATCCTCCAGAACACCGCCAGGGGGGGAATCAGCAGCGAAGTGACGGCCATTTCCGCCAGGTGCGCGGGCGCCCGCGAGGTGTGCGCGATGCGGCGCGCGAAGAAGTGAACCCCGAGCGCCAGCCACGCGGTGAGGGCGAGGGCGCCCGCCTCCGCTCCCCCGGCCGCCCAGGCG
>JADZAF010000311.1 GCA_020852755.1 Bryobacterales bacterium
TCAGTGTATCCAATCGCACGCCCGCGGTCAAACGCCCGCTCCGGACATCCGCCGGCGCCCGGGTCCTCCCATCCGCAATCGCGGCGCACCCCGCCGGTTTGGACGCGGCTCGTCCCAGGGAAGCCGCAGCAGCCGCCAGGGAAGCCGGCTCTTCTCGTGCACCGGATCCGGCACTTCCTCCGCCATTCCCCCGGCCTTACCGACTCCTTGGCCTGAGGGAATCCATAACCAGCCTTTCTCCCATCACTCTGCCAGCCTCGCCCGCCGGAGACACTAAGACCGCCCCACACACGGGCAACACCCTCCTGCGGACCCCACGCGCTATCAGTAAGGCTATTACAAAGGTTCCAGCAGTACGGTGTGCATTTACGAGCAGAAATAACGTTAATATTAAAAGCATGATCGTGGGTGATAACGGGTTACAGTGTAACTCGGCCTGGCTGGCGCTGGTCGCCTACGTCCCCGATCCGTTGGGCCGCTTCCTGGATAAGCTGCGCAAGGCCCTCACCCCGTCCTACCGTCCCCGTGCTCACGTGAGCATTCTGCCGCCCCGCCTGGTGGGTGTCCCCCATGAAAGCGTTGCCGCCCGGCTTCGCTCGATCGTCCCGAGCTTTGCCGCGTTCGACGTAGAGGCCACTGAGATCGAAGTCTTTCCGGAAACCAGCGTGATTTACCTGGAGATCGGCGCCGGCAACCAGGAACTTCGCCGCATGCATCGTACGCTGAATACGGGCGACCTGGCCTACGACGAGCCTTTCGAGTACCACCCCCACATCACCCTCGCCCAGGACCTGCCGCCGGGCCAGGCGGCCGCCCTGCTGGAGAAGGCCCGTCTCGAATGGTCCCGCAGCCGGCTTCCCCGCCGCTTCAGCGTTCAGGGAGCCACCCTGTTGACCAGCGCCAACCCGAACCGGTGGAAGGATCTGGAAATCATCAGCCTGAATGCCTCTCCTGCCGCGCGTTGAGCGCAGCGGCCGTCACTTCTCGAACAGTTCGATCTGTTCTTTCGGCGCCGGCCGGGGTTTGCGGCGCGTCAGCGGGCTGCCCACCACGCCCAGCACCTGGAACTCCTCCAGCGCCGCCCGGGGGACAAAAACACGCTGCTGCGAGAACGAGGGATCGGGGGGGACCAGGATGAACCCGGCCGGGTCCAGGCGGAGCAGGTCGTTCAACAGAACCCCCTCCATCGTCTCCTGGTCCTTGAACCGCATCCGAACCCACAACCCCCCGATCTTGGGGCGGGTATTGAACAACTTGGGTCCGGGCGGCTCCTCGGCCAGGTCGAAGTCGCGGACGAAATACACGGTCTTGATTTCCGTGTACGGCAGGATGACCACCGTCCCGTCCGGCCGCAGCAGCTCCAGTCCCTCGGCCCGCAGGTAGGTCTGGGGATTCACGAACCCCACCAGCGATTCCCGGTCGAACCGGCGGATCAGTACTTTCTTATTGGTGGACCCGCTCAAAATCGCGCCTCCGGGACCGGAGCTGTTTTTAACATTTCCCGGCGGTATTGTATCATTGGCTCGATGCCAGGAGCGGACGGAAACCTGCAGCAACCGGCTCTTCCGGGCCAGATTGCGGCGTTTCTCGATTTTTGCAGGGTCGAAAAGGGGCTCTCGGCCAGTACCCTGGAGGCCTACGGCCGGGATCTGGAACGTTTCGCCTGGTACCTGAAGACCAGCAGCCCGGCCACCCACCCGGAAATGGTCCGCCGCTACCTGGACTCACTCTATCACTCCGGCCTCAGCAGCCGCTCCATAGCCCGGCACCTCACTACGCTTCGCAATCTTTATTCCTATCTTTTGCGGGAGGGGCAGGTTGACGCCGACCCGACCGAGAACATTCGCAGCCCCAGACAATGGAGGGAGATTCCCAAATTCCTGACCTTGGAGCAGGTGGAAAAACTGGTTGCCGCACCCGACTTGGCCAGGCCTAACGGCTTGCGCGACCGGGCCATGCTGGAGTTGCTGTATGCCACCGGGATGCGGGTGTCCGAGATCTGCTCTACCCGGGTGGCCGACCTGAACGCCGGCATGGGCTTCGTACGCATTACCGGAAAGGGCAACAAGCAGCGCGTGGTGCCGGTCGGCCGGCAGGCCCTGGCGGCGATCGAAGCCTACCTCCGGGACGGACGGCCGCGGCTTCTGCAGGGTCGCGTGAGCGAATACCTGTTCGTCACCGCCCGGGGCGGCAAGCTCACCCGTCAGGGATTCTGGAAGCTCCTGGAAGGGTTGGGCAGGCGGGCCGGGATCTTCCACGATCTTTCACCCCACGTCATCCGGCACAGTTTCGCCACGCACTTATTGGAGCGGGGCGCGGATTTGCGAAGCGTTCAAACCATGCTCGGCCATGCCGACATTTCGACAACCCAGATCTATACGCACGTAATGCGGTCGAGACTGCGTCAGATGGTCGACCGGCACCACCCCCGGGCCTGAACGGCCGGGGCACCAAGCGAGAGTGAGCGCCATGAGCGACTACATGTTCATGCTGGAAAGCCATTTGAGTCCCGACCAGAACCGGGCGGTGGCGGCGGTTCAACTCGGGGCGGCCAAGGCTAACGTGAATCTCTTCCTCACCGGCGGCGCGATGCGGGATATGCTGGGCGGTTTCCGGGTCCGCGACCTCGATTTCGTAGTCGAAGGCAATGCCCTGAAAGTGGCCCAATCGGTGGCGGAATCGGCGGAGGCCCGCATCGAGGCTGCCGACGACCGGCGGCGTGTGGCCGACCTGCTGTTCCCCGGCGGGGTCACCGTCCAGATCGGCATGGCCCGGCAGGAGCGCAGCGCCAGGGCGGGCGCCCGGCCGCAGGTCGCGCCCGCGACCATCCAGGAAGACCTGCGCCGCAGGGATTTCACCATCAACGCCATCGCCCTGTCGCTGGCGCGCGCCTCCCGGGGACTGCTGCTGGATCCCCTGAACGGCCTGGCCGACCTGCAGAACCGCGAGCTGCGCACCGCCGGCCCCTACTCCTTCGCCGACGACCCCTCGCGGCTGCTCCGCTTCGTCCGGTTGAAGACCCGGCTCGGTTTTCAGGTGGACCCGCGCACCCAGTCCCAGTACGACAACGCCAGGCGGCAGATGCTGGAAAAAGGAATCCCGGCCCGCACCCTTCTCGGGGAACTGCGCCAGGCCGCCGGCGAAACCAATTTCACCGAAGTGGTGCAGGCCTTCGCGGCCGAGCGGCTGCTCTCCCTCTATTCCCCGGCCCTGGAAGGGGCCAAGCTAAACCTGGCGGGACTCGCCCGGCTCGAGAAGATCCGGCGGCTGCTTCCGGCCGGCGAGGAGCACCGCTTTCCGAATCTCGAGCCGTTTCTGTTCGTGCTGTGCGAGAAACTCGCGCCCCGGGAAAGAGACGCTTTTTCAGCCAGGATCGGGATGACCACGGCGGAGCGCAACGCCTGGCAGAAGCTGCCGGCAAGAACCCGGAAGCTGGCCGCCGGCCTTAGGGCGCCCGGCCTGCGGCGGCCCTCCCAGGTGTACCAGCTGCTCTCCAGGGCCCCGGGCGAGGAGATCGTCTTCGTGCTCTATCACGACGCCGTCAAACTGGCCCAGGAGCGCATCCGGAATTATCTGCAGAAGTACCTCCCGCTGGCCCTGGAGACCTCGGATTCGGAGGTGGACGCCGGGGGAGCCGCGCCAGGCAGCGCTCGTTTTCAGAAAGCGCGCGAGGAACTGATCGCCCGGCGGCTCAACGAACGGCCCAAGAAAGTGGAGCCCCCCGCCGAGGACCCCCAATCGGCACACCCGTAGCAGACCCGTCATTTCAGGTTTGCCGGCGTCGGCGGAACGTCCGGCCTGTCCCCGGGTTTGCCGGTGCCCCCGGCTTGTCTGTTTGTCTTTTCCCCGAGAACTCTGCTACCCTTTATTGAACCATTCCAGAGTTGCCGGTCTGTGCGCCGGAACCCATCAAAAGGCGGAGAGCCGTCACCAGAACGGGAAGGATATTGATGAGTAGAACTGTGGCCCGGAAGGACCAGGACGTTCACAGCGCCTATCGCACCATGCTGTTGGAAAAGAAACGTTCGGTCTTGCGATCTCTGGGCATCAAGTCGGATACGATAGCCGCGCTCGGCCGCGTTGCCGAGGAGGATCAGGCGCCCATTTCGCACGAGGAATTCGTCAGTTCCCGCCTCAACACGCTGGAGTACGCCGGCCTTCGACTGGTGAACGAAGCCCTGGACCGGATCGAGTCCGGGGACTACGGCACCTGCCTGCTCTGCGAGAAACCGATCCCCGAGAAACGCCTCCGCGCCCTGCCCTGGGCCCGCTACTGTGTGACCTGCCAGGAGCGGAGCGCATTGCTCGAGGCCGAGCCGGAGGCCGAGGAAATGGCCCGGCCGTCGCTCACCTGGTAGCCCGCGCCCGCCGCCGGTTGGACACCCCGGAGCACCCTGTCTTACAATGAGGGAAACGCCCTTGAGCGGAAGTGTGCCCTCAAGCCCCGTGATTCGATCATGTTCGAAAACCTGAGCGAGAAGTTGCAGCGGGTTTTCAAAAACCTGCGCGGAGAAGGCCGCCTGACCGCCGCCAACATGGAGACGGCCCTGCGGGAGATCCGCGTCGCTCTGCTGGAAGCCGATGTCAACTTCCGGGTGGTCAAGCAGCTGATCGAAAGCATCCGCGAAAAGGCCATGGGCGAAGAGGTGCTCACGGCGCTTTCTCCCGCCCAGCAAGTGGTCAAGATCGTCAATGAGGAACTGGTCAAGATCCTCGGCAGCCACCAGTCCAAGCTGCGTTTCGCCAACGAGCCGCCCACCAGCATGCTGGTCGTGGGCCTGCAGGGCTCGGGCAAGACCACATCGACCGGCAAGCTGGCCCGCTGGCTTTCGAGGAACGGCCACCGGCCCATGATGGTTTCGGTGGACGTCTACCGGCCTGCCGCCCGCGAGCAGTTGCGCATCGTCGCCCGGGACGTCGGCCTGCCCGCCTACGACGGCGGCGCCGAGGAAAAGACGCCGCTGGACCTGGCCCGGGGAGCCCGGCGCGAGGCCGCCAACACAGGGCACGACGTGCTGCTGGTTGACACCGCCGGACGGCTGCACATCGACGACGAGCTGATGATCGAGCTGCAGCAGTTGAAGGACCTGCTCTCGCCCGTCGAGATCCTGTTCGTGGCCGATGCCATGACCGGGCAGGACGCGGTCCGTTCCGCCGACGAGTTTCACAAGCGGCTCGGCATCACCGGGGTGATCCTGACCAAGATGGACGGCGACGCCCGGGGCGGCGCGGCGCTCTCCATCCGCCACGTGACCGGGCAGCCGGTCAAGTTCGTGGGCCTGGGGGAGAAAGCCGACGCGCTCGAGCCGTTTCATCCCGACCGCGCCGCCTCCCGCATCCTGGGGATGGGCGACATCCTGTCTTTTATCGAGAAGGCCGAAGAGGCCATCGACAAGAAGCAGGCGGTCGAGATCCAGCGGAAGCTGCTGGACAACGAATTCACGCTGGAGGACTTCCGCGATCAGCTCCGCCAGCTTAAGAAACTGGGGCCGCTCGATTCCATCCTTTCGATGATGCCCAAGGTGGGCATGCTCAAGGAGCTGAAGGACGTCAAAGTCGACGAGAACGAGGTCACCCGGGTGGTGGCCATCATCGATTCCATGACCCCCGGCGAGCGCGCCAATCACATGATCATCAATGGCAGCCGGCGGCGGCGCATCGCGCGCGGCAGCGGAACCAGCGTGCAGGAAGTGAACCAGCTGCTGAAGCAGTACGCGCAGGCCCGGAAGATGATGAAGAGCCTTTCGGGCGGGTTCCTTGGCAAGAAACTCGGCAAGTTCAAGTTACCGGTAATGTAGAAAAGCGGCCGTGACGCGCGGCGCCTCCGGGCGGCCGGCGCGGCCCGCGGCCTGAAGAGAGCAGAAACGAATGCTTATGATTCGCCTGGCGCGGTTTGGCGCCAAGAAGAGACCGTTCTATCGCATCGTGGTGATCGAAAAGGAGCGGGCCTGCAACGGCCGCAACATCGAAGTGGTGGGCCAGTACAATCCGCTGACGAATCCCGCCCAGGTCACCCTTAACTATGACCGGATCGCCTACTGGAAGAGCGTAGGCGCCCAGACGTCGGACACCGTGTCGCGGCTTCTGGAGAAGAACCCGCGTCCGGCCGAGCAGCCCGCTGCGTAAGCCGGAACCCGGCCTGCACCTGGATAACCGTACCGGCCCGGCCTGGGGGCTTTTTTTTACACAGTCTGGCGAGCGGTCTCCATCGCCCTGATTTTAGCGTCTGTTACGATAAAAAGAGCAGGAGGCGCAGGGATGAAGCAGCTGGTCGAAGACATTGCGAAGGCTCTAGTGGACATTCCCGAGGAAGTTGCGGTACGCGAGGTGGAAGGGGAGCAGGTTACCGTCCTGGAACTGCGCGTCGCCCCCAGCGATCTGGGCAAAGTCATCGGGAAACAAGGCAGGACTGCACGATCGATCCGTACCATCCTGGGCGCGGCCGGGATGAAGCTCAACCGCCGGTTCACGCTGGAAATATTGGAGTAGTTCTGAAAAGCGAAGGGAGCTGGGTCGCCATCGCCGTGCTCACGCGGACCCGCGGCCACCACGGTGAGTTGATCGCGGTTCCCCTCAGCGGCCGGCCTGAACGTTTCCGGGAGTTACGGCGGGTCTTCCTGTTCGGCGACGGCTCGCCCGCCGAGGTGGAGTCCGTCTGGAACCACCAGGGCCGCTGGATCTTCAAGTTTCGCGGGATCGACACGATCTCCGACGCCGAGCGCCTGGCCGGGGCCGAAGTCCGCGTCCCGGTCGAGGAACGCGCCGGGCTTCCGCCCGGAGAGTACTACCACTCCGACCTGATCGGTTGCGATGTTGTGGATCGCGAAGGCCGCCCGGTCGGGCGGGTGGCGGACTTCAAGGACGCCGGCGGTTCCGGGCTGCTGGAACTGGATAGCGGACTCCTGATTCCCTTCGCCAGGTCCATCTGCGTCGAGATCAATCCCGCCCTGGGTAGAATCGTGGTGGATCTGCCGGAAGGACTCGCCGACCTGAACCGCTGATGATCTTCCACGTCCTGACTATTTTCCCCGAGTTTTTCCGGGGACCGTTCGAACACGGGGTGGTTGCCCGCGCCCGCAACGCCGGGGCACTCGAAATCCGGGTGCATGATCTGAGAGAATGGACTTTTGACCGCCACCGTACGGTGGACGACCGTCCCTTCGGCGGAGGCGAGGGCATGCTGTTGAAGCCGGAGCCGCTGTTCCGCGCTGTCGAATCGTTATGGCCGGAGCGCGGCCGGGACCGTGCCGTGATCCTGCTCTCGGCCCAAGGCCGTTTGTTCGACCAGGCGGCCGCCCGGCGCTACAGCGGGATGAGTGAATTGCTGCTCCTTTGCGGGCGGTATGAAGGCGTGGACGAGCGGGTCGCCGAGCATCTGGCCGACGAGGAAGTTTCCGTCGGCGATTATGTGTTGAGCGGCGGCGAGCTGGCGGCGGCGGTGGTGATTGACGCGGTGGCCCGCCTGCTGCCCGGAGTGCTGGGAAACAGGGATTCGGCCGTGTACGAGTCGTTCGGCGAGTCCGGGGGGCTCGATTGTCCCCAATACACCCGGCCGGCCGACTTTCGGGGCTGGCGGGTACCCCAGCCCCTGCTGGACGGGAATCACGCCGAGATCCGCCGCTGGCGGCGGCGGGCCGCGGCCGAAAAAACGGCACGGCTCCGCCCGGATTTGCTGCGGCCGCCGCAACCGGACGGCGAGGGCGGCGAAGGAAAGATTTGAAGGAATGACGTCGATGAATAACGCGTTGCTGACCAAGTACATCAACAAGAACAAGCGCACCGATACGCCGGAGATCCGCCCCGGCGACACCATCCGGGTGTACGTAAAGATCAAGGAAGGCGACAAGGAACGCCTGCAGGCTTTCGAGGGAACTCTCATCGCCCGCAAGAACAGCGGGATGGGCGAATCCATCACGGTGCGCAAGATGAGCTTCGGCCACGGCGTCGAACGCATCTTCCCGCTTCACGCCCGCGTGGTGGACCGCATCGACGTCATCCGCACCGGCCGGGTTCGCAGGGCCAAGCTCTACTACCTGCGCGGCTTGCGGGGGAAAGCGGCGCGTCTCCGCGAGCGTACCTGAACGGCGGACCATGCAGGCGGAGCGGGCAGCCGGCAGATTCCGATGCGAGGGGACCAGGGAGCGGGAACTGCGCGTCCGGGGCTTCCGCCTCATTGCCGGCGCCGACGAGGCCGGCCGGGGATCCCTGTTCGGTCCGGTCTTTGCCGCCGCCGTGATCCTGGCGCCGGAGCGTCCCATCCGGGGCCTGAACGACAGCAAGCTGCTGGAGCCGGAGCGGCGCGAAGTCCTCGCCGGGCGCATCCGGGAGCGGGCCGCCGCCTGGGCGGTCGCCGCGGTGGACGCCTCGATCGTGGACCGGGTCAATATCTACCAGGCTTCCCGCATGGCCATGAGGCTGGCAGTGGAACTGCTTTACCCCAAGCCCGATTTCGTCCTGACCGACGCCGTCATGCTGGATATCCCCCTCCCCCAGGAAGCCCTGATCCACGGCGATGCCCGCTGCCACGCGATCGCCGCCGCCTCGATCCTCGCCAAGGTGGACCGCGACCAGTGCATGCGGCGCTGGGACGAAGTCTTCCCCGGTTACGGTCTGGCCGGGCACAAGGGTTACGCCACCCCGGATCACCTGGAGGCGCTTCGCGCGCTCGGCCCCAGCCCCATGCACCGCTTCAGCTTCGAGCCGGTTCGGGCTTGCGCCCCGGGCTTCAGCCGCCAGTTGGGCCTCTTTGACGAGCCCGGAGCCGCTTCATGCCTGTAGAGGCCCGGACCGTGCCGGTCCGCTATCGCTGGTACCACAAGCTGAGCGCCTTCGCGGCCATCGTGGTCTGCCTGGAGCTGGGCCTCTTCCTGGTCTTCTTCCCCTGGTCCAGGTATTGGAGCGAGAATTTCTTCGCGGCCGTCACCAGCGGTTGGGAGGCTGTCTGGAACAGCCGCTACTTCCGCGGAGCGGTGAGCGGCGTGGGAGTCCTCGACGTCTACATCTCCTTCGTGGAGATCTTCCGTCTCAGCCGCTTCTGGTCGACCGGCGCCGACTGAGCAGGCGCCGGGCGGCCCGGCCGCCGCAGGTACTCAATTCCCGAGCCGGTTTTCGGTGAGCGGGCGCTCCACCGGCCTGAATCCCCCGCCTCCCCTCGCGCATCCAAGACCTGCGACACAGTTCATACCACTGGGATCGAAGACCGGAGCCCGCCGGCGAGGCGGGCCCGCGGCCTTCGAACTCGGGCCTGCGGGCCGCGCACAGTCTAAATACAGATCTGAGAGGAACCTGATGCCGTTTACGCTTCCACCCCTACCGTACGCCTTCGACGCTCTGGAGCCGCACATTGACGCCAAGACGATGGAGATCCATCACGACCGCCATCACGGCGCCTACGTGACCAACCTGAACAAGGCCCTCGAATCGGCCCCCGACCTGGCCAACCTCACGGTCGAGGAACTGCTTGCCAACCACCTCGCCAAGGTGCCCGAGAATATCCGCACCGCGGTCCGCAATCACGGCGGCGGCCACGCCAACCACAGCCTGTTCTGGCAGATCATGAAGCCCAACGGCGGAGGCGCGCCCGCCGGACAGGTGGCCGAAGCCATCAACGGCACGTTCGGCGGTTTCGACAGCTTCAAGCAGAAGTTCGAAGCCGCGGCCGTGGGCCGGTTCGGTTCCGGCTGGGCCTGGCTGGTGAAGAATGCCGGCGGCAAGCTGGATATCATCTCCACGGCCAACCAGGACAGCCCTCTCATGGAGGGTTTGAGCCCGGTGATGGGCGTGGACGTCTGGGAGCACGCCTACTATCTGAAGTATCAGTGGCGCCGGGCGGAGTACCTGGGCGCCTGGTGGAACACTCTGAACTGGGAGGAGATCGAGAAACGCTTCCGGCAGGGCCGGTAGACGCGAGTCTCTCCCGGGCGCCGGCCCGCGCCGGCGCCTTTCCCTCCACCTGTTCCCCTAGATTAAAAAGTCTTCTCGGGCTGCAAACCGGTTGCATCTCTCATCCAATCCGGGTAAAAATAGAAAATTGTAGTCAAACGGACACTTTCGCGGGTTGAAAGGACTCGGTTTTCAGCCGGATGGGGTTGAAAGCTCCCTCCGGAGTGAGTTACAGTAGACGGTTTTACGCGCGGAAGCCGCCCTTCGGGTGGGTAGAGAAAAAGTCTACAGCTCTCGAGGTGAAAGAGTGGCCTATCGACGAAGACTATTTTTCGGATTCTCGATCAGCATTTCCCTCCTCGCATTGCTCGGCTGCGGGATGTCGGGACGCCAGAACTTCCGGACATCGATGTTCCCCGCGGCAGCCGCTCCCATCGCCCCCGCCGTCAACGCCCTCGAACCTCCCGACGTCCGTCCCAGCCTCTTCCTGAAGGAGGTGCCCGGTTTTCTCGCCGAGCAGCCCCGGCCGCCCCAGCGCCTGAGCGCTTCCGACCTCCTGATGCAGCAGGCCGAGGAGAAGCGGCAGGAGGGACGCCGGCATTATCGCGCCGGAGAGATCGAACAGGCGCGCGCCGACTTCAACCAGGCCATCGACCTGATGCTGGAGGCCTCGGCCGGCGCCGCCGACCGCCTGGCCTACCAGCGCAAGCTCGACCAGATGGTCGAGTCGATCCATCGCACCGACCTGGCCGGACTGGGCGCCGCGGATAGCGTCGAGGAGCCGGGCTTCGAGAAGTCTCCCCTCGAAGAGATCATCCAGCTCACCTTCCCGATCGACCCCAAGCTCAAGAACAAGGTGCAGGCCGAGCTGCTGGCCACCGTTTCCCAGCTCCCTCTCACCATCAACGACGCGGTGCTCAGCTACATCAACTATTTCTCCGGCCGGGGGCACAAGACCATGTTGGCGGGCCTGGAGCGCGCCGGGCGCTACCGTCCCCTGATCCAGCGGATTCTGGATGAAGAAGGCCTGCCCCAGGAGCTCATCCACCTGGCCCAGGCCGAGTCCGGCTTCCTGCCGCGCGCGCTGTCCAGCAAGAAGGCGGCCGGCATGTGGCAGTTCCTCGCCTGGCGCGGCCAGGAATACGGACTGGAGCGAACCGGTTACAAAGACGAACGGCTGGACCCGGAAAAAGCCACCCGTGCCGCGGCCCGGCATCTGCGCGACCTGTACACCCAGTTCGGCGACTGGTACCTCGCCATCGCCGCCTACAATTGCGGACCCGGCGCCGTGGAGCGCGCCGTGGCGCGCACCGGCCACGCGGATTTCTGGGAACTGCGCCGGCGCGAGGTGCTTCCCAGGGAAACCACCAACTACGTGCCGATCATCCTGGCCATGACCATCATGACCAAGAACGCGGCGGCCTACGGTCTGGACAAGGCGCAGCCCGCTCCTCCGCTGGAGTACGACACGGTCGAGGTCACCGCCCCGACCCATCTGGCCCTGGTTTCCGATCTCACGGGAACGCCGCTGTACGAGCTGCGCGAGTACAATCCCAGCCTGCTTCGCAACGTGGCGCCGCCCGGTTACGCGCTGCGAGTGCCCCGCGGCGCCGCTGAAACGCTGGTAGCAACGCTCCAGACCATCCCTCCGGAGCGGCGCGCATCCTGGCGCATGCACAAGGTGGGATCCGGGGAGACACTGGCGTCCATCGGCAAGCAGTACGGGGCCAAGCCGGGCTCGATCGCCGAGGCAAACCAGCTGGAGTCGGCCACGCCGGTGGTCGGAGACCTGCTCGTGATTCCGGCGGCTCCCGCGGTCGAGCGGGTCAGCAAGAGCACCACACGGCGTCTCGCCCGCGCCAGGACCAAGCGGGTGGCGATGAAATCCGCCAGCCGGCGCTCCACTTCGGCGCGCGCCGCCGCCCAGAAAGCTTCTCGCTCCGCCAAGACCACCGTGCGCAGACGGGCCACCCTGGGAACCCGGGCGTCAGCGCGCCGCTGACCGGCTCGCCGCGACCGAAGATTTTTCCCCTCTTTGCCGCTTTGTCGCTTGCCTTGGGATCGAAAAAAGGGTAATGCTAGTGGTGTCCGTTCTTAGCGAACAGGAGGCATGCAAAATGTTTGGTGGCCAGCGATTCAGTCCGAAGGATGACGAAGAACTGGACGACTACCCGGAATACGACGAAGAGCCGTCAGATTTGAATGCCCGTCTGGACGATTACGACGAGGACGAAGAAGACGAGGAATTCGAGGAAGAAGAGGAAGAAGTGGCGATAACGGAACAACCCGAGCCAGTCCCCGCGCCGGCTGCCCCCGTCTCCGAAGCACCGGCATCCCAGGAAGCACCGCCTGCCAAGAAGCCCGCCAAGCGTGCGGCGGCAAAGAAAGCCGCGGTGAAGGCCCCTGCGAAAAAGGCCGCCAAGAAAGCACCGGCCAAGAAGGCCGTCAAGAAGGCACCTGTGAAGAAAGCAGCCAAGAAGGCACCTGTGAAGAAAGCAGCCAAGAAAGCACCTGTGAAGAAAGCAGCCAAGAAGGCGCCGGCCAAGAAGGCAGCCCCCAAGAAAGCCATCAAGAAGGCACCTGCGAAGAAAGTAGCCAGGAAGGCGCCCGCCAAGAAGGCAGCCCCCAAGAAAGCCACGAAGAAAACGGCTCCCAAGAAGGCCGCCCGGCGGAGATAAACTTCAGGCGCGATGGGCAGGCCCGCGCGGCCGCCCATCGCAGCGGGTCATTTCGCCAACACGGAGCGGCAACGCTGGTACAACTGGAGTAGTGCGTCCGCATACTCCTCTGGCGATCTGGTTTGCGTTTTGGCGGAGAAACCGGCCGATCCGCCTCCCCTCCCGTAGCCGGTGGTCACCGCAATGAACTTCATCAACTCCAGGGCGATCTCATCCTGACTCCGTTGCGGCGGCGCGCCTCCGCCATTCTGCGAACGCGTCGCTTCCACAACGGGTACCGGCGGTTCCTGGGACATCGCTGGATCTCCTCTCAGTTAAGATAAAAAGTCTGGCAGCCGGGCCGGACCGCATCCCCGGCCCCCGCGGAATCGGCCACGGCTCATCCGGATGCGCAGGGCCGCCCGCAGCGCTGCTTCTTCTTCAATTCTACGATGCCGATCCCGGCCCGCCGGCTGATTCGAAAAATGCGTGGAGGGGCGCAGGCTCACCTGATCGAGGCGGGCGACGGGCACTGCTATGTGGTCAAGTTCCAGAATAATCCCCAACACCGCCGCATCCTGGTCAATGAGCTGATCGCTTCAATCTTTCTCCGCTACCTGCAGATCTCCAGCCCGGAGTTCGCCATCGTCGAACTGACCCGGGATTTCCTCCTGGCCAACCCCGAGGTCTCCATCCAGCTTGGCCAGCGGAGCATCCGGCCCGAGCCCGGGTGGCACTACGGCTCGCGCTATCCCGGCCACCCGGACACCACCGCGGTCTACGACTTCGTCCCCGACGCGCTGCTGGGCGCGGTCGGCAATCCGCTCGATTTTCTGGCCGCGCTCGTCTTCGACAAGTGGATGGCCAACGCCGATGGCCGCCAATGCGTATTTTTCCGGGCCCGTCTCAAGGAGTGGACCAGCGCCGAGGCGCACCCGTTGAAGCTGGGCTTCGTGGCCCTGATGATCGACCACGGCTTCGTCTTCAACGGACCTTATTGGGACTTCCCGGAATCCCCCGTCCAGGGCCTCTATCACCGCAAAGCCGTGTATGAAAAGGTCCGCTCCCTGGACGATTTTCAGCCCTGGCTGGACCGGGTGATTTACTTCCCCGAAGCCGTGGTGGATCAGGCTCTGCGCCAGGTGCCGGCCGAGTGGATCGAGGGCGAGGAAGAGTGCCTGGAGCGGCTCTTTCAGAACCTGCTGCGCCGCCGTAAGCGCGTGCCCGATCTCATCAGCGACTGCCGTAAGGCCGTGACGACACCCTTCCCCAACTGGACCTAGCGCGCGGATTTCTTGGGGCGCCCGAAAAAGCCCGCTACAATGAGAGTTCCATGCTACATCGGTTCATCCTCCACAACGGGCGCATCCGCGAGGCCGGCGAAGCGGTGCTCTCGCCCGGCCAGGTGGGCCTGCTCTCCGGTTGGGGAATCTTCACCACTCTGCGTGTCTCGGAAGGTGTGCTCTTCGCCTATGAACGCCACTGGGCGCGCATGCACCGCGATGCCCTGCTCATGCGCGTCCCGATGCCGGATGACCCGGAAGAGGTGCGGCGGCAGCTCCTCCAGCTGGTGGAAGCCAACCAGGCCTACGACTCGACCATGCGCGTCGCCGTGGTGCGCAACCTCGGCGGCATGTGGCAGGAACCCGGGCTGCAGCGCTCCTTTGACCTGATCGCCCTGACCGCCGGCCTCAAGGACTGGGGCGGCGGCGTCAAGCTGCGCTACGTCCCCCAGGCCCGCCACGCCGCCTCAATCTTCGCCGGCGCCAAGATCCTCTCCTGGGCCATGAACCTGACCTGGCTGGAGGAAGCGCAGTGCGAGGGCTTCGACGAGGTCATCCTGCTCAACGAGCGCGGCGAAGTGGCCGAGTGCACCTCCGCCAATATCTTCTGCGCCTCCGGCGGCCGCATCTGGACTCCGCCGCTCGCTTCCGGCTGCCTGCCGGGAGTGACCCGCGAGCTGCTGCTTTCCGAAATCGCCGTGCCGGGTTTTGAAGTCGGCGAGCGCACTCTGTTCCCGGCCGACCTGGAGCAGGCCGAGGAGGTATTCATCACCTCGACCACCCGCGACCTGCTGCCCGTCGAGCGCATCGGGAGCAAGCCGGTGGGCGCCGGCTCGCACCGTGTCCGCGAGGCGGCCCAGGCAGCCTTCTCCGCCTATTCCAGAGCCTACGTGAATGCTCACAAGGAGTCTCCTGTAAGGACGGGATAATGTCAGTGCACTGCCCCAAGTGCGGGAGCCGGAGCCTCCGGTTCTCCCGCGCGCGCTCCGCGGCCGAGAGGCTGTGGAAGATTGTGGGGGTCCGGCCGATGCGTTGCCGCGACTGCCATACCAGGTTCGTCGGCAAAACCTGGAGTCTCACCGACCTGATCTACGCCCGCTGCCCCAAGTGCTGGCGCATGGACCTGAGCCGCTGGAGCGGGACTCACGCCGCCGTCCCCCGCTACATGATGCTGGCGCTGAAACTGGGGGCCAACGCCTATCGCTGCGAGTACTGCCGCTGCAACTTCGTCAGCCTGCGGCCCCGCAAGGAGCGCTTCAGCTTCCATCGCTGGAAGAAATCGGAAACGCTGCGGCGCGCTCCGGCCGCGCCGCTCTCCGCCCCGCCCGTGGAGCCCGCCGCCCCTCCCGTTCCGCCTGAACCCGACCCTGTACCGGGCATAACGCTTCCCGGCTCGCCTCCCTCCACCGCGGCCGAGGCCATCGCCTTCCGCCGCGCCGCGGAGGCCCGCCGCCGCGACGCCGGTGAACCCGCCGGCCCCTGATGAAGCCGCTCCATTCCGGCGCCCGTTCGCAACGCGCCCGTGCGGCACTCCCGCCGCCGGCCGCGGGCAATCCGCGGCCAAGTATAATCTGAAGAGATTCAATGAGTAAGCGGCTTCGGTACACCATCGGAGCGATTCTGCTGGCTCTCTCCATCACGCTCGTCGTGTGGCAGGGATCCTTCGATTTCGGTTCCTACGGCCCTGCCAATCCCACCCAGACCTTCATCTTCTGGGCCCTCTCCACCCTGACCTTCCTGCTCATGGTGACCCTCGGCTTCATGCTGTTCCGCACCGGCATCAAGCTCTACATCGAGCGCCGCAGCAACCAGCAGGGCTCGCGCATCAAGAGCAAGATTGTCTTCGTGGCCCTGGCCCTCAGCATCCTGCCCGTCTTCTTCCTGGTGCTGTTCAGCGTGAACGTGCTCAACCGCAACCTCGACAAGTGGTTCGGCCGGCCCGCCGAGATGGAATACCGGAGCTACGTGCAGATGGCCGAATCGCTCAAGGCCGAGGTGGCCGCCAAGGGCCGCGTGCAGGCCGCCCTGCTGGCCGCCCAGGAGCCGGTCCAGGCCCTGCTCGCCGAAGGTGTCCCTGCAAGCGGGTTCCTCAACCGTTTCTGCAGGGAGCAGCGCCTGGTGGCCGCTTCCATCCAGACCGGCCCGGAGGCGCCGCCCCTGGCACGCTGCGGCTCGTCCTCCGCGCTCCAATACCCCGGCAGCCACACGATCGTCGTGGAGGTCCCGGTCGCCGTTCAAGGCCGCACCGCCGGCCTGATCCGCGTCGTTCCCGAAATCCCGGTCGATATCGAACGCCAGCAGCGCGAGGTCGAAAACTACACCCGCCTCTATCACGAGCTGGCCGCCTACCGCAAGAACTTCCGCACCTTCTACCTGTGGGTGATGGCGCTCATCACCGTCTTCGTCCTCTTCTTCGCCACCTGGATCGCCCTGTTTCTGGCCAAGCAGATCAGCGGCCCGGTCTCAGCCCTGGTGCACGCGGCCGGGGAGGTGCGGAAGGGCAACCTGAAGCACCGCGTGGAGGTGCAGGCCATCGACGAGCTGGGCGGACTGGTGCGCAATTTCAACGAGATGACCGCCGATCTGGAGGCCAGCCGGAGTGAACTGGAAGAGCGCCGCCGCTTCATGGAGGCGATCCTGGAAAGCATCCCCACGGGCGTCATCTCGACCGGCCCCGAGGGCGCCATCCAGCGCGTCAACCGCGCCCTCAAGCAGATATTTCCGCAAGCCGCAACCGCCCGCGCGCTCCACCTGGATGACCTGTTTTCCCGCGAGGACACTCTCGAAATCCTCTACCTGATGAAGCGCGCGCGCCGTACCGGCATCGCCACCCGCCAGCTTGAGCTGAAGCGCGACGCCCGCACCCTGCACCTCTCGGTCACCGTCTCGGCGCTCGAAGAGAAGATGACCTCGGGTTTCGTGATCGTCCTGGAAGACACCAGCGAGCTGTTGCGCGCCCAGAAGGCTGCCGCGTGGCACGAAGTGGCCCGCCGTGTGGCCCACGAGATCAAGAACCCGCTCACCCCCATTGCTCTCTCCGCCGAGCGCATCAGCCGGCAGATCGCCCGGCTCTCGGCCCCTGCCGACACCACCCGCATCCTGGCCGAATGCTCGGAGATCATCACCCGCGAGGTGGAATCGGTCAAAACCCTGGTGAACGCCTTCTCCCAGTTCGCCCGTTTCCCGGCCGCCCAGCCCGTGCGCGCCAGCCTGAACCAGGTGGTCGAGAGCGCCATCGCTGTTTTCGCCGGCCGGCTGGACGGCATCGAGATCCGTACGGAACTCGAGCCCGGCCTGCCCCCCGTCATGGTGGATCCCGAGCAATTCAAGCGCGTGGTGATCAACCTGGTCGACAACTCCGCCGAAGCCATGCAGGACTCGCTCGTCCGGCGGATCTTCATATCCACCCAGCCGGGCCCCGCCGATACCATCGAACTGGTCATCGCCGACACCGGCTGCGGCGTCAGCGCCGAGGAGAAGGAGAAGCTTTTTCTGCCCTATTTCTCCACCAAGGGGCGCGGCACCGGCCTCGGGCTGGCGATTGTGAACCACATCCTCTCCGAACACGGCGCGAACATTCGGGTGGAGGACAACAAGCCGGCCGGCGCGCGGTTCATCATCGAGGTTCCGGTCCTGGTCGAGGAGGCCGTAGCCCAGGCATGAAACGCTCCCGCATCCTGGTGGTGGACGACGAGCCGGGCATCCGCCAGTCCCTTACCGGCGTCCTGGAGGACGAAGGCTACTGCGCGGGCGCCGTCGAGAGCGGCGAGACCTGTCTGGAGGAGATCGCCCGGCAGAGCTACGAACTGGTGCTGCTGGATGTCTGGCTGCCCGGCGCCGATGGCCTCGACGTGCTGGCCCGCATCCAGGAACTGCCCTTCACGGAACGCCCCGTGGTGGTCATGATCTCCGGCCACGGCTCCATCGAAACCGCGGTGAGGGCCACCAAGCTGGGCGCCTTCGACTTTCTCGAAAAACCGCTCTCCATCCAGAAGATCAGCGTCATCGTGAAGAACGCCCTGGACCACCGGCGCCTGCGCATGGAGAACAGCCGGCTCCGGGAAGCGGCCGAAACCAAGTACCGCATCATCGGCGAAAGCGTCCCCATGAAGGCCCTGCGCCAGCAGCTCAATCTGATGGCCGGCACCAATGGCCGCGTCCTCATCTACGGCGAAAGCGGAACGGGCAAGGAACTGGTGGCCCACGCCATTCACGCCATGAGCCCGCGCGCTTCGGAAGCCTTCGTCGAGGTGAACTGCGCCGCCATTCCCGAGGAGCTGATCGAGAGCGAATTGTTCGGCCACCGCAAGGGCAGCTTCACCAGCGCCCATGAAAACAAGACCGGGAAGTTCCAGAAGGCGGACGGCGGCACGCTCTTCCTGGACGAAGTGGGCGACATGAGCCTGCGCACCCAGTCCAAGGTGCTGCGCGCCCTGGAGGAACAGCGCTTCGAGCCGGTGGGCGCCTCCGGCTACGTGCAAGTGGACGTCAGGGTGGTGGCGGCCACCAACAAGAACCTGGAAGCCGAGATCGAACGCGGCAATTTCCGCGAGGATCTCTTCTACCGGCTCAACGTCATCCCCTTCTCCGTTCCCCCGCTGCGCGAGCGGCTGGAAGACGTGCCCCTGCTGGCCGACTATTTCCTCCAGGAGTTCACCACGCTGTACGGGCGCAAGCCCAAGGAGCTGACCCCGGAGGCCTACGACCTGCTCAGGAGCCATCACTGGCCGGGCAATGTGCGCGAGCTGCGCAACCTGATGGAGCGTATCGTGATCCTCAACCCGCAGGTGCGCGTGGACGTCCGCCACGTCCCCCTGCCGCTGGCCCGAAGGGCCCCGGCCGCCGGCCTGCCCGAGCGCACCGGGAGCCTCCAGGAGGTCCGGGAGGCGGCCGAGCGGGACTATATCCTCAAGAAGCTGGAAGAGACCCGCGGCAACGTGAGCCGCACGGCCGAACTCCTCGGCCTGGAGCGGAGCAATCTCTATCGCAAGATGAAAGCCCTGGGCATCACTCCCAAGGAGTGATCCGGCACGGCAGGGTACAATCTCCTTGAAGCATGAGTACCGAGCGCAGGATTTTTCTGAAGAGCGCCGCCGCGGCGGCCGGCTGGGCGGTTCCGTTGTTCGGCCAGAGGGGCAAACTCCGCACCGTGCTGATCGGCAGCGGGTGGTGGGGAATGAACATCCTTTACGAGGCCATGGCCTCGGGCGAGTGCCAGGTCGCCGGGCTGTGTGACGTCGATTCCAGCCAGCTCGATTCCGCCCTCGCCCGCGTGCGCAAGCTCTCCTCCGATCAGCCCGCGGTCTACAGGGACTACAGGGAACTGCTGGCCAAGGAAAAGCCCGACATCGCCATCATCGCCACGCCCGACCACTGGCACCCGCTGGCCGCCATCGCCGCCCTCAAGGCCGGGGCGCACGTGTACGTGGAGAAGCCCATCGGACATACCATCCGGGAGGGACGCGCCATGGTCAACGCCGCCCGGGCTGCCGGGCGGGTGGTGCAGGTCGGACTCCACCGCCGCGTCTCCCCCCACAACGTGGCCGGCATGGAATTCCTGAAATCCGGAAAGGTGGGCAAGATCGGCATGGTCCGGGCCTTCGTCCATAATGCCGGCGGCCCCGGACAGAAAACGCCCCCCGCCGATCCGCCGCAAGGCCTGGACTGGGATTTCTGGTGCGGCCCCGCTCCCCTGGTTCCCTTCCACAAGAACATGCACCCGCGCGGCTGGCGCAATTTCCTCCACTTCGGTAACGGCACCCTGGCCGACTGGGGCGTGCACTGGTTCGACCAGATCCTCTGGTGGACCGAGGAGAAGTACCCGAAGAAGATCTTCTCCACTGCCGCGCGCCACATACGGGAGGACAACACGGACGCTCCCGACCACCAGGTGTGCAGCTACGAGTTCGAATCCTTCACCGCCGTCTGGGAGCACCGCCAGTTCGCCGGCAACGAAGCCGAGAAGAGCAGCGTCGGCGTCTATTTCTACGGTACGGAGGGTACCTTCCACATGGGCTGGCTGGACGGCTGGACCTTCTATCCCGCCCGCAAGAGCGCCCCGGTCCTCCACCAGGACCCCCGGCTGAACCAGCCCGACTCGCAGAACATCCGCGAACTCTGGGCCGATTTCCTGGCCGCCGCCAAAAGCAAACGGCGCCCCGCCGCCGACATCGAGAACGGACACCGGGCGACCAACATCAGCCTGCTCGGAATGTTGTCGTGGAAGCTGGGACGATCCGTGCGTTGGGATGGCGAAAAGGAAACCATCCCGGGCGATGCCGAGGCCAACCGCTTGCTGAGCCGCAAGTATCGCGGGCCCTGGGAGTATCCGAAGGCCTGACCCTACTGCGTATCCACCTGCACGGCTCCGGCCGGGGCCCGTGCCGGACCGCGGACCACCGCGGAGTCTTTCTCCGCGCCCTCACGCACCGGGACCCAGCCCACGCCCTGCTGCTGCGCCCGGAGGATGTCTTGAGTCTTCATGCGCTTCGCGGTGGCCCGCAGCAACTGCCCCGAGATCCGGTCGCCCGCCGCCTCGGCCCGGCTGAACCACATATAGGCCTGCACCAGGTCGCGCGGCGTGCCCTGCGCGTTGTAGTAGAGAACACCCAGATTCCTCATGGCGTGCACGTGGCCCTGGCGCGCCGCGCGGAGATACCACGTCAGCGCCTGCTCGTAGTTCTTTTCCTGATCGTGGAGAGCGCCGAGGTTGAACTGTGCCGCGGCCAGGCCCTTTTCCGCCGCCTGCAAGTACCAACGCCCGGCTTCCGCTACGTTTTTCTCTACACCTTCGCCCTGATCGTACATGGCGCCGATATTGTTGGCCGCGTCCGCCAGACCTTGCTCCGCCGCTTTCCGATACCAGTCCCGCGCCAGCGAGTAATCCTTCGCCACACCCTGTCCGCCGGCGCAGAGGATCCCCAGGTTGTATTGAGCCGCAACCACACCCTGTTCCGCGGCCTTCAGGTACCAGCGAGCCGCTTCAGCCTGGTCCTCCGGGGTTCCTAGACCCCGGCTGTACAGCAGTCCCAGGTTGAATTGTGCGTGAGCGTCCCCTCGCTCGGCATAGGGCCGCCACTCACTCAAAGCCGTTGCATAATCCCCTCTTTGGTATGCTTCCAGCCCGGCCTTGAAATCGCAGGCCGCCGGCGCCGCCAGGATCGCGAATAGAATGAATCCGAAACAACGGTTCATACGTTGGCAATCTTGCACGCCGGCAGCCACTGCCCGGATCTACCGGTTATGGGTCAAGCGGTCGTAGACAAAGCCAGCCGCCCCTCCGCCCAGAGCGCCGATTGCCGCACCCTTGCCTCCGCCGGCCAGCGCCCCGATTGCGGCGCCGACGCCCGCGCTTCCCGCTACAATGGCCGCCGACTTGGCGGTTGACCGTTTCTTCCTCACCACCGGGGCTTGCCGGACCACCCGGCGCTCCACTACCGGCTGCCGGACGACCTCGCGCTGCACCACCGTCTGCGGCTGCCGGACCACCCTCACGTACTGCCGGTCGGCGTAGGGCTCCACCGGCGTAAAATATGCGGCCGGCTGGGCGCCGTTGCCCGCCATGCCGGGGCCGTAGCCCGGCTGAGCCGGATTGTAGTAGTTGACCCCATAGGCAGGCAGCGGACCGAATCCCATGGGCGCGGGCGCCTCCGGCCGGCGGGCCCAGCCCGCCGCCGCCACTACCGCCAAAGCTACGAACGCCGCTATGATTGCTCCCTGTCGCATAGACACTCCTTACACTTCATCAGACGCTGTGACGCGCAACCGAGTTGCAACTGGAAGTCCGATTGCAGCACCCCCCGGAGGAGGTTGCATGAGCTATGGATCCGTATGCCGACGCACCAAATCCTCCCGGGCAAGGGACCTATCCCGATCGGGAACAGTATCCGCCGGAGCGCCCCTGGAGGTGGCCTGCCTGGGGCGAATGGCGCGGCCCTCGCTGGCTGTTGCCCGCCCTGTTGATCGGCCTCGCGGCCGTCGCGGTTCTGGCCGCCGGGATCGCGACCCGCCCCGGCAAATACTACCCGATGCGGCTCAACGGCAAGTACGGGTACATTGACGCCAAGGGTGACATCGCCATCCAGCCGCGGTTCGCCATGGCCGGCGAGTTCCAGGACGGTCTGGCTCCGGTCAAGGTCGGGGACAAGTGGGGCTACGTCGACGGCAAGGGGAAGAACGTGATCCCCCCGCAGTTCGATATGGCCGATCCGTTCTTCGACGGCCGCGCCCTGGTCGGCTTGGGGCCCCGCATGGGATACATCGACCCGGAGGGCAGGTTCGCCATCAACCCCCAGTTCGAAGGCGCCGGGCGCTTTTCGGAAGGCCTCGCGCCGGTGATGGTGCAAGGACGCTGGGGCTTCATCGACCGCGACGGCAGGCCCGCCATCAACCTGCAATTCGACGAAGCGGGCAGCTTCTCAGGCGACCGCGCGCTGGTGCGCATCGGGGACCGCTACGGCTATATTGACCGTTCCGGCAGAATCGTCATCACGCCCCAATATGAAGCCGCGGGCGGCTTCTCGGACGACCGGGCGCTGGTAAAGGTGAACGGCAAGTTCGGGTACATCGATAAGTCCGGCCGCATCGCCATCCAGCCCCAGTTCGACCGCGCCGGGGATTTCTCCGATGGTCTGGCCTACGGGGCTATCGGGAACCGCTTCGGCTACATCGACCGCTCCGGCAAGTTCGTGATCAACCCGCAATTCGACCAGGCCGGGGATTTTTCCGGCCGCCTGGCGCCGGTTTGGCTCGGCGACCGCCAGGGTTACATCAACCGCGAAGGAAAGTACGTCTGGAACCCCACCAGCTAGGGAATAAAGGGGACAGAGGGATTTTATTCGCGCGCGGACAGAATCCCTCTGTTCCCTTCATCTACTCTTCCCGCAGCGCGGCCACGGGCTCCAGCTTCATCGCCCGCCGCGCCGGCAGACAGCAGGCCGCTGCCGCTACCCCCGCCAGCAGTGCGGAAACAGCGGTCAAAGTCAGCGGGTCCCAGGCCTGCACTCCGAACAGCAGACTCGACCCTGCCCGTCCCAGCCACAACGCGCCCACAACGCCCAGCCCCAACCCGGCCAGGCTCAGCTTCAGTCCCTCCCCGAGCACCATACGAAAGATCTCGCGCCCCTGGGCCCCCACCGCCATGCGGATCCCGATTTCCCGCGTGCGCGCCGCAACCGAATACTGCACCAGCCCGTAGATCCCCACCGCCGCCATCAACAGCGCAACCACCGAGAACCCGATCAGCAGCCCGGTCTGAAAGCGGCGCTCGCTCAGGAAAGCGCCCATCCGCTGCTCCAGCGTCTCCACCCCGTAGACTGCCGCGTGCTTTTCCACCTGCCGCACGGCCGCCTGGACCGCTCCCGCGATCCGCAGCGGGTCTTCCGCCGGCGTCCGGACCACCAGGGTCGCGAGGCGGGGAGGATTCTGCGCCAGCGGCTCGAACATCTGCGCGACCGGCTCATTCTCCAGTCCCTGACGCCGCATGTTCCCGACCACGCCGATCACGGCAAGCCACGGTGAGGCGGAATCCCGGACGCCAAGTTTGAACCGGCGTCCCAGCGGATCCCGCCCGGGCCACAGGCGGCGGGCCATGGCCTCGTTGACGATCGCTACTTTCGGAGCGCCATGGCCATCCAGCGCCGAGAAGAAGCGCCCCCGCAGCAGCCGGGCGCCGATCGCCTGGAAGAACCCCTCGCCGGCCTCGTCGCTGCGCAGCCGCAGGCTCCCACCGGCGCCTCCATCTTCCGCGGTCACGGCCTGCTCCGGGCTGTTCGTGATGACCAGGTTGCTGACAATACCGGCCCTCTCTACCCCCGGCAACGCCTCGACCTGCTCCACCACCCGGTCGTGATAGTTCACACGCTGGGCAGCCGTCATCGAGGCCGGCGTGGAAACCTGCAGGCACAGCACGCCTTCCGGCCGGAATCCCGGATCGACCTTGCCGAGGCGCCACCAGCTTCTGACAAGCAGACCCGCGCCCGCGGCCAGCATGAGCGCGAGGGCGCATTCTCCCACGACCAGAACCCGCCGCAGGGCATGCGCGGCCGCCCCGCCGGTAGCGCCTCTTCCGCCTGATTCGATCGCCGGCCGCAGGCTTCGCCGCAGCAGCGTCACGGCGGGCGCGATTCCGATCGCCAACCCTACCAGCAGCGAAACGGCCAGGGCCCACGACAGCACCCGCCCGTCCAGGCTCGCCTCGTTCAAGCGAGGCAGTCCGGCCGGCCCAAGAACGCGGATCAGAGGAAGCGCCGCCACAGCCAGCCATGTGCCGCAGAGCCCTGCCAGCGCCGTCAGGATCAGCCCTTCCGTAATCAGTTGTCCGGCGATCCGCGCCCGGCTCCCTCCCAGCGCCGCCCGCACCGCGATCTCCCGCGCCCGGCTGACTCCCCTCGCCACCGAGAGACTCGCCACGTTGGCCGCGGCGATCAGCAGCACGCAGAAAACCGCGCCGGCCAGGGCCCACAATGCCAGCCGCGACCGGGCCCCCACCACGTGCAGGTTCAATGGCGTGACGCTGACGCCCAGGTTCCGCGCGGAGAGCGGCAGCAGTTCCTCGAGACGGCCCGCTACGGCCGTCATCTCCGCCTGGGCCTGCTCCACGCGCACCCCCGGACGGAGCCGCCCCACCACGAACCAGGAGCCGGGTCCCCGCAAGCCGCGCCGCCTTTCCCAGTCCGGAGACAGGGTGTGCGGTTCCCACACATCCTCATCGGGCATCTGGAAGCCGGGCGGCAGCACGCCGACGATCCGCGAAACCGCGCCGTCCAGTTCCACCGCCGAGCCCAGCGCGGTGCGGGAACCGCCGAAACGCGTTTGCCAGAACCGGTGGCTGATCAGCGCCACCCGCTGCCGCTGTTCCGCTTCCTCCTCGGTGAAGGCGCGCCCGAGCAGCGGCTGCACCCCGAGCAGCGCGAACAGGTTGGGAGAGACCCGGGCGACGCCGATCTTCTCCGCCTCGCCCGCGCCGGTCAGCGAGACCGAGGCCGGATCGAAGACCGCCATATCCGCGAAGCTCCGGCTCTGGCCGAGCCACTGCTCGACGTTCCAGTACGCCGTCCGGCCCTGGCGCTGGTTGCGGTCCGGGGCTTCAGTCCACAGCAGGACCAGCTGCTCCGGCGACCGGTAGGGCAGCGGGCGGAGCAGTACCGCGTTCAGTACGCTGAAGATCGCGGTGTTCGCCCCGATCGCCAGTGCCAGCACCGTCCCCGCCGCCGCCAGGAAGCCGGGACTCCTGCGCAGTGTGCGCACGGCGTAGCGCGCGTCCCGGGCCGCGGTCTCGAGCAGGGCGAAGGTCATACGCTCGCGGTAGGCCTCCTTCATCGGCTCGACCGCCCCGAAACTGCGCATGGCGGCGCGGCGCGCTTCCTCCGTGCTCATGCCGACCCGGACGTTGTCCTCCGCCTGCATCTCCAGGTGAAAGCGGACTTCCTCCTCCAGGTCGCGCTCCAGCCGCCCGCGCCGGAACAGTCCCCGAATCCGGGCCGCCGCGGCCTTTGCCCGGCTCATCCGCCGCCTCCTGCCGGAGTGCCGGGGCTCAACACCAGGAAGCGTTCGACGATTGCCGACCGGCGCTTCCAGTCCTCGGTCTCCCGGGCCAGCCGCCTTCGCCCCGCCGCCGTGATGGAGTAGAAACGCGCCCTGCGGTTCTTTTCCGAAGCGCCCCACTTCGACGCGATCCAGCCCTCCTGCTCCATACGCAGGAGAGCCGGATAGAGAGTGCCCTGGTTGAGCTGCAGGAGGTCTTTGCTGATCTGCTCGATCCGCCGCGCCAGGCCGTAGCCGTGCAGCGGCCCCAGCGCTTCCAGCGTCCGCAGCACTAGCAGGATCAGAGTGCCCTGAAGCACATCGGCTTTGTCTTCGCGCCCGCTTTTCATGTAGGAAACCTACAGGGACAGCATAGCGGTGTTCCTGTGGGCCGTCAACAGGGAAAATGACGGGCGCCGCGCCCGGCTCCGGAAATCGGGGCGCCGCGGTTGAGATCGCTGCCCGGCCGCATGCCCGCGGCAAAAGCGCCTGCCCCCGGGCAATCGCTTCGCGGCCGGTGACCTGCCCCGGGCGCGGGCGTGCAAGAGCGCTGATCGCAACTCAATTGCATCCCGGTACTCAAGGCGGCAGCCGGAGGCGGCACAGACCGCCCTTCGGCGGCCGGTCCAGCGCCAGACTGCCCTCGGTCCACCCGGCGCGGCGCAGTACAGGCGCCGCTGCTTTTGCCGGTGGAAGCCGCGTCGAACAAGGTCTCCGGAGTCACCGGTTCCCGCGTCATGGAGTCCGCCACAGCCGGACTCGCCGGCCGGCAGTCGATGCGGGCGCCGGCGGGTCCCCGGGCGGACCCGCTCTGTCATGCAACTCGATTGCAGAAGAACTCCATTCGCCTTCCCCTCCCCACCGTTCACCTAGGGATATCGACAAATTGAGGATTCCAGCTTGCCCAGTGCGGCGGGCGGCGGCCAGAATCGGACTTTACATGCAACTCGGTTGCATATATACTTCGGGATCCAAGCCGGGATCCCGGCTAAGGAGGTCCGATTCAACCGTGCGTTCTGTCTCCCCCTGCTTCTGCCTCGCGCTACTCGCCCTCGCCCGTCCGGCGGCGCCTTCCGGTCCGGCGGTTCGCGGCATCGTCGTGGACCAGTCCGGCGCCGCCATCCCCGGCGCGCAGCTGACCCTTGAATCCCCGCCCGCGCCCGCCCGCACCACGGCCAGCGGCCCGCTCGGCCGGTTCGAGTTCTCCGGCCTGCCGGCGGGCGGCTACACGCTCACCGTCGCGCAGGAGGGCTTCATGCCGGAACGGCGCCGCTTCGAACTCGTCGCTTCGCCGCTGGAGCTCCGCATCCAACTTGCGGCCGCCCCCATCCGCCAGACCCTGGTGGTCTCGGAAACTCCCGGCTACCAGATCTCGACGGCTTCCAGCGCCACCCGCACGGCGCTGCCCTTGCGCGACATTCCGCAGGCCGTCCAGGTCGTCAACCGTGAGTTGATCCGCTCCCAGGCCGCGCTCTCCATGCAGGACGTGCTCCGCAACGTCAGCGGCGTCAGCCTGCACCTGGGCGAGGGCCGCCGCGACCAGGTCTTCATCCGCGGCAACAACGCCATGCGGGACAGCTACGTGGACGGCGTGCGCGACGACGCCACCTATTACCGCGACCTCTCGACCACCGAGCAGGTCGAGGTCATCAAGGGCCCGGCCTCGGTGCTCTACGGCCGGGGATCCTCGGGCGGCATCGTCAATCGCGTCACCAAGAAACCCGATCTCGAACGGCCGCTCGGCGAAGTCAGTTTGATGGGCGGGTCGTACGGGACCAAGCGCACGGCGGTGGACCTGGGGCTTCCCCTGTCGGACGGCCGGCTGGCCTTCCGTCTCAACGGCGCTTATGAGGACTCGGGCAGCCACCGGCACTTCTACTCGCTGGACCGCTACACGGTGGCTCCGGCCGTCACCTGGCGCCCCGCGGAGCAGACCCAGGTGCTGGCCCAGTTCGAGCACTTGGCCGACGACCGCGTCCCCGACCGCGGCATCCCGTCGCTCAACGGACGGCCCGCCCTGGCGGCCGGCGCAGGCTCTTATTACGGCGACCCGGGCCGCGACTTCCTCAACAACCAGGTGACCGCCCAGGCCCTCACTTTCGACCACCAGTTCAACCCGGCCTGGAGCGTCCGCAACGTCTTCCGGCACAGCAAGTACCGCAACGCCTACAGCAACACCTACCCCACCGGGATCCGTGCCTCCGAAGACGGCATCCTGGTCACGCGCGGCCAATACAACTCCAACGGCTATCAGGAGAACTACTTCAACCAGTCCGAGACCATGGTGGGCTTCGCCTTGCCCGGGACGTTCCACACGGTCCTGGCCGGCGTCGAGGCCGGCTCGCAAACCACCCGCACGGACCGCTTCACGGGCAGCGCCCTGCCGGTTTCGCTGCGCAACCCCGTGCTGACCCACGCGCTCTATAGCGCGCGCCCGGCCCTGAGCAACGGTTTCGACGGCGGGGTGCTGGGCCTGTATGTGCAGGACCAGATCCGGATCAACGGGCGCTGGAAAGCGCTGCTGGGATTGCGCCGCGACCGCTTCCGCCAGTACCTGGACGACCTGCTGCCCGCCAACGCCGATCTCGGGCGTACCGATTACGCCTGGAGTCCTCGCGCCGGCGCCGTCTTCCAGGCAACTGGCTGGCTGTCCCTTTACGCCAGCTACAGCCGCTCCTTCCAGCCGTCCGGCGAAGGCCTGTCTCTGGCCGCCAACAATTCGGACCTGAAACCCGAGATCACCGAGAACTACGAGGCCGGGGCCAAGAGCGATCTGCTGGGCGGCGCGCTCTCCGCCAGTCTGGCCGTCTTCCGGCTCAACCGAAACAACATCCGGACCATCGACCCGGTGGATCCCAGCCGCCTGGTCCTGGTGGGCCGCCAGCGCACGCAGGGGATCGAACTCAGCCTCTCCGGCACGGTCTGGCGCAGGCTCAACCTCTACGGAGGCTATGCCTGGCTGGACGCTCGCGTCCTGCGCTCCAACGATGGCATCGAGGGCAACCGTCCCGGGCACGTTCCCCTGCACAGCGCTTCGCTCTGGACTACGGTGGACCTGCCGAAGGGGCTCGGCCTGGGCGGCGGCCTGGCAGGCAACACCAGCCGTTTCACCGCCAACGATAACCAGGTGCTGCTGCCCGGATATGCCCGCGTGGACATGGCCTTCTTCTACCGCACCCGCCGCTACGACCTCGCCCTGAACCTGAGAAACCTCCTGAACACCCGCTACTACGAAACCGCCCACGGCAACTTCACCATCTATCCCGGCGCGCCGGCCAACGGGCTGCTCACCCTCCGGCTCCGCTGGTAGCGCAGGTTCTGCTACACCAGATGTATGCCCCGCTACACCCGCCGCGCCTTCCTGGGCGCTGCCGCCCTCGCCACCGCCGCGGCGCAGTCCCGGCGCCCGCCCAACATCGTCTTCATCCTCATCGACGACATGGGGTGGAGGGACCTGGCCTGTTACGGCAACCCGGTCGTGGAAACGCCCGCCATCGACCGCCTGGCTCGCGGAGGCATGCGCTTCACCAACGCCTACGCGGCCTGCCCGGTCTGCTCGCCCACCCGTGCCAGCATCCTCACCGGCAAATACCCGGCCCGGCTGCACCTCACCGACTGGATCCCCGGGCGCAGGCAATGGCCGGCCGCGCGCCTGCTCACGCCCTCCTTCAACCAGCAACTGCCTCAAGAGGAGGTGACCCTCGCGGAGCGCCTCAAGCCCCTGGGATACGCTACTGCCAGCATCGGCAAGTGGCATCTGGGCGGGCAGGGCTTCCGGCCCGAGACCCAGGGCTTCGACCTCAACGTGGCCGGAGACCACCGCGGCTCTCCCCGCTCCTACTTCGGTCCCTTCGACATGCCCAACCTCCAGGGGGGCTCGCCGGACGACTACCTGACCGACCGCCTGACGGACCACGCCGCCGCTTTCATCGAAAAGAACCGGGACCGCCCCTTCTTCCTGTACCTGCCCCACTTCGCCGTGCATCTGCCCCTGCAAGCCCGGGAACGCTGGACAGCCTACTACGAATCCAGACGCAAGCCGGATTCCCCGCCCTTCGACCCGGTCTACGCCGCCATGGTGCACCACACCGACCTGGCCACCGGCCGCCTGCTGGCCGTTCTCGATGAGCTGAAACTGGCGGACAACACAGTGGTCGTCTTCACTTCCGATAACGGCGGGCTGCGCTTCGAAGGCGCGCGCAAACAGGCCGCCACCAGCAACGCGCCGCTGCGGGCCGGCAAGGGCCACCTGTACGAGGGCGGCATCCGGGAACCGCTGATCGTGCGCTGGCCGGGCGTGACGCCGGCCGGCTCCACGTGCCCGGTTCCGGTAAGCAGCGTCGATTTCCTGCCTACCCTGAGCGAGGCGGCGGGCAGCCGGGAAGAACTGCCCCGGAGAGTGGACGGCGTCAGCCTCCTGCCTCTGCTGCGCGGCCGCGGCCGGATCCCGCCGCGGCCCCTGTTCTGGCACTACCCCCACTACAGCAACCAGGGCGGCGTGCCTTCTTCGGCTATACGCGAAGGCGGCTACAAGCTCATCGAGTTCCTCGAAGACGGCCGCCTGGAACTGTTCCACCTCGCCCGGGACCCCGGCGAGACACGGAATCTCGTCCGCAAGGAACCCGGCGTCGCCGCCCGCCTGCACCGGCGCCTCAAGAGCTGGCGGGAATCCGTGGGAGCCGCCATGCCCCAGCCCAACCCGGCCTACGATCCGGCGCGGGAGGACCAGGGCCTTGCCGGCAGGGAACCGGCGACCCCGCCCCTGTGACGCGGTAAGCTCTATAGGAAACGCCATGAAGCGCAGAGAATTCCTTCCCCTGCTCGGGGCGCCCGCGCTGGAGCCTTTCCGTTTGAAAGCCGCCGCCGCGGCGCCGGCCATGAAGATTACCCGCATCGAGACGGTCTACTGGAAAAGCCGCGATGCCGCGCCCTTCTGGCCGCACTGGGTGTGGGTCCGGATCGATACCGACTCGGGCCACTCGGGCATCGGTGAAACCTACCCGCGCAACGAAGTCGAGGCCTCCCTGGTGCACTCCGCCGTGGCCCGCAGCCTGCTGGGCCGCGATCCCCGCGACATCGACCGCATCTGGGCCGATCTCTACCGGGTCTTCGACTACCAGGTGACCGGCGGAGCCGAGATGCGCATCCTCAGCGCCATCGACCTGGCCCTCTGGGACCTGCTCGGCAAGTCGCTAAACGCGCCTGTCTACCGGCTGCTGGGCGGCAAGTCCAACCCGCGCGTCCGCATTTACAACACCTGCTTTCCGCACAGGCACGACTTCAACAAGGAGCCGGAGAAGATCATGCGCGAGATCATGGACGGCTACGGAATCAAGGCCATCAAGATCTGGCCGTTCGACGGCGCCGCCCGCCGCAACCGCCACCAGTACGTCTCCCATGCGGACATCGAAGCGGCCCTCTTCCCGGTGCGCAAGCTGCGCGACACCTTCGGCGACGACATCGAGATCCTGATGGAGTTCCATAGCAACTGGAACCTCACCGCGGCGGCCCGCATCGCCAGGGCGCTGGAGCCCTTCAAGCCGATGTGGCTGGAAGACATGCTGCTGCCCGGCAACTTCGCCCAGTACCGCCAGCTGGCCGAGGCCACGTCCCTGCCCCTGTGCATCAGCGAGCGCATGGCGGGCCGCATGGCCTTCGAGGACCTGCTGGCCTCCCGCGCCGCCAAGTACGTCATGTTCGACCTGTGCTGGTGCGGCGGCCTGAGCGAGGGCCGCAAGATCGCCACCATGGCCGAAGCCTACCACCTCCCCATCGCGCCTCATACCGCCGCCGGCCCGCTGCTGTTCTACGCCTCGACGCACCTGACCACGGCGTCCACCAACGTGTGGATCCAGGAGAGCTGTCAGCGGTATTACGAATCCGACTGGCTCAAGATGCTGGAAAACCCGATCATTCCGAAGGAAGGCTCGGTGGCGGCCCCCGAACTGCCGGGCTTCGGCATGCGCATCCGGCAGGAGGCCTGGAACCACCCGGCCGCCGTGCGGCAGACCACGGGGGCGTGAGGTCCCGGGCGCTGCCCGGGCGCCCGGGAGTATCATGAAATGAATGTCCCAGCAGGAAGGGGAAACCGTCGAGGCCGCCGCCGCGCCCGCCTGGAAATTGACCGAATTGGAGTCGGCTCTCGGCGCGGTGATTCGCGGCAAACCCGACGTGGTCCGGCTTTGCCTGGTCTGCCTGCTCACCCGGGGCCACCTGCTCATTGAGGACGTCCCCGGCGTCGGCAAGACCACCCTGGCCCATGCTTTGGCCCGTTCGGTCGCTTCCCGCTTCCACCGCCTGCAGTTCACCAGCGATATGCTGCCCAGCGACGTGCTGGGAGTGATGATTTACAACGCCCATTCCGAGGCTTTCGAGTTTAAGCGCGGGCCGATTTTCACCAATTTTCTCCTCGCGGACGAAATCAACCGCACCACGCCCAAGACCCAGTCCGCGCTGCTGGAGGCGATGAACGAGCAGCAGGTGACCATCGACGGCGTCTCCTACCCGCTGCCCCGGCCGTTCATGGTGATCGCCACGCAGAATCCGGTCGAGCACCACGGCACCTACCCGCTTCCGGAGTCGCAGCTCGACCGTTTCGTGATGCGCCTGCGGATCGGCTATCCGGACACCGCAAGCGAGCGCGAGATCGTGCTGCGCCAGGAGGACGGCCAGGCGACGGCGGCGGGCGGGCCGGTCATGTCCGGCGAGGACGTGCTGCGCCTCCAGGACGAGGTGAATCGCATCACGGTGGAGAGTTCGATAGTGGACTATATGCTCGCCATCGTGGAGAAGACCCGCACGCATCCCTCCCTGGCGCTGGGCGTCAGCCCGCGCGCCTCCAAGGCGCTCTACCGCGCCGTGCAGGCCCTGGCGCTGCTGGAGGGCCGCGACTACGCCATCCCGGAAGACGTCAAGCGCCTGGCCCAGCCGGTCTTCGCCCACCGCGTGGTCGTCAACTCGCGCTTCGCCCTGGCCCAGCGGCGGTCGGATCTGGGCGATCAGATCATCGACGAGATTCTGAAACAGGTGGAAGTTCCACTGTAGTGTGCTCAAACTTCACTCGCCCCGTTGTGGGGCAGCCTTTCAGGCCGCGGACCGGCTTGCAGCGGGTCCGGCCCGCTATGAGCCGGCATGCAGGCAGGATGGCCCGCCCCACATCGCAGCTTTCTGACAACTATGAAAACCGGAATCATCGGCCTGCCCATGTCGGGCAAGACTTCTTTGTTCACCATCCTCACCGGAGCGCACCAGGAGGTCCGCATGGGCTCGACCGCCGTGCGCGCCGGAGTGGCCCGGGTTCCCGACCCGCGCGTCGAGGCTCTGGCCGAAGTGTTCGAGCCTGAGAAGATCACCCACGCCACCATCGAGTACCTGGATGTTCCAGCCGTGTCCAAGGAGACCCTGCGCGATCCCGCCTATGTCGCCAGCCTGCGCCTGGTGGACGCATTCGCGCACGTGCTGCGCCTGTTCGAGGATGAAACCGTTCCCCACGAGAGCGGTCCGCTGGACCCGGTGCGCGACGCCGAACACCTGGACCTGGAATTGATCCTCAGCGACCTGATGGTCATCGAGAAACGCCTGGAGCGGCTCGAAAAAGACCGCAAGAAGATCAAGAACCCCGACCTGGACCGCGAGCACGAAGTACTGGAGAAGTGCAAGGCGGTACTGGAGGCCAACCGCCCGCTGCGCGAGCTGGAACTGGCCGGCGAGGACGAAAAACGCGTCCGCGGCTTCCAGTTCCTATCTCAAAAACCGATGCTGTACGTATTGAACCTGGGCGAGCAGGATGCGCCCCGGCTGCATGCCGTCGAGCAGCAGTACGTCCCGCTGCTGGGCTCGCGCCCGAACACGTCGGTGACGGCGGTTTGCGGCAAGATCGAGGCCGAGCTCGCCGAATTGTCCCCCCAGGACGCCGCCGAGTACATGGCCAGCTACGGACTCCAGGAGCCGGGTCTGGACCGCCTGATCGCCGCCAGCTACCGCCTGCTCGGCCTCATGTCGTTCCTCACCGCCGGCGAGACCGAAGTGCGCGCCTGGACGATTCCGGTTAACACCACCGCCCTGAAGGCGGCGGGAACCATTCACTCGGACTTCGAGAAGAAGTTCATCAGGGCCGAGGCCGTGAACTGGAAGGACCTGGTCGATCACGGAGGCTACGCGGGCGCGCGCGAAAAAGGACTGCTGCGGCTGGAAGGCAAGGACTACACCGTCAAGGACGGCGACGTGATCGTGATCCGGCACGGCTGAGCGCGCGCCAGCCGCCTCGCGAATCGATCAGGGCGGCCGCCGCCACCGCCGCGCAGAGGAAGGCGAACCAGTCGCCGAGCCGCGTGTACACGGTGCGTTCCGCGATGTAGGAATAGCCGAGCCGGGCCACCGATTCGCTATACATGGGCAGGCGGCCGGCGATGCGGCCCGCCGGGTCGATGCCCGCGGTGATGCCGTCGTTGGTGGCGCGCAGGATCCAGCGCCGGTTCTCCACCGCGCGCATCCGCACGATCTTCAGGTGCTGTTCACGGGCCGCGGTTTTCCCGAAGTAACCGTCATTGGAGAGATTGAAAAGCACTTCCGCGCCGCCGGCCGCGAAGCGCCGGACAAAATCGGGAAACACCGACTCGTAGCAGATGAACGTGCCGATGCGGTGGCCGCCCAGCGGCGGCACGGCGATGCGGGCGCCGGGGTGGAAATCGCCGGTTTCGGTCGAGATCTTCTGCACGAAGCCGAACGGCCAGGGCACGAATTCGCCAAAAGGAACCAGGTTGACCTTGTCGTAGCGGGCCAGCGGCGCTCCGGCGGGGCCCACCAGCAGCGCGGAGTTGAGCGGCGCGCCCTCGCGGTTGTGGGCCACCACGCCCAGCAGAACGTGGAGCTCCAGCGAGCGCGCCAGCTGGTTCACCCGCTCGCGAAACTTGGCGTCCTGATCGTAATAGAGCGGCGCGGGCACTTCCGGCCAGACGATCAGGTCGGGTTTCCGCTCGTACGAAGCGGCCACGCCGCGCGCCGAAAGCAGCACCTGCCGGCGCTGCATGCGGTCGGCCGATTCCGCCGTCCATTGCTCACTCTGCGAGATGTTGGGTTGCACCAGCACCGCGCCCCGCTCCCCCAGCCGCGGCTCCGGCAGCTTCGGAAGCAGCAGCAGAAGGGGCAGCGCCGCCAGCCACAGCAACTGGCGGCGCGGCCGGCGCAGCAGTGCCAGGGCCAGCGCGGCCGAGAGCATGGCGAACACGAACGACAGCCCGTAAACACCGGTGTAGGGCGCCAGGCGGGCGGGGATCCCCATGTCGATGCCGGCGTTTCCCAGGGTCAGCCAGGCGAAACCCAGCCACCCATGGGTCAGTTCGACCGCCACCCAGAGCGCGCCTGCCGCGGGAACCGCCCAGCTCACCCGCATCGCCAGGCCCCCCAGGGCGGCGAACGCGCCCATGTGCAGCGCTTTGATCAGGCAGAACAGGGCAAAGGCGGTCCACCCCAGCGCCTCGCCCAGGCCTCCATGAAAGGAGAGCACGAACTGGATCCAGTAGCAGACTCCGAACCAGTACACGATCCCGGCGGCGTAGCCGCACAGAAAACGGCGGAACGCGCTGGCTTCCCGCGCCATCGCGAACAGCATGGGGGCCAGCGCCAGCGGCGCCAGCCAGGCCGCGTCAAAGCGTGGAAAGGCCAGCACCAGGAGGACGGCGCCGGCGAGCGAAAGCAGCAGGTTCAAGCGCTCTCCCGCCGCGCCTGCGCACTGACCCGGTCCGCCATGTAGGAACTGCGGACCAGAGGACCGCTGAAGACCAGGCTGAATCCGATCGAAAGCCCGTAATCGCGATAGGCGGCGAAACGCGCGGGCGGCACGTATTCGGAGACCGGCAGGTTGCGCCGGGTGGGCTGCAAATACTGGCCGATGGTGACCACCTGCACGCCGCGAGCGCGAAGGTCGCGGAGCGCCTGCTCGACTTCTTCCGGCCGCTCTCCCAGGCCGACCATCAGGCCCGACTTGGTCAGCCCGCCGGGCAGGCGGCGCCCGGCCGCTTCCAGCACCCGCAGCGATTGCTCGTAATCGGCCTGCGGCCGCACGCGCCGGTACAGCCGCGGTACGGTCTCGATGTTGTGGTTGAACACGTCGGGACGGGCCTCGAGAACGCGTTCGAGGGCATCGAGGTTCCCGCAGAAGTCGGGGGTCAGGACTTCGATGCGGGCGCCGGGAAGAGCCAGGCGCACGGCCCGCACGGTTTGGGCGAAATGGGTTGAGCCGCCGTCCGGCAGGTCGTCGCGATTGACACTGGTGATCACCACGTAAGCGAGGCCCATTTCGCGGGCGGCGCGCGCGACGCCGGCGGGCTCTTCCGGGTCCAGGGCCATGTCGTGCTTCGCCGGGGAGCCTTTCGGCACGGAGCAGAAGCCGCAGCCCCGGGTGCAGCGGTTGCCCAGGATCATGAACGTGGCGGCGCCGCGGTGAAAGCACTCATGGAGATTGGGGCAGCGGGCGGATTCGCAGACGGTGTGGAGGCGGGAACTGCGAAACAACCGTTTTAATCGATCGACTGATTCAAAATGCGTGCGCGGCTTCCGCGCCCACTCGGGCAGGCGGGGGCGCGGGCTCTCGATCTGGATCAGCGGCGCGTCCAACTTACAATTTTCGCACGATGGGCTTGAAGCCTAGATTCTCCAGGTCCGCCTTGGTCCGGCCCACCGCGCCCATATCCGGATACGGTCCCACCAGGACCCGGAAAAGGTTGTTGGGTCCGGGGCTGACGGTAGCCGGAAAACCGCGCTTCTTGAGAGCGGCCACCTCTACATCCGCTTCGGCGCGGCCGACTGCCGCCACCTGGAGATACAGCCCGCCGGAAGCGGGCACGGCCGCCGGAGCGGGCGGAGGCGCCGCCGGGCGCGCCGGGGCTTCGGCTGCCGCGCGCTTGCTCTCCGCGGCGGGCGCGGCCGGTTCGGGCGCAGGACGCTCCACGACCTGGGGCGGAGGCGGCTCCGCCACTCGACCGGCCGCCGGCTCCGGCGAACCGGCCGGCAGCGGACTGGGACGCGGCGGAGGCTCGCTGCTTTCCGCCGAGGCAGCCTCGGGGGGCGCCGTCCCGCCGGGGGAAACCGCGGAAACCGGCGGCGATCCCGAGTTCCTGCCCACGATGTAACCCATCGAGAAAAAAACCCCGAACAGGATGACTACGATGAAGAAAACGCTCAGAAGCTGGCGGTTGCCCAGCACAAGTTCAAATTCGCCGTCTTCGTTTTTCGGCATCAGACCCTCATGAAGTGACGCGCCCCGCCGCGGCGGGGCCGTGGGAACCACTGGCGGCGGCCGCCCGGCAGCCGGATCAGGACTGCGGCTTGGATTCGCTCGCGCGCTGCATCAGGCGCTCCAGTGACGAGAATATATCGATCGGAAGCGGGAAGACAACCGTAGTGTTCTTTTCGACTCCGATTTCGACCAAGGTCTGCAGATAGCGCAGCTGAATAGCCGCGGGCTGTTGCTGGATCACCTCGGCGGCCATGGCCAGTTTCTCGGCGGCGGTGTACTCACCCTCGGCGTGGATGATCTTGGCGCGCCGCTCGCGCTCAGCCTCGGCCTGGCGGGCGATGGCCCGGATCATCTGCTCGGCCAGGTCCACCTGCTTGACCTCGACCATGGTGACCTTCACGCCCCAGGGCGCGGTGTGCTGATCCAGGATGGCCTGCAGGCGGGTGTTCAGCTTCTCGCGCTGGCTGAGCAGTTCGTCCAGTTCGACTTCGCCCAGCACGCTGCGCAGCGTGGTCTGGGCGAGCTGCGAAGTGGCGTACAGGAAATTGGAAACTTCGATGACCGCCAGGTTCGGATCGATGACCCGGAAATAGATCACCGCGTTCACCTTCACGGTCACGTTGTCGCGCGTCACCACGTCCTGGGGAGGCACCTCGAGGGTATCGATGCGCAAAGAAACCCGCACCATGCGGTCGATGGGCGCGAACACCAGTACGATGCCGGGGCCTTTGGCCCGGGGCAGCACCCGCCCAAGGCGGAAGATCACGCCGCGCTCGTACTCGGCCAGAATCTTGATGGAGGAAAGCAGGTAAATGACGATGATGATCGCCGCGATTGTCCATACGTCCAGGAACATATTTTCAACCTCCTCAGTTTCCCGATGACGGGCTGGTCAAAGGCTCCACGGTCAGCAACAGGCCCTGCATGGCCGTCACCCGGACCTGGCTGCCCGCTTCCACCGGCACGGATGATACCGCATTCCAGTATTCGCCGCGCACGAAAATACGTCCTTGCGGTTTTAGTGGGGTCAGCGCCGTTCCCGTCTCACCCAACATGCCTTCTACCCCGGTAGTGACTTTGGCGGCGCGCGCGCGGACCACCAGCGAGAGCAGGAAGACGGTGATCAGAGTGAAAGGCAGGGTCAGCGCAATGGCGGTGGAGAGCCGGATGCGCATTTCGGGTAAAGGACTCTCAATCAGCAGCAGGGCGCCCAGGATCATGGCCGCGGCGCCTCCCGCGCCCAGGATTCCGTGAGAGGCGAACTTGGCTTCCAGGGCGAACAGCGCGAAGGCCAGAACCAGCAGCGCGGCGCCCGCCAGGTTAATGGGCAGCACCGAGAGGGCGGAGAGGCCCAACACCGCCAGAATGGCTCCCGCCACGCCCGGGACGATGAGTCCGGGCGCGGAGAACTCCACGTAGATGCCCAGCGCGCCCAGAACCAGCAGCAGCAAGGCGACGTTGGGATCGCTGATGGCCGAGACGATCTTCTCGCGGGTGTTCTTCTCATAGGTGACGATCTCCGCGCCCGCCACCCGCAGCACCGTCCTGCTGCCGTTGAAGCGGGTGACTTCACGCCCGTCCAGCTGGCGCAGCAGGTCGGTTTCGTCGCGCGCGATCAGTTCAATCAATTTATTGTCGAGCGCTTCCTTCTCGGTGAAGGACTTGCTGTCCAGCACGGCTTTCTCGGCCAGGGCGGCGTTGCGCCCGCGCCGCGCCACCAGGCTGCGCAAGGATGCCGCGGCGTCGTTCTCCACCTTCTGTTTCATGACGGGGTCCAGCGGCGCTCCAATGGCGACCGGGTGCGCGGCTCCCGTGTTGGTTCCCGGCGCCATGGCGGCAACGTCGCCCGCCTGCAGAAGAAAGAAACCCGCGGAGGCGGCGCGCGCGCCGCTGGGCGTCACGTAAGTCACCACGGGAACCGGGGCGGAGACGATCTTCTCGATGCTTTCCCGCATCGCGTCCATCAGGCCGCCGGGAGTGTTCAGACGGATCAACAGAAGCTGGAAGTCCTCCGCCTTGGCCCGCTCGAGAGCACGGGTGATGATCTCCGTGGTGACGGGGTGCACCACCCCGTCGACGTCAACCGCCAGCAACCGGGAGGCGCCTGAAACCGCGCCGGCCGAGGCACTCAGCAAGGCGCAGATAAGTGTTAGCGATCGCACGGCTTTCAAGCTCACCCTCACTATACACCGCGGCCGGGAGGTGGACAACCGGAGGCCATGAGACGGCCGGAGATTCGGCTCCGAAATGGGATCACGGCCTGCAGCGCGGTTCGATTGTGGCCGGTCTCACCTGCCATTCAGTGTATTTATTCGCCGCATTCATCGATTTTTCACTGAAGGAGGCCGGCGTTCCTGCTAGAATATAGGAAATCTGGTTTACGGAAGTCACAGGGAGAACAATCGACATGGCTAGAAAGCATAATCCACGCAACACCTCCGGCAGCTTCGAAGGGGCGGCCGCAGCACCCGCCCGCGCGCGCAAGACTCGGACCGCGCGTACAACGCCGGAAACCGCGGCGGAGCCTGTCGCTCCCGCCCTCGCTGCCGAAATGGCGGCGCCGGCGCAGCAACCGGAAGACGCGCATGCCGCCATCGCCCGCCTGGCTTACTCCTACTGGGAAGCGCGCGGTTACCAGGGCGGGTCTCCCGAAGAGGACTGGTTCCGCGCCGAACAGGAATACCGGGCGCGCACTAACGCCTCGCGCTGAAGCCGCGGGCCGCCGCGCCCGCACTTAGTCCGGTTACGCACCCAATTACACCGGATTTCGCTGGAATTTATACGCCATTTACTGAGTTGGTGACTGGGACGGGGACAAGCGCTCCCTGCGGCCGGTGCGGCCCCCCGGCCGCAGCCCGGATGACGGCGTTTCCCGGTTTTCATCACCTTTGGGCGGCCGGTGGGTGGCCGAGTCGCCGGCGCACTCACTTCGGCCATGGCTCGGAAGCGGCCTGTGCCGGGAACATCGTTCACGCGGGTCGGAGTGCCCCGGCCCGGTGGCCCGACAGCCGGGGATTGCGAGCCGCTGGTCCCTTGGCAGCGCGAAGAAGCACGGGCCATGGGCCGGGTTCGAAACCCGGCGCGATCGAGACACGCGCGGCGGGCTACTTGTACTTGCGCAGGACGGCGAGCAGGCGTCCCTGAATCTGCACTTCTTCGGCGGGCAGGAGAAGGGGCTGCAAGGCCGCATTCGCCGGCTGCAGGCGGACCCGCTCGCCCTCGCGGTAGAAGCGCTTGAGGGTGGTTTCCGAACCACCGACCAAAGCCACTACGATTTCGCCGTCCCGGACGTCCGGGGTGCGCTCCACCAGGACCACGTCCCCGTCGCAGATGTGGTCTTCGATCATCGATTCGCCCCGGACTTCCAGCGCGAACATGTCCGGCCGCCCCATGAACTCGGAGAGGTTCACGACTTCGGTCTGCTCGACCGCCTCCACGGGCCGGCCCGCCGCGATCCGGCCGCGCAGGGGGACCAGCAGGGACTCGGCGGCCTGCTGCCGGGCGCGCTGTTCCTCCTCGACATACCTGGGGCCCAGGTCCAGCGAGCGGCTCTGGTTGAAGCGCCGCTTCAGGTACTGTTTCGATTCCAGGGCGGAGATGTGCTTGTGGACGGTGGCCAGGGAAGCCAGATCGAGGCCACGGGCAATCTCTTCGTAGCTGGGGCTGTAGCCGTTCTGCTCCACGAACCGGGCGATGAAGTCGACCACCTGCTTCTGCCGCTTGGTCAGGGCCATACCTCATTGTTGGCGAAGAAAAAGGGAAAGTCAAGACGCTTGACCCGCCCCCGCCCGGACCGCTATTCCTGAAACAAGCCTATGCGCAATCTCGCTTTCGCCGCTCTTCTCAGCGCCTTCGGACTTTTCGCTCAATCCATGTCGATCGAGGAATACGAGCCGAAGTCCGGCCTGGTAGTGCCGCAGCACCCCGTGGCACGGGCCCGCTACCCGTTCATCGACGTTCACAGCCACCAGAACGGGCGGATGCCGCCGGACCGCCTGGAGAAACTGGTCGCCGACATGGACGCCATGAACATGCGCATCATGGTGAACCTGAGCGGGGGCACGGGCGAGCGCCTGAGGGCGGGTCTGGCCAACATGAAGGGCAAGTACAAGGACCGCTTCGTACTGTTCGCCAACCTGGATTTCTCGGGCATTGACGAACCGGGCTACGGGGCGCGGGCGGCGGCGCGCCTGGCCGAGGATATCCGCGCAGGGGCGCAGGGCCTGAAGATCTTCAAGAACTTCGGGATGACGTTGAAGGACGGGAAGGGCCAGCGAATCCAGGTGGACGATCCGCGCTTCGATCCGGTCTGGCAGATGTGCGCCCGGCTGAACATTCCGGTGCTGATCCACACCGGAGAGCCGCGGCAGTTCTTCGAGCCGCACGACCGCTTTAACGAGCGCTGGCTGGAGCTGAAGGAAATCCCGTCGCGCGCCCGCCCGCCGGACCGTTTTCCCTCCTGGGAGACGCTGATGGCCGAGCAGCACCGGCTGTTCGAGCGGCACCCGAAGACGATCTTCATCAACGCGCACCTGGGGTGGATGGGCGGCGACCTGGAAAGCCTGGGCCGCCTGATGGACCGGCTGCCGAACATGTATACCGAAATCGGGGCGGTGCTGGCGGAACTGGGAAGGCAGCCGCGCTTCGCCCGCGCATGGTTCACCCGCTACCAGGACCGCGTCCTGTTCGGGAAGGATACCTGGGCGCCCTCCGAGTATCCGGTCTACTTCCGGGTGCTGGAGACGGCGGACGAGTATTTCGACTACTACCGGAAGCGCCACGCGTTCTGGAAGATGTACGGATTGGAACTGCCCGATGCGGTGCTGAAGAAGCTGTACTACAAGAACGCGCTGCGGATCATCCCGGGTTTGAGCAAGGCGGGTTTCCCGGACTGAGGCTGCCCCGCCCGGCCCGGCCGGGCCGCGGGCGGTGGGAGCGGCCTATGGCCTGCGGCGCGCTCCTGGTGAGCGCGGGGCAAGCGTGATCTTCAACGCTCCCCGGTCAGGCCGTGGCGACCTCATACGGCCAGTTGGGATGGGCGAAGAGGCCGCCGTCCACCCAGATCGTCTGTCCGGTCACGAAGCCGGCCGCGTCGGAAGCCAGGAAGACGACCGCACGGGCCACGTCGGCCGGATTGCCCACCCGCCCGAGAGGTGTGAGGCGCGCCCAGGTGCCCGCGTAGTCGCCGGCCTCCCGGCGGGTGCGCTCGATCTCGATGGCGCCCGGCGCCACGCAATTGACCGTGATCTGGTAGCGTCCCAACTCCAGCGCGCATACCCTGGTCAGCATCTCGATGCCGCCCTTGCTGGCGGTGTAATCGACCAGGTTGGGGAAGGCGATCTTGTTGCAGCCCGACCCGATGTTGACGATGCGCCCGCGGCCATTTCCTTTCATGCGCCGCGCCGCGCGCTGGGTGCAGAGGAAGCAGCCTTTGAGGTTGGTGTCGATGGTACGATCCCACTCCGCCTCTTCCAGTTCCAGCAAGGGCTTCCAGGTCTGCACCCCGGCGTTATTCACCAGGATGTCGAGCCGCGGGAAGCGGGCGAAGACTTCGCTGAACATGCGGTCCACGTCGGGCGCGGAACCGACGTTGGCCTGCACGGCGAAGGCCTCACGGCCCAGCGCGCGGATCTCGGCGGCGGCGGCTTCGGCTCCCTGGCGGTCGCTGTGGTAGTTCACCGCCACGTGGGCGCCCGCGCGCGCCAGTTCCAGGGCGATCCCCTTGCCGACTCCCTTGCTCGCGCCGGTGACCAAAGCGTACCTTCCTTCCAGTTCCATGGTTAAGAGTTTCGCATAGAGACCGGCGGCGGCGGGCCGGGGGAGCGGGTCTTTCGGCTAGACTATTCGGTGTGTAGACTGATACTGCTTCTTGTTTGTCTGGGCAGCTACAGTGCTGCCGCCTCTCCGGATACTGACAGTGCTTCCACGGACCGGGGTGGAGGATTCGAATGGAAGCCGGCCCTCGAGCAGGCCGGGCTGTTTCTCTCCATCGAGCACGGCTTTCGCATGATGACGGAGCCGGGTTCCCGGCGGGAGTTGCGGGGACCGTTCCTGAAGGACTACGTCACTTCGATCAAGGGCGTGCGCGGCTGGGGCGACGGCGATCCCTTCCTGGTGAACTACATCGGCCATCCGTTCCAGGGCGCGGTGGCCGGGTACATCCAGGTGCAGAACGACCCGGGTTACCGGCGCGCGCGCTTCGGGCGGTCGCAGCTTTACTGGCGGAGCCGGCTGCGCGCCATGGCGTTCTCGGCGCTATACAGCACGCAGTTTGAGCTGGGGCCGGTCAGCGAGGCTTCGTTGGGGAACCTGGGCAAGGAAGACGTAGGCGGGGCAGGGGCCGTAGACCTGGTGGTGACGCCGGTGGGCGGGTTCGGCATGATGCTGGCCGAGGACGCGCTGGACCAGTTCGTGGTGCGGCCGATCGAGGAGTGGACCACGAACCGGGTGATCCGGGTATTGGTGCGGGGGTTTCTGAACCCCAACCGGAGCTTCGCCAACGTACTGCGTTTCAAGCGGCCGTGGCACCGGGATACGCGGTCAGGGGTAGGCGAACCCTGAGGAGCCTGGCTGGAAATCGCGGCGGTGCGAGCGCCGCGGCGGCGTGCCGACACCACGCTCGCGGCCCGGTCCCAAGCTCCGGCCTGGCCACCGCATCTTCTACCCTGAGACCCTGGAGGCATGGAGCGCCTGCAGCCGCGCGCCGTGACGTGGCTGGAACTATGGTGTGCCGCGGGTCTGCGAGCGCGGCTCGCCGCGCTTGACCTGGGCGCGGCGGCGGCCTTTGGCAAGGTTGGCGGCGGCCTTTTCGCGAGCCTCCGGACTGATCTCGATCCGATTGACCACCCTCTTTGCCCCGGCCGCCTTGGCCAGACGCGTGGCCGTTCCTTTGTGCTGCACGACCCCGGTGCGGCCATCCAGAAAGGCGGTGCCGGCCTCGACGCGCACTTGAAATCCGTTGGCGGCGATCTTGGATCCGGCGAAGCGGGCGCGGATGGCCCTCTCGATCTCGGCATCGCCGGCGGTTCGGGTTGGTTTGGACGCCGGCTTGACGGCCGGCGGGGCCTGGCTCAGACCTGCAACAGCAGCGAGAAAAACCAGAGCGGCCGTCCGATACAGAATCCTCAAGCTGCTCCCGGTGTCCCAACAGTGTAGCATGGCTACTCCGGAGGTACCAGTACGACGGCTGGAGAGGCGCCGGCCCGCATCCCCGCGCCGCGCGTGCATATGGTAGACTAAGCCATTCTTAAGGCCTTGTCCTAGATGTCCGAACAGATCCTGTTGCAGGGAAAGATTCTCGGCATAGAAGAATTCCTGTTTGCCCGCCCGTCCGGCGGGGAGACAGCCGCTGCCCAGGAGGACCTGTTCACCTGCCGTTCCCAGTGGGTGACCCTGGTCTGCGAAGTGCTGCCCCGGGCGCTGCTGGCCGAACTGGGGCTGGCGCGCGTGCTGCTGGGTTCCAGCGGGGGAGGGCAGTTCCTGGCGGTTCTGCCGGACGAGGCCCGGGGCGCGGCCAACGAATTCCTGACCGCGGCGGCGGCGCAGATACGGGAACTGACCGCCGGCCGCCTGAGACTGCTCTGGGGCATGACCGAGAACCTGGGCGACTGGGCGGTGGTGCGCCGCAGGCTGACCGACGAACTGCGGAGGAAACGCTGCGCGCCGCTGGGCGGCGGCATCGCGGATGCGTTTGTCCCGAAACCGCACGAGCCGCCACCCGAGGCCGCCGGGTACTTCAGCCGGGAATTGGGACTGGCCTTCCGGGAAGCGCAGGTGATCGGCTGGCGGCCCGAAGATCCCGCTAAAGTCGCGGTGGGGTCCGGGAAGCATACCTGGAAGCTCACCTCGAACCTCTCGCTGGATGCCGTGACCGTGGCGCGCCATGCGGCGCGAAGCGAAGAGGGGTCAAGGCCGGCCGGCGCCGCGGACCTGGCCGGGCGGGCGGAAGGCCGCGCCGCCTGGGCGGTGCTGCGCGGGGACGTGGACAGCTTCGGCATCCGCCTGCGCCGGCTGACCAGCATCGAAGAACACGTCCAGCTCTCGGTCCTCTATAAACAATTCTTTGCGGGCGAACTCGAGGTGCTCTGCTCGATGCCCGAGTTCTGGCGCAAGGTTAGTATTCTGTATTCCGGCGGCGACGATTTCGCCGTCTACGGTGCGTGGGACGCGCTCATCTTCCTGGCTCGCGAAATGCAACGGTTGTTCCACCGGTTCACCCAAGAGAGTCTGAAGGACTTTCCCGGCCCTGAGGGCAAGACCATCTCGATGGCTGTCACCCTGGCCCCTTACCTGGACTCGCCGCTGGCCTCGGTTTTCCAGCTGGCGGGCCGCAACCTGGAACTGGCCAAGTCCGCCGACAAGAACTGCATTTACCTGTTCGGACGGGTGCTGGAGTGGAAACACCTGAACGATGCCGTGGAACTCAAAGAGGTCTTGACACGCACCATTTCCGAACTCAACGTCAGCCGGCAGATGTTGTTCAGTCTGCGGACGTTTTACGGTAAATCCCGTCCCGGAGCCGGAGGCCCGGCGCAGCCGCGGCTGGACCGGCCATGGCGCTTTCACGCCCAGTTGGGCCGCGGCGTGGGGGGCGTGCGGGACCGGGAATCGCAGAAACTGCGCAGCCAGTTGGTTACGGACATGATTGGTAGGAGCGCAACCCAACCGAAACTCCGTCCCGCGGGACTGGTCGGGCTGGAGTGGGCCAGGTTAGCGACAGAGGTCTAGCACATGCCACCAGAGGAGAAGGGAATTCGCGAGCAGCGGGGGGGCCGGGGAGGTCCCAGAGACCGGGAGGAGGGGGGAGGCCGGCGGGACGACCGCCGGGACGACCGGCGCGGCGACCGCCGCCTGGAGGGACCGCCCGAGATCGACCTGGATAAACTGATTTCCGACAGCCTGTACCTGGACAACCAGGCTCACGGCATCGTCAGCCGGATGCGGGACATGGATTCCGGCACCAAGAGCCAGTTGCGCCGTTTGTACAACGCGGTGCGGCGCGCCTGCCGCGCCCCGGAGACCGAACGGCAGCACCAGTTCGTCATGTTGCGGGCCCGGCTGGCCTACACGATCGCCCGTCATTCGCTGCGCAGCCTGGACCAGATGGAGAAGCTGCTGCTCCAGGTGACCCGCAAGAACGACATGCGCGGATACGAGCGCTTCAAGGACCTCTTCGAAGCGATCGTGGCCTATAACGAATAAGCGTGATGCAGGATTCCGAGGACTCATGAGCGCGCACACCGCCCACACCGAATTGAAATTCATTGGCAAGCTGATCCTGGAGGGAGAGTTGCACTGCGAAACCGGTCTGCACGTGGGGGCCGGCAAGGGATCGCTCGAAATCGGCGGCTCCGACAACCCGGTCGTGAAGGACGCGTTCGGCCGGCCGTACATTCCCGGCAGCAGCTTGCGAGGCAAGATCCGCTCGCTGCTCGAGCAGGCTTCCGGCGCGGCCATTCCCAGCGAGCTGGTGTACCTGTCCCGACGCAAGGGACAGGAGGTTCGGATTCACCAGAGCGACCGGCCGGACGACGAGATCTGCCTGATCTTCGGCCGCAACGCCGGACGCATGGAGCGGGTAGTGGGCGAGGCGCTGGAGAGCGCCCAGGCGACTCCCGCCCGGCTGGCGGTGTACGACGCACCGCTTGACGTGGACAGCATCACCGCTTCGATGCGCGAGAACCTGGACGACGAACTGACTGAGGTCAAGAGCGAGAACGCCATAGACCGCATCACCTCGCAGGCCAATCCACGCACCCTGGAGCGGGTTCCCGCCGGCGCGCGTTTTCACGTGCGCCTGGTGATGGACGTGCTCTGCGACGAGGACGCCCCCTTGTTCTCGCGGGTGGTGGAAGGATTGCGGCTGCTCGAAGACGACGCGCTGGGCGGCGGCGGATCGCGGGGCAGCGGCAGGGTGCGCTTCGCGGGTTTGAAGCTGCTGTGGCGCCCGCTGGCCTATTACGCCGGGAAGGGCCAGGAGAAGCAACTGGCCGCCGGAACCGACCTGGGCGGTCTGCAGGCGGCACTGAACGAAAGCAATTACTCTTTCATCCGCGACTCGCAATGACACCCGGTCTGGTCGTCAAGCTGCGCCCCACGACCCCCTGGCGTCCCGGATCGGACAGCGGCGCCCGGGACCAGGTGGAGACGCTGTACCACAGCGACAGCCTGTATTCCGCGGTGAGCGCGGCCATGGCCCGACTGGGAATGCTGGAGGAGTGGCTGGACGCCACGGCACGGGCCCCCGGCGGCGCGGAAGTCTGCCTCAGTTCCTGTTTTCCATTTCAGAACAACCTGATGATGGTGGTCCCGCCGAGGAACTTCTGGCCTCCGGCGCCCTCGCCCCGGGTGCGCTGGAACAGCGCCCGGTTCATCCCGCTTTCGCTGCTGGCCTTGCTGCTGCGAGGACGGGCGCCGGACGAGGAGCGCTGGATGGTGGACGGCGCCAGCGGATGCCTGGTCGCTTCCGGAACGGCCGGTCCGTTCCGGGTAGCCAGGAGGTCGCAGGCGGCCGTTGACCGGGTGAACGGCGCCCAGGCGGCCCAGTCCTGGGCGTGCCTGGAGTTCACTCCGGGCGCGGGTTTGTGGACTACCGCGGTCTTTGCCGGCGAAGAGGCCGGGAAGCGCTGGATGGAGCCGGTCCGGGCCGCGTTTCGACTGCTGGCCGACACCGGGTTCGGCGGACGCCGCTCGATCGGGTGGGGACGCTGCGCCGCGCCCGAGTTCCTGGAAGGAGCCTTCCCGGAGGTGGTGCTGCCGGCGGAATGGCCCGCTCCCGCTCCCCCGCCGGGCAATCAGGAAGAGCCCGCGGCGGGCCCGGAGGCGGTGGCCTGGCTGTGGTCGCTGTTCGTGCCCGCGGCCCTGGATGCGATCGATTGGCGGCGAGGGTTTTACAGCCTGGCTTCGAGAACCGGGCGGATCGAGAGCCCGGCGGCGGCGGGCGGTCTGAAGCAGTCCGTGAACATGGTGGAAGAAGGCTCGGTGCTCTTCGCGGGCGGCGCCATTCGCGGTTCGGCGGTGGACGTGGCGCCGGACGGGTTCGCGCATCCGGTGTACCGGGCCGGTTTTGCCGTGGCGGTGAGCGTGCCGTGGATACCGGGTTATCCCGGGGCGGTGCTGCCGCCGGATGGCGAGCACAAGCCGGTGGGGAGGCCGAAGGAGGCGGGAGAGCAGGGGGAACGGTCATTAGCCCTCATCCTTCCGCTGGCCGGGGAGAAGGAGGAAACGCCGGCGGTCGAAGAGCCATCAACTGTCAGCACTCAGCCGTCAGCGGAACCGGAGGCGGCCGTGGAGGCGGCTCCGGCAATTACTGGCCCTGAGGAACCGGGCGAGGCAGAGGCCGGGGCGCAGGAGCAGGTCACGGTGCGGATTGAGGAGGCGGAAGAGCCGCCGGCGGTCGAAGAGCCCTCAGCCGTCAGCACTCAGCTGTCAGCGGAACCGGAGGCGGCGGCCGTGCCGGAGGAACCGGGCTTGGCAGAGGCCGGGGCGCAGGAGCAGGTCACGGTGCGGATTGAGGAGGCGGAAGA
>JADZAF010000312.1 GCA_020852755.1 Bryobacterales bacterium
CGGTGCACTCCCGTGCGGCCCGCCGCTTCCTCGGGCAGGCTCTTCAGGAAGTCCAGGTTGTCCATGCGCTGGTCTTCGAAGTGGTCGAAGGAATCCTCGGCGCTCCGCCCGGAATACGCGCCTGCCGCCGCATACTCGTCCGGATCGTAGGGATCCAGCTCCGGGTTCTCCTCCGTGGTCATCCGGTCCACGCGCAGGCGGAAACAATGACCCTCCACATGGGAGAGATGCTCCAGAACCTCCGCGATGGAAAAGCGGTTGGGCGCCGGCTTCCACTCCGCCTCCCCGGCCGTCAGGGGTTCCAGCAGGAGGCGGAGGATATCCGGTGTGGCTTCCAGTTGTTCAATCCCGCGCATGGAGCGGAATCTACTGCTCGCCGCCCTCTTCTTCGGGCTCGCGGCCTTCCCGCTGGGCACGCAGGCGCTCTTCCTTGCGCTTGGCGCGCTCGGCGGCCCGCTTGACCAGAGTCGAGCCGACCAGTTCGATCATGGCCTGCTCGGCGCCGTCCCCCTTGCGGGGGCCCAGCCGGACGATGCGTGTGTAGCCGCCATGCCGCTGGCCGAAGCGGGTCCCCAGGGTGTCGAACAGCTTCTTCACCGCGGCGGGCGTCTCCAGGAAACGGGCCGCCTGGCGCCGGGCGTGCAGGCTGTCTTCCTTGGCCCAGGTGATCATCTTCTCCACCAGGGGCTTCACCGCCTTGGCCTTCGGAACGGTGGTGATGACGCGCTCCTGTTCAATCACGCTGGTGACCAGGCCGCGCAGAAGGGATTTGCGGGCGCCACGATCCCGCTTGAGCTTGTATCCTCCGACTCTGTGTCTCATGTCGAATCCTATTCGGCGAGCTGCTCTTCACGCACGTTGTCGGGAAGCGGCTCTTCGTTGGTCTGCTCTCCCTCGTATTCGGGGAGAGTTTCGGCCGGGCTGGGCGTGCCGGCGGGCGGGATCAGGCGCCCCTGCGCGTCGATCTTCATGCCCAGGGAGAGGCCCATTCCGGTCAGGATGTCCTTGATCTCGTTCAGCGATTTCCGCCCGAAGTTCTTGGTGCGCAGCATCTCGGACTCGGTCTTCTGGATCAATTCCCCGATGGTCTGGATGTTGGCGTTCTTCAGGCAGTTGTAGGAGCGCACGCTGAGCTCGAGTTCCTCCACCGACCGGTTCAGAACCTCGCTCATGCGGTCCATGCTGCGGGCGGCCGGCTCCTCAGCCGTCTCGGGCAGCTCCTCGAAGTTGATGAAGATCGACATGTGATCCTTCAGCAGCTTGGCGGCGTGCCCGATGGCGTCCGGCGGCGAAATCGCGCCGTTGGTCCAGCACTCCAGGGTCAGCTTGTCGTAATCGGTCATCTGGCCGAGGCGCGCTGCCTCCACCGAGAAGTTGACCTTGCGGACCGGAGAGTGAACCGAATCGATGGGGATGTAGCCGAGGGGCAGGTCCTCATCGAAGTTCTTATCCGCGCTGACGTAGCCGCGGCCCATCTTGAGGCGCATCTCGATGAAGAGCTTGCCGCCTTCGCTGACGGTGGCCACATGTACGTTGCGGTCCAGCACCTCGACGTCGGGATCGGTCTCGATCTGGCCGCTGAGCACTTCGCCCGGCTGCTCCACGCGCAGGCGCACGGTTTTCACTCCCTCTCCCATGAGCTTGAAGGGGATCTGCTTCAGGTTGAGGATGATATCGGTCGCGTCTTCCACCACGCCGGGGATCGGGCTGAATTCGTGCTCCACTCCTTCGATCCGTACGGCGGTGATGGCGGCTCCCTCGATCGAACTCAGCAGAACGCGCCGCAGGCTGTTTCCAATGGTCGTGCCGAAGCCCCGCTGGAAGGGCTGGGCGGTGAACTGGCCGTAGCGGTCGGTAAGCGTCTCGGTGTTGGCCACCAGCCGCTTGGGTTTCTGAAAGCCCTTGAACATCATAAACTCTTCTCCTCCGTGCACAGCCGCCCGGGCGTCCCTTACGGGTCCGCGCCGTGTGCGGGGGCGGCCGGTTTACTTGGAGTACAACTCCACGATAAGCTGCTCATTGAGCTGGATCTGGACCAGCTCATCGCGCTTGGGAATGCCCAGAATGCGCCCGCGCAAGGCCTCCCGGTCCACCTCAATCCAGTTCGGGGCGGGGGCGTGGGCCGTGGCGTCGCGGGCGGCCAGGATGGTCGGATTCTTGCGGCTCGGTTCTCGCACTTCGACCACGTCGCCGGTCTTGACCATGGCGGAGGGAATATCGACCTTGCGGCCGTTCACCTGGATGTGGCCGTGGCGCACGACCTGGCGCGCCTGCGCCCGGCTGGTCGCGAACCCGATGCGGTAGATCACGCTGTCCAGGCGGCGTTCCAGCCTGGCCAGCAGGTTCTCGCCGGTGATGCCTTTCTGCAGCGCCGCCTTCTCGAAGGCGTTGCGAAACTGGGTCTCCAGGACGCCGTAATAGCGTTTGGCTTTCTGCTTCTCGCGCAGCTGCAGGCCGTATCCCACCAGCTTGGCCCGGCGGTCCTTGCCGTGCTGGCCCGGAACGAAGTTGCGGCGCTCCACGGCGCACTTTTCCGAGTGGCAGCGCTCGCCCTTCAGGAATAATTTCATGCCCTCGCGCCGGCACAGCCGGCAAACGGGGCCAATATAACGTGCCATGTTCTGTTTCTTTACCTTCCTTTCAAGGTGCAGTTTACGGCGCTGGCGGCGCCTTCATTCCTGCTTTTCCCCATCCGGGGATCTCACACTCGCCGCTTCTTCGGCGGCCGGCAGCCGTTGTGCGGGATGGGTGTGGCATCCCGGATGGATTTCACGTCGAGCCCGGCCGTTGCCAGGGCGCGCACTGCCGATTCACGGCCCGATCCGGGACCGCTGACCCGCACGTCCACCGTCCGCAACCCGCTGTCCTTGGCCTTGTTGGCCGCGGTCAGGGAGGCCTGCTGGGCGGCGAAAGGCGTCCCCTTGCGGGACCCGCGGAAACCCAGCGAGCCGGCACTGGACCAGGACAACACGTTGCCCTCGGTATCGGAGATGGTCACGATGGTGTTGTTGAAGGTGGCCTGAATGTGAACCAGGCCGACGTGCACTACCCGTTTCTCTTTCTTCTTGAAGCTCTTCTTCTTGGCGGCTTTGGCCGGTGCTTTCGCCATAACTCTCCCTGGATCAGGTCTTCGCGCTCGACTTCTTCTTGTTGGCAATGGTACCGCGCCGCGGACCCTTGCGGGTTCGGGCGTTGGTATGGGTACGCTGGCCGCGCACCGGCAGGGCACGGCGGTGCCGCAGGCCGCGGTAGGATCCCATCTCGATGTGCCGCTTGATGTTCATCGAGACTTCCTTGCGCAGGTCGCCTTCCACAGCGCCCTCTTCCTCAATAATCTGGCGCAGGCGGTTGACCTCGTCTTCGGTCAGATCGGCGACCTTCTTGTCGAAGTCGACGCCGGCGCGATACAACAGCGACTTCGAGCGGGTGCGCCCGATCCCGTAAATGTAGGTGAGGCCGATCTCGGCTCTCTTTTTGGGCGGCAGATCCACCCCCGCAATGCGTGGCATATCTTCCTCCTCCTATCCCTGGCGCTGCTTGTGCTTGGGATTGACGCAGATGATCCTCACGACTCCCTGGCGGTGGATCACCTTGCACTTGTCGCACATCTTCTTGACCGAAGCTCGTACCTTCATCGCGAAACCCTTCTTCCACCGCGGCGCCGGGTGAACATCCTTCCCGCGTCTGCGCGGCTCATAACTTCTTCGTAATCCTTCCGCGCGTCAGATCGTGCCCGGAGAGCACTACCTCCACGCGGTCGCCCGGCAGCAGCCGCACGAAATTGCGGACCCTGGCCCCGGCCGGATGACCCAGGACCCGGTGGCGCCCGGCCACTTCCAGCCGGTACACCGCGTTGGGCAACTCTTCCACCACCGTCGCCTCCACCGTCCGCTCCGCCTTCACGGCCGCGTCAACACCCAAGGCCCGTTCGAGGTGACGGCCACGCAGTGCTCGAAATGTGCCGAGTAGGAGCCGTCCTTCGTGACCGCGGTCCAGCGGTCCGGCCGCACCCGGGCATCCGGCCTGCCGGCGTTCACCATGGGCTCGATGGCCAGCACCATGCCTTCCTTCAGGCGCGGATTCTCGTTCTTGCGGTCGATGTAGTTGGGCACCTGCGGCTCCTCGTGCAACTGGGTGCCGATGCCGTGTCCCACGTATTCCCGCACCACCGAAAAACCGTTCGAGGTCACGTGCCTCTCCACGGTGCCGCATACATCGAACAGGCGGTTGCCCGCCCGGACCTGGCCGATGGCCAGTTCCAGCGACTCGCGGGTGACTCGCAGCAGCCGTTCGGTCTCCGGGCTGATCTCCCCCACCGGAATGGTGAGCGCCGAATCGCCGTAATACCCGTCCAACTGCACGCCCGTGTCGACCGAAACCACGTCCCCGCTCCGCAGCACCCGCTTGGCGGAGGGCATGCCGTGCACGATCTCGTCGTTCACCGAGGTGCACAGCACATACTTGTACTTCTCGCCGGCGGCCGGAACGTAATAGCCTTTGAAGGCCGGACGGGCGCCCGCGTCGTCCATCATCTTCTGCGCCGCCACCTCCAGGTCCAGGGTGGTGATTCCCTCTTCCACCATGCCGGCCAGTTTCTGGAGAATTTCCCACACCAGCAGCCCGCTGCGCCGCATCTTCTCCAATTCACCGGCAGTCTTGCGGATAATCATGAGGGAATTAGCGCCTGGCCTCCGCATTCCGGACCAGGGCGGCGATCCGCCCGGCCAGTTCCTCCGGGCCGCCACAGCCCGCGTCCACCTCGCACAGCCGCCGGCCGGACGAGCGAAAACGTTCCAGCAGCGGCAGCGTCAGTGCCTCGTAAGCCCGGAACCGCTCCCGGATCACCTCCTCGCGGTCGTCGGCGCGCGCGATCAACACCGAGCCGTCCCGGTCGCAAACCTGATCCGATTTCGGTGGATTGCTGAGCAAGTTATAAAGCGTGCCGCACTTGGGACACTGGCGCCGGGCAGTCAGCCGCGAGATAATCTTATTGTAATCCACCTTCAGATGAATTACCAGTTCGTCCAAGTTCCTCTTTTTCAGCAGCTTTGACAGCGATTCCGCCTGTTCCAGGGTGCGCGGAAACCCGTCCAGAACCACCCCGTTCCGGGCGTCCGGGCGGCTGAGCCGTTCTTCCACCAGGCGCTCCACCAGTTCGTCCGGCACCAGCCGCCCGGCCTGCATGAGAGCCTGGGCCTCGCGCCCGATCTCGTCGCCGGCCGCCACGTGCTCGCGCAGCAGGTCGCCGGTGGAGACATGGGGGACGCCGAAGCGGGCCGCCAGCAGTTTCGCCTGGGTGCCTTTTCCGGAGCCCGGCGGGCCGAACAGCACCACGGCCCCCAGCATCCGGGCGGTGCAGCGGTCCGAGCTAGAAAGTGCTTCTGCGGCCACGAATCCTTCCCGCCCTGGGGGTAAAGCCCTCGTAATGGCGCATGATCAGCTGGGCTTCCACCTGGTTCACCGTATCCATCGCCACGCCCACCACAATCAGCAGCGAAGTGCCGCCGAAGTAGAACTGCACGTTCAGCCCGTCCAGCAGCCAACGGGGAAAGTAGGTGTCGATCCAGTTGCCCAGCAGCGGCAGGTGCTGCAGCTTGATTCCGGAGATCATGATATCCGGGATCAGGCACAGGATGGACAGGTACACCCCGCCCACCACGGTGATCTTCGTCAGGATCGCATTCATGTAATCGGCCGTGTTCCTGCCTGGCCGGATGCCCGGGATGAACCCGCCGTACTTGCGCATGTTGTCGGCGGCCTCGTTGGGGTTGAAAATGATCGAGACGTAGAAAAAGCAGAAGAAGATGATCCCCGCGACGAACAGCACGTAGTACAGCGGCTCGCCGTGCCGGATCGTGTTCAGAATACCGCTCAGCCAGGGACTGTTCTTGACCAGCGGCAGCCCGGCCAGGGTCTGCGGGAACGCCAGGATCGAAGACGCGAAGATCACCGGGATCACCCCGCCGGCGTTCACCTTCAGCGGCATGTGAGTGGACTGCCCGCCCATGATGCGCCGGCCCACCACCCGCTTGGCGTACTGCACCGGGATGCGCCGTTCGCCGCGTTCCACCAGCACCACGAAGGCCACTACCAGGATCATGATCAGCAGGATGATGATCAGGTGCAGGGTGCTCCAGTTGCCCGTGATCAGGTTGCTGTAGATGTTGCCGATGGCGCCCGGCAGGCCGACCACGATGCCCGCGAAAATGATCAGGGACATGCCGTTGCCGATGCCCCGGTCGCTGATCTGCTCGCCCAGCCACATAATGAAGGCCGTGCCGGTGGTGAGCGAGATCATGGTCATCATCACGAACCCGAAGCCCGGATCGATGACGATGCCGCCCTGCATGGCCATGAGGCCCTGGGCGATTCCGAACGACTGCATGGCGGAGAGGCCGACCGTCAGGTAGCGGGTCCACTGGGTGATCTTGCGCCGTCCCAGTTCCCCTTCCTTCTGCAGCTTCTCCAGGGTGGGGATCACGACCGTAAGCAGCTGCAGGATGATCGAGGCCGTGATGTACGGCATGATGCCGAGGGCGAAGATCGTCAGCCGCCGGATGTTGCCCCCGGCGAAGAGGTCGAAAAAGCCGAAGATGGTGCCCTGGTTGGCGGAGAAGAACTCCTCCCACCGCGTCAGGTTGACGCCCGGGGTGGGGATGTGGCCGCCCAGCCGGTAGACGGCCAGCAGGGCCAGCGTGAACAGCACCCGTTTCCGCAGGTCGGGAATGCGAAATACGTTCGCAATCGCTTCAAAGAACTTCGTCATGAAATTGCATCCGGCGGGGCGTTTTAGACGGCCTCGCCAATCACCTCGGCCGTGCCGCCCGCCGCCCGGATCTTCTCCAGCGCCGACTTGGAGAACACGTGGGCCTGAACGGTAATCTTGCGGGTGATCTCGCCGCTGCCCAGGATCTTCAAGCCGTCACCGAGCTTCCTGATGACTCCCCGGGCCAGGAGCTCGTCCGGGGTGAAGGTGTCCCCCTCCAGCTGCTCCAGCCGGCTGAGGTTCAGGATGGCGTACTCTTTCTTGAAGATGTTCGTGAAGCCGCGCTTGGGCAGACGCCGGTGCAGCGGCATCTGGCCGCCCTCGAAGCCCCGCATGCGCCGGTACCCGCTGACCGAATGCTGGCCCTTGCTGCCGCGGCCCGAGGTCTTGCCGAGCCCGGAACCCATGCCGCGCCCCACGCGCTTCTTGTGATGAGTCTGCCCCGCCGGGGGCTTTAGATCGCTCAGGTTCATCTCGCCACGTCCTATTCGACAATCCGCAGCAGGTGCGGCACCTTGTTAACCATGCCGCGGAACCCGGGGGTGTCCGGCCGCTCCACGATCTGGTTCAATTTCCTCAACCCCAGCCCGCGCACGATGTCCTTGTGTTTCTGCGGAGTGGCAATCGGGCTTCGCACCAGCTTGATCCTAATCTTGCCGTCCATAAACCAAAATCCCTCTCTCACCGCCAGGGGGCGGAAACGCACGCCGGACCTGCCGCACCGGCGATCGCCGCCTGGCCGGCGGATCTCACATCTTCTCCAGGGGGATGCCGCGCATCTCCGCCACCGCGTTCTTGTCCCGCAGCTGCCCCAGGGCCACGATCGTCGCCTTCACCACGTTGTGCGGGTTGTGGGTGCCGATCGACTTGGTGAGCACATTGGGGATTCCGGCCGCCTGCACCACCGCGCGAACCGGGCCGCCGGCGATCACGCCGGTGCCCTCGGGAGCCGGCTTCAGCAGCACCAGGCCGCTGCCGAAGCGCCCCAGTACCGTGTGCGGGATGGTGGTCTCCAACAGGTTGATCTTGCGCAGGTTCTTCTTGGCGGCCTCGATGCCCTTGCGGATCGCCGAAGGCACTTCCTTGGCCTTGCCCACTCCAAATCCCACCACCTTGGCCGCCGGGTCTCCCACGACCACCAGGGCCGAGAAGCTGAGGTTTTTGCCGCCCTTCACCACCTTGGTGACGCGGTTGATGGAGACGACCTGTTCCTTCAGGTTCAGGGTCGCCGGATCGATTCGTTTCACCGCTATTGCAGCCATGCGATCAGAACTCCAACCCGGCTTCCCGGGCCGCTTCGGCCAGCGCCTTCACGCGGCCATGATACAGATACCCGCCCCGGTCGAAAACCACCCGGGTGATCCCTTTCTCCCGGGCGCGGGCCGCGATCAGCTGGCCCACCGCCTTGGCTCCGGCCACGTTTCCGCCGCTCTTGGCCCCGCCTTCCTTCTCCACGGTGGAAGCCGCCGCCAGGGTGCGTCGCTGAGCGTCGTCGATGACCTGCGCGTAGATGTGCGCCAGGCTGCGGAATACCGCCAGGCGCGGCCGCTCGGGCGTGCCGTGGATCTTGCGCCGGATGCGCCGGTGAACCCGGACCCGAATGTCGTTCTTGGATGCCTTCTTAATCATTTGCCACCCGCGCCGGTCTTGCCGACCTTCTTGCGAAGCACTTCGCCGGTATACCGGATGCCCTTGTTCTTGTACGGATCGGGCGGCCGCAAACTGCGGATGTTGGCCGCCACCTGGCCCACCATCTGGCGGTCGAAGCCGCTCAGCACCAGGTGGGTCTGCTTGTCGATCTTCAGATCCACACCGTCCGGCAGGAGGACCTCGATGGGGTGCGAGTACCCCAGGTTGAAGGTCGCTACCTTGCCCTTGACGTCCGCCCGGTAGCCGATGCCCACAATGTCCAGTTCCCGGATAAAGCCGCCCGAAACGCCTTGCACGGCGTTGGCAGCCAGCGCCCGGGTCAGCCCGTGCACGGCCGCGTATTGATCGCCGTCGCGCTCGACCAGCAGGCTGCCGTCGCTCGTGCGGATGCGGACGCCGGCGGGGATGGGAACCCGCAGCTTGCCCTTGGGCCCTTCCACCTGCAGCTGCTCGCCGATGTTCACCTTGACATTGGCCGGCAACGGAACCGGCTTCTTCCCAACTCTTGACATATTCGCCTCAGTCTCAAAACTGCCGGGAGGCCGCCCGCCCGGACTGGCCTGCTACCATACCTGGCAGAGGATCTCCCCCCCGATTCCTTCTCGGTGCGCGTTGCGCCCGGTCATGACGCCCCGGGGAGTGGTCAGGATGTTGATGCCCATGCCGCCCAGCACGCGGGGGATGTCGTCGCGTCCCACGTAGACCCGGCAGCCCGGCCGCGATACCCGCTCCAGGTTGGAGATCACCGGCGCATTGTTGTCGGTGTACTTCAAATAGATCTTGATGGTGCGCTTGGGGCCTTCCTCGGCCACCTTGAAGTTGAGGATGTAGCCCTCTTCCTTGAGAATCCGGGCGATTTCAGTCTTCACCTTCGAGGCAGGCACGTCCACTTTAGGGTGGCGGGCCCGGATCGCATTGCGCACCCTCGTCAGCATGTCGGCAATCGGATCGCTCGTGATCATCGTCTCTCCCGTCTCCGGCCTACCAGCTGGCCTTCACCACGCCCGGGATCTCCCCGTTGAGCGCCAGCTGCCGGAAGCAGATCCGGCAGATTCCGTACTTGCGCAGGTAGCCGCGGGGCCGTCCGCAGCGCCAGCAGCGGTTGCGGTGGCGGATGCGCAGCTTGGCGACCTTTGCCTGCCTGGCCTTCTCGAGCTTCTTGTCCTTGGCGATCTTGGCGATTGTAGCCATTCCTATTCTCTTTCTCCCTACCCCCGCCTACTGGCGGAACGGCATCCCCAGGTGCCGCAACAGGGCCAGGCCTTCGGCGTCGGTCTTGGCCGTGGTGGTAATCGTGATATTCATCCCCTTGGTTTTCTCGACCTTGGCATAATCGATCTCGGGGAAGAGCAGCTGGTCGCGAATGCCCAGCGTGTAGTTGCCGCGCCCGTCGAAGGACTTGCTGGACACGCCCCGAAAATCCCGCACACGCGGCAGGGCCACGTTGACCAGCCGGTCCAGGAATTCGTACATGCGGTCGCCCCGCAGGGTGACCATGCAGCCGATGCTCATGCCGGTGCGCAGCTTGAAGGCGGCTACCGACTTGCGGGCCTTGGTCACCACCGGGCGCTGCCCGGCGATCTGGCCCAGTTCGCCCACCGCGCCGTCCATCAGCTTGGGGTTCTGCGTGGCCTCGCCCAGCCCGATGTTGATGGAAATCTTCTCGAGCTTCGGCACGGCCATCACATTGGTGTAGCCGAATTCCTTGATCAGGCTCGGAGCGACGTTCTTCTGATAATGTTGCCTGAGTCTGGCTGCCATATCACTTCCTGTCCAGTGTCTGCCCGCACTTGCGGCACACCCGGGTGCGGCGCTGTTTGCCGCCCGGAAGGGTGTCCACGTGGTGAGCGATGCGGACCGGGCCGCACTCCGGGCACATCACCATCACGTTGGAAACCGCGATGGGACTTTCGCGCTCGGCGATGCCCCCCTTGATCTGCTTGGCCGGGTTGGGCCGGGTGTGGCGCTTCACGATGCCCACGTGCTCCACCAGGATCCTGCCGCGGCTCTCATCCACGCTCAGCACGCGCCCGGTCTTGCCCTTGTCGCGTCCCGCGATCACCTTTACGGTGTCGTTCCGCTTGATCTCAATCCGCACCGGGCGGGCCAGCTTTTTACGGGCCGGCATCAGACCACCTCCGGCGCAAGGGAAACGATTTTCATAAACTTCTTGTCCCGCAGTTCGCGGGCTACCGGTCCGAAGACGCGGGTGCCCACCGGCTCGCCGGCATCGTTGATCAGCACGGCGGCATTGGAATCGAAGCGGATGTAGGTCCCGTCCCTGCGGCGGCTTTCCTTGCGCATGCGCACGATCACGCAGCGCACTACCTTGCCCTTCTTGATGGCCGAGTCGGGGGCCGCTTCCTTGACGCTGGCCGTGACGACGTCGCCCAAGCCGGCTCGCAGGCCCTTGTCTCCGCCTTTCGGCAGAATGCAGGAGAGCCGGCGCGCGCCGCTGTTGTCGGCCACCTCCAAAATCGTTCGCATTCCAATCATAAAAATTTCCTTCTTCTTCTCACGCCGGCCCGAACCCCGGAAGGCCCTCTCCGGGCTCCTCCGCGGCCGGCCGCGGCCTTCCGGCTAGGCCTGGACGTCCAGGTCCTTCGGCTGCGTCGCGACCACGGACCTGCGGCGGATGACCTCGGCCAGCTGCCAGCGCTTGAGCCGGCTGTAGGGGCGCGATTCGATAATCCTCACCACGTCGCCGAGCCGCGCCGTGCCCTCTTCATCGTGGGCGTAGAACTTCTTCCGCTTGGTCACGATCCGCTTGTAGAGCGGGTGCGGCACCCGGCGGCTGACTTCCACCACGATGGTCTTCTGCATCCGGGCCGACACCACCTGGCCGATCTTCTCGTTCTTCTTACTGACGACTGTTTGCGTTTCGGCGGCCATCGTCAACCTTTCTGCTCGGCCCGGCGCCGCTCGCCCTGCAGGGTGAGAATCCGGGCCAAATCCTTGCGCAGGATCCGGTACTTCTTCAAGCCTTCCATCTGTCCCATGGACATCTGGAAGCGCAGCCGGAACAACTGCTCCTGCATCTCCTTGCGCTGCTGCTCCAGTTCCTGGGGATCGAGATCGCGAAGCTTCTGTGCCTTCATGCCGCGCCTCCAGCGCCCCGGGAGCGGGACACAAACCGGGTGGGCAGGGGCAGCTTGTGCGCCGCCAGCCGCATCGCCTGCTGGGCGATGTTCTCCGCCACGCCTTCCATCTCGAACAGGATCTTGCCGGGCCGGATCACCGCCACCCACTGCTCGGGCGCGCCCTTGCCCTTGCCCATGCGCGTCTCGGCGGGTTTCTTGGTGATGGGCTTGTCCGGAAACAGCCGGATCCAGACCTTGCCGCCGCGCTTGATGAAGCGGGTCATGGCGATGCGCGCCGCTTCAATCTGCCGGTCGGTGATCCAGCCGCACTCCATGGCCTTCAGGCCGTAGTCACCGAACGAGAGGTCGGAACCCCGCCAGGCCTTGCCGGCCATGCGGCCGCGCTGCTGTTTCCGATACTTGACTTTCTTCGGCATCAACATGACTGGTAATCCTCACACCCGGACCGGCCACGGCCGGCCCGAACTTACGATTTCGTTTCTCCCGTGTCGCCGGGCTTGTCCGCCGGGGCCGGCTCCTGCCGGGCTTCCTGCTTCCAGGCGGGCTGCGGCGGCATCAGCGGCGGCATGATCGGCGTGCCGGTCCGGGCCGGCTGCGGCAGTTCCCCGGGCGCCGGCTGGCTGGCCGGTCCGGCGGGTTCGGCCGAGGCGGGTACGGGCAGCGGCGCCGGATGATGCCGGCGATCGCGGTCGCGATCCCGGTCGCGCTCGCGGCGCTCGCGCGGCTCGCGGCGGCGCGGTTCCGGCTCCGAGCCCAGGCGCGGCCGCCGGGTGTCCAGCAGTTCGCCCTTGTAGGTCCAGGCTTTTACCCCGATCACCCCGTACGTCGTGCTGGCTTCCGCGAAGCCGTAGTCGATATCGGCCCGCAGCGTGTGCAGCGGCAGCTGCCCCTGCAGGTACCACTCGCTGCGCGCGATCTCGGCCCCGTTCAAACGGCCCGACACCCGCACCTTGATCCCCTTGCAGCCGAACCGCAGGGCGGAGTCGACCGCTTTCCGCATGGCCCGCCGGAAAGCCACGCGCTTCTCCAGCTGCAGCGCGATCGATTCGGCCACCAGCTGCGCGTCCAGCTCCGGCTTGTGCACTTCCTGGATGTCGATGAACACTTCCCGCCGCGTACGCCGGGCCAGGTCCTGCTTGAGCTTCTCGATCTCGGCGCCCTTGCGCCCGATGATGATGCCCGGCCGCGATGTCCGGATGGTGATCCGCAGCTTGTTGCCCGGCCGGTCCACCTCGATGGAGCTGATGCCCGCCGACTTCAGCCGCTCCTGCAGGCCCTCCTTCAGCTCCAGGTCTTCCTGCAGCAGCTTGGGATAGCCCTGCTTGGCGAACCAGCGGGAGCGCCAGGTCTTGTTGAACCCCAGCCGGAATCCGTACGGATGTACTTTCTGACCCATTCGATAAATCCTTTACTCGCCCGCTGCCCCGGACTGCCTGGGGGCGACCTTGATGACGATGTGCGACATGCGGCGCTGGTACCGGTAAGCCCGCCCCATCGGCGCCGGCCGGATGCGCTTCATGCGCGGACCCTCGTTCACGTAGGCGGACGAGACGTACAGCGCGTCCACGTCGACGTCCGTCCCCTTCTCCTTGGCATTGGCGATGGCGGACTGCAATACCTTGGCGACCGCCGGCGCGATCCGCTTGTTGGTCGCGCCCAGGGTGACCAGGGCCTTGCCGGCGTTGAGGCCGCGGATCAGGTCCACCACCAGCCGCGCCTTCTGCGGCGATACCCGAACGTAGCGTGCTTCGGCTTTCACTTCCATGACTGTCCTCAGGACGGCTTCGACGACTTCTCGGTCGCCGCCTTGGCCGCGTGTCCCCGGAAGGTGCGGGTGGGCGAGAACTCGCCCAGCTTGTGCCCCACCATGTTCTCCGTGATGTACACGGGGATGAACTTTTTCCCGTTGTGCACCGCGACGGTGTGCCCCACGAACTCGGGCAGGATGGTGGAACGGCGCGACCAGGTCCGGATCACTTTCTTTTCGTTCTTCTCGTTCAAGGCCGTGATCTTGACCACCAGGTGGTCGTCGGTGAACGGCCCTTTCTTAATCGAACGCCCCATAAACCTCTTCCTTCACCCGCTTCGCTAACGCTTCTTGGCCTTGCGGCTGACAATCCACTTGTCGGTCCGCTTGTTGTTGCGCGTCTTGAAGCCCCGGGTGGGCTGGCCCCAGGGCGTGACCGGATGGCGGCCGCCCGAGGTGCGGCCCTCGCCGCCGCCGTGCGGATGGTCGATCGGGTTCATCGAGACGCCGCGGTTGTGCGGCCGCCGGCCGAGCCAGCGCTTGCGGCCCGCCTTGCCCAGCGAGATGTTCTCGTGGTCCAGGTTGCCGACCTGCCCGATGGTCGCCATGCACTCCAGCGGGAGCCGGCGCACCTCGCCCGACGGCAGCTTCAGCAGCGCCAGTCCCCCTTCCTTGGAAACCAGCTGCACCTGGGCCCCGGCCGAGCGCGCCATCTGCCCGCCCTTGCCGGGCTTCAACTCCACGTTGTGCACCATGGTGCCGGCGGGAATGTTCTTCAGGGGCAGGGCATTGCCCACCAGGATGTCGGCCGAGGGGCCGGAAACCACCGTCATCCCCTCGCGCAACCCCTCGGGCTGCAGGATGTAGCGTTTCTCGCCGTCGGCATAGTGCAGCAGGGCGATGCGGGCTGAGCGGTTGGGATCGTACTCCACCGCCGCGACCTTGGCCGGAACCCCGGCCTTGTCGCGCTTGAAGTCGACCACCCGGTAGGCCTTCTTGTGCCCGCCCCCGCGGAACCGCACGGCCACGCGTCCTCCGCTGTTGCGTCCGCCGCTGCGCTTCTTGGGCTGGACCAGGGACTTCTCGGGCTCCGTCCGGGCCAGCGTCTCGCGCGATACCACCGACATGAAGCGCCGCGAGGGCGTAGTCGGCTTGTAAGCTTTAATGGCCATCTCAGATCTCCGCGTACTCCGGCATCTTCTCGCCGGCCCTGAGCTTCACGTAGGCCTTCTTCCAGTCCGGGCGGTAGCCCGTGAAGCGGCCCCGGCGGCGCATCTTGCCTTCCAGATTCATGGTGCGGACTTCCTGGACCCGCACACGGAACAGCTTCTCGACCGCCTGCCGGATCTGGGTCTTGTTCGCGTCGGCCGCCACCTCGAAGCAGAGCGTCTGCTCGGCTTCCTTCTTCCCGAAGCCCTTCTCGGTCACTACCGGCCGCCGGATCACTTGGTGAACGGTCATTGCAAAGCCTCCGATAACTTCAAAGCGGCGGCCTGGGACATCAGCACCCGGTCGTGCCCCAGCAGGGCGTAGGGATGAACCTCCCGGCTGGGCATCAGGGTGACCCCCGGCAGGTTGCGCGAGCCCAGCGCCAGGTTGGGATTCTCGCCGTTTTCCACCACCAGGACCTTGCGCCCGGCTTCCAGCCGCTTCAGCGCGGCCGCCACCGTGCGGGTCTTGGCGTCGCCCAGGTCAAAAGCCGATACCACCTTCAGCTCGCCGTCCCGCAGCTTCACCGACAGGGCCGACCGCAGCGCGCCCATCTGCATCTTGCGCGGCAGCTTGTAGCTGTAATCGCGGGGCTGCGGCCCGTGCGTCGTGCCGCCGTGCCGCCATACAGGCGAGCGGATGGAGCCCATGCGGGCGCGGCCCGTGCCTTTCTGCTTCCAGAGCTTGCGGCCCGACCCGGAGACCTCCGCGCGCGTCTTGGTCTTGGCGGTTCCGGCGCGCTGCCCGGCCTGGTAGTGCCGCACGGCTTCCCACAGCAACGCCTCGTTGACGTCGGCGCCGAACACCTGGTCGGAAAGCTCGATCTCGCCGACCTTCTGATTATTCAGATCCACCACATCCACTTTCGGCATGCTCACCTCTTCGCGCGACGCACCAGCACGTAGCCGCCATTGGGGCCGGGCACCGCGCCCTTGACCACCAGCACGTTGTCCTCGGCATCCACGTCGATCACTTCCAGGTTCCGCACCGTCACGCGGGCCGAACCCATGTGTCCCGCCATGCGCATGCCCGGCCAGACCCGCGAGGGGTAGCTGGACGCTCCGATGGAACCCGGCGCCCGGTGGAACATCGACCCGTGCGTATCCTCGCCGCCCCGGAAGTGATGGCGCTTCACCAGCCCGGCAAACCCCTTGCCCTTGCTGATGCCCACCACGTCCACTTTGTCCTTGGGCTTGAAATGTCCGGCCAGGACCTTGTCGCCGGGCTTCAGGTCGTCGTCGCCGGGCCGCAGCTTCAGTTCGCGCAGGTGCTTCGCGCCCTCGGCCGCGGCCTTCTTCAGGTGTCCGGTTTCCGGCTTGTTGATTCGCGACGGTTTGACGAACTCGACCAGGCCGAGCTGCACGGCGTCGTAGCCGTCGGTGGTGGGCATCTTGCGCTGCACCACCAGGCAAGGCCCCGCCTTCAGCAGCGTGACGGGCACCACTTGCCCGTCGGCCTGGAAGACCTGCGTCATACCGATCTTTTTTCCAAGAATTCCTGGAACCATTCCTAAATCCTTCGGGCCGGTTCCGCTTCCGCCGCCCGGGAGCTTTCCCCGGCCGCGCCGCGCGGTCCCGCGCCTTGAATTTCCAGGAGAGCGGAGGCCCGGGCGAAACCCGCCCCGGACCGTTCTCTCCCGCTACCTATGTTCCCTGCCAAACGCCTTGATCTCGACGTCCACGCCGGCCGGCAGATCGAGCTTCATCAGAGCATCGACGGTCTGCTGGGTGGGCTCGAGAATATCGAGCAGGCGCTTGTGCGTTCGAATCTCGAATTGCTCCCGAGATTTCTTGTCCACGTGCGGCGACCGCAGCACCGTCGTAATGGTGCGGGCGGTCGGCAGCGGTATCGGGCCGGCCACCTGGGCGCCGGTCCGCTTGGCCGTGTCCACGATCTCCGTGGTCGACTGGTCCAGCACCCGGTGGTCGTAGGCCTTCAACCGGATACGAATGCGCTCTCGTAAAGCCATGGGACGCTACTCAATGATCTCGGTGACGGTGCCGGCGCCGACCGTGCGGCCGCCCTCGCGGATGGCGAAGCGCAGCCCCTTGTCCATGGCCACCGGCGTGATCAGCTCCACCGTCAGGTTCACGTTGTCGCCC
>JADZAF010000313.1 GCA_020852755.1 Bryobacterales bacterium
CGAAGCAGGCGGGCGTCTTGCGGGTGATGTCGTTGGCGATCTCATCCAGCCGGTAACCCACGGCCAGCTTCGCCGCGATCTTGGCGATGGGGAAGCCGGTGGCCTTGGAGGCCAGGGCGGAGGAGCGCGAGACCCGCGGGTTCATCTCGATGATCACCATCCGCCCGGTCTTGGGATCGATGGCGAACTGCACGTTCGACCCGCCCGTGTCCACGCCGATCTCTCTCAGGCAGCGGATGGCGCCGTCGCGCATCATCTGGTACTCGCGATCGGTGAGGGTCTGGGCCGGGGCCACGGTGATGGAATCGCCGGTGTGCACGCCCATGGGGTCGAAGTTTTCGATGGAGCAGACGATGATGACGTTGTCCGCCAGGTCGCGCATCACCTCCAGCTCGAACTCCTTCCACCCCAGCACGCTCTCTTCGATCAGGACCTCGTGAACCGGCGAGAGGTCCAGGCCGCGCTCCAGAATGTCGGCCAGGTCCTCGCGGTTGTAGGCGATGCCGCCGCCCGTGCCGCCCAGGGTGAAGCTGGGCCGCAGGATGACCGGGTATCCGACCCGGTTGGCGAAGGCCAGCCCGTCCTCCACGTGCTTGACCAACTGCGACTGCGGCGTCTCCAACCCGATGCGCCGCATGGCGTCCTTGAACAGCAGGCGGTCCTCGGCCTTCTTGATGGCGTCGATGCGGGCCCCGATCAACTCCACCCCGTACTCGTCCAGCACACCCGCCTCGGCCAGTTCCACCGAGAGGTTCAATCCGGTTTGCCCGCCGACGGTCGAGAGCAGGGCGTCGGGCCGCTCCTTGCGGATGATCTCGGAGACGTACTGCAGGCTGAGCGGCTCGATGTAGGTCTGATCGGCCAGCTCCGGATCGGTCATGATGGTGGCCGGGTTGGAATTCACCAGCACCACTTCGTAGCCGTCCGCGCGCAGGGCCTTGCAGGCCTGGGTCCCGGAGTAATCGAATTCGCATGCCTGGCCGATCACGATCGGCCCCGATCCGACGATCAGGATGCGGTGTATGTCGTTTCTTCTGGGCATCTATTTCGCGTCCCGCATGAGTTTCACGAAATCGTCGAACAGGTACTGCGAGTCGTGCGGACCCGGCGCCGCTTCGGGATGATACTGAACCGAGAAGACCGGGTAGCGGCGGTGGCGGAAACCCTCCAGGGTCTGGTCGTTGAGGTTGATGTGGGTGATCTCGACGTCCGCCTGGGGGAGCGAGTCCGCCTCCACCGCGAAGCCGTGGTTGTGGGAGGTAATCTCGACTTTGTTGGTCAGGCGGTTGATGACCGGGTGATTGGCGCCGCGGTGGCCGAACTTCAGCTTGTAGGTCCTGCCGCCCAGGGCCAGGGCGAGCACCTGGTGGCCCAGGCAGATGCCGAAGACCGGCTTCTTCCCGATCAACCGCCGGACGTTGGCGGCCTGCCGCTGCAGCGGCTCGGGATCGCCGGGCCCGTTGGAGAGAAAGACGCCGTCCGGCGCCAGGGCGAGCACATCCTCGGCGGGAGTCAGGGCGGGCACCACGGTGACGCGGCAGCCCACCTGGCAGAGGCAGCGCAGGATATTGCGTTTGATGCCGAAATCGTACGCGACCACGTGCAGCTCCGGCTGCTGCCGGGGATGCAGCACTTGGGAAGGGGAGCAGGGTTCGACCCCCTCGGTCCACTGATAGGACTGCGCGGTCGAGACTCCGGTGGCGAGGTCGAGCCCGGACATCCCGGGGATGCCGCGAGCCTTCTCGACCAGGCGTTCAGGCCGGGCATCCAGAGCCGAGAGGACGCCGCGCATCACGCCCTGGCTGCGCAGCCGGCGCACCAGGGCGCGGGTATCGATGCCGGAGATGACCGGGATGCCGTGCCGGGAGAGAAATTCCTGCGCCTGTTGATCGGCCCGCCAGTTGCTCGACACCGGCGAGAACTCCCGCACCACCAGCCCTTCGATATAGGGGCGTCCCGCCTCGTTGTCGGCGCTGCTGGTGCCGTAGTTGCCGATCTGCGGGTTGGTCAGGATGACGATCTGCCCGGTATACGACGGGTCGGTGAAGACCTCCTGGTATCCGGTGATGGCCGTGTTGAATACCACCTCCCCGGAGCGTTCCACAGGCGCACCAAAACTGCTGCCCTCGAAGACGCTTCCGTCCTCCAGGGCGAGGATGGCAGAATTCAAACGGTATTCCTCCCGGGAAAGGGGTGTCCTCCACATTTTACCCTATCCGGGACGAGTCACCGCTTGGCAACGCCGTGCGGCGGATAGAATCGAGTCATGAGAGGGTTCAGGGGCGTGTTCTTCTGTCTTTTGGCCTGGGCGGCGCCGGGCCAGGATTTGCGGCTGGAGAAGGTGATTTCCGGCCTGCGCTACCCGACCGACATACAGGCCGCCGGGGACGGCAGCGGGCGGCTGTTCCTGGTGGAGCAGGAGGGCGTCATCCGGGTGTGGCAGGACGGGGCCCTGCTCCCAACGCCGTTTCTCGACATCCGGAACCGGGTGGCGTCGGGCGGGGAGCGCGGCCTGCTGGGGCTGGCGTTCCCGCCGGACTACGCGGCCAGGCGGTCGTTTTATGTCAATTACACCGACCTGGCGGGGGACACGGTGGTGGCGCGCTACCGGGTGAGCGCCGGCCCGAACGTGGCGGAGGCGGGCAGCGAGGAAATCCTGCTGCACATCGACCAGCCGTTCGCCAATCACAACGGCGGGCAACTGCGTTTCGGGCCGGACGGATACCTGTACGTGGGTATGGGAGACGGGGGCAGCGCCAACGACCCGATGAACAACGCGCAGAACCGGCAGTCGCTGCTGGGCAAGATGCTGCGCTTCAACCCGGAGGCTTCGCCCGTGCGGCCGGAGATTTGGGCGCTGGGCCTGCGCAACCCCTGGCGGTTTTCCTTCGACCGGGCCACGGGGGACCTGTGGATCGCGGACGTAGGCCAGAACCGGGCCGAGGAGGTGAACTTCCAGCCGGCTTCGAGCGCGGGCGGAGAAAACTACGGCTGGGCGTTGATGGAGGGCCTGCGGTGCCTGCGCGCGGGCTGCAACACGGCGGGCCTGACGCTGCCGGTGGTGGAGTACGAGCGGGCGGACGGCTGCTCGGTGACGGGCGGGCACGTCTACCGGGGCCGACGGTGGGGCTCGCTGCGGGGCACGTATGTCTATGGCGATTATTGCAGCGGGAAGATCTGGGGCATACGCAGGGAAGGGGCCGGGTGGGTGAACCGGCTGCTGCTGGACAGCGAGCTGGCGATTTCGGCATTCGGGGAAGACGAGCAGGGCGAGCTCTACGCAGCCGACCACCTCCGGGGCGACATCTACCGGCTGGAGGCGGGCCGGGCGCCGGTGTTCACCGCCGCTGGGGTAGTGAACGCGGCCAGCTACCAGGCGGGGCTGGTGGCCGGGTCGGTAGCATCGGCGTTCGGCGCGGGCTTCCGGGACGAGGAAGGGGTGCTGAGCGCGCCCGGGCTGCCTCTGCCGCTGGAGCTGGCCGGGGTGCGGGTGACGGTAAACGGCCGGGCGGCAGGGCTTTACGGGCTGGCGAACGTTCGCGGCACGGAGCAGGTGAACTTCGTAGTCCCGGCGGAGACAGCGGGCGCGGCCACGGCTTCGGTTGTGATCAGCCGGGACGGGGAGGCGGGTGCGCCGGTGGAAGTGCCGGTGCTGGCGGCGCAGCCGGGGATCTTCCCGGCCATCGTCCATCATGCCGAAAACACCCTGGTGACGGCGGACAACCCGGTCCGGCCAGGCGAGATCCTGTACTTCTACGCCACCGGCTTCGAGGGCCCGGCGCAAGTGACGCTGGGCGGGGAGGGAGTGGAAGTGCTGTATTCGGGGCCGGCGCCCGGTTTCCCGGGGGTGCAGCAGATCAACCTGCGGGCTCCGGCCGCGCTGAGCGGCGGGGCGGCCGACCTGAAGATCACGGCGGCGGGCCTCGAGAGTCCCGCGGTCCGCGTTGCAACGGCAGGGCGTTAGCCGATATCCGGAACTTTCGGGGGGCCGTGCGCGTATGAACCAAACGGACACGGCAATGGCTAACCACAAGCGGAAACGGCGTCTCTTTTGGGTTCTCTGCTCGCTGCCCCTGCTGGGGGGCCTGGTTTTCTTCTCGCTGAAGGCTCTGAGTCCCAATTCCACGAAGATCGAGCCCGAGAAACTGGCGCGCGCGGAGCGCATGGACCTGGCGCGGTCGGTGGTGGCGACCGGCAAGATCGAGCCGGTGACCAAGGTGGAGATCAAGTCCAAGGCCAGCGGCATCATTCAAAGCCTGCCGGTGAACGTAGGCGACGTGGTTCGCAAGGGCCAGGTGATCTGCGAACTGGACAAGAACGACCTGCTGCCCCGGCTGCGAGAAGCGCAGGCCGCGCTGGCGGTGGGCGAAGCGGCGCTGAAGAGCGCCAAGGCCGACTACGAGCGCTACCAGGTGGAGGCCAATGGCCCGGACGTGCCGTTTTTGAAGCGCGACATGGAGCGGGCCCGGCAGATGTTCCGGGACGGGCTGATCGCGCAGAACGCGCGGGACGACGCGGAGAAGAACTACGAGCTGGCGGTGAACCGGCAGCAGTCGGCGACGGTGAACCTGGGGGTGGCGCGGGCGGCGATCGCCAAGAGCGAGGCGCAGCTCGAGCAGGCCAAGGCGGTGGTAGCGCGGGCGGAAGAGGATTTGCGGAACGCGACCATCACTTCGCCGATCGACGGCGTAGTGCTTTCGCGGGACCGGGAAGTGGGCGACGCGGTCAGCTCGATCCTGACGATGGGCTCGGGCGCGACGCTGATCATGACGCTGGGGGACCTCTCGGAAGTCTACGTGAAGGGCAAGGTGGACGAAGCCGACATCGGCCGCATCTGGACCGGGCAGCCGGCGCGGATCACGGTGGAGCCGTTCAAGGACGAGAAGTTCTGGGGCAAGGTGACCAAGATCTCGCCCATGGGCGTGGAGAAGGACAACGTGACGACGTTCGAGGTGCGGGTTTCGATCTCGAACGAGTCGGGCAAGCTGCGCGCCCTGATGACGGCGAACGCGGAGATCATCCTGGAGGAGCGCAAGGGCGTGATCGCGATTCCCGAGGGCGCCATCGTCTACAACAAAGACCGTTCCACGGCAGTGGACATTCCCGACGCCACCCAGGAGAGCGGCAAGCGCCGCGTGGCGGTGACGGCGGGGATCAGCAACGGATCCCGAACCCAGATCGTGAAGGGCCTGGCGGAAGGCCAGCAAGTCATCTTGCAGTGAGGCGGGCATGACCTACGTGGCCGAATTGCTGGGGCATGTCGTCTCCAGCCTGATGCGGAACAAGCTGCGCAGCTTCCTGACGATGGCGGGGATCGCCTGGGGCGTGGCCTCGATCGTCCTGATCGTGGCCATGGGCAAGGGATTCCAGCAGGGCGAGCGGAAGCGGATGAAGCAGCTGGGGGAAAACATCGTGATCGTGTTCGGCGGCCGGACGGAACTGCAGGCCGGGGGGCAGCGGGCGGGGCGGCGGATCCGGCTGACGTACAAGGACGTGGAGGACATCCGGCGGGAGTGCTACCTGGTGCGCCACGCGGTAGGGGAATTGAAGGACAGCGCGCGGGCGTCGAGCCCCTTCAACAGCGGGACGTTTTCGGTGCTGGGCGTGGAGCCGATGTTTTCGAAGATCCGGACGATCCCGATCGGGCGCGGGCGCTTCCTGAGCGAGGGAGACAGCCACGAAGCGCGGCGGGTGTGCGTGCTGGGGAACAACGTAAGGAAGCAGCTGTTCGCGGACCGGCCGGGGGTGGTGGGCTCGGAGATCAAGCTGAACGGCCTGCCCTTCCAGGTAGTGGGGCTGATGCCCGACAAGACGCAGACCAGCAGCTACGACGGGATGGACGTGGACAAGATCTACATCCCGTACTCGACCATGGTGCGGGACATCCCGGAGAAGGACGCGAACTTCGTGCCGGGGATCCTGGACGACCTGGTGTACGTGCCGGCGTCGCTGCTGGAGTGGAAGGCGGCGCAGCAGCAGGTGCGGCGGGTGCTGGCGCGCAATCACCGCTTCGACCCCGCGGACGAGCGCGCGGTCCCGATGTGGGACACGGTGGAAAGCGCCGAGATGGTGGACACGATCTTCACGTCGATGACGGCCTTCCTGGCGACCATCGCGGTGGTGACGCTGACGCTGGGCGGCATCGGGGTGATGAACATCATGCTGGTGACGGTGACGGAGCGGACGCCGGAGATCGGGCTACGGAAGGCGCTGGGGGCGACGCGGCGGCGGATCCTGGCGGACTTCCTGGCGGAAGGGATTCTGCTGGCGCTGGTCAGCGGGGGCATCGGGTGGCTGGGCTCGTGGTCGCTGGCGCGGGTGGTGAATTCGTTCCCGATGCCGGACGCGTTCTCGGGGCTGCCGGTGGAGAACTCGACCACGGCCTGGGCGTTCGCGGCGCTGGGCATCGTGGCCGTGGCCTCGGCGATGTGGCCGGCCTGGAAGGCGTCCGAACTGACGCCGGTGGAGGCCCTGCGTTATGAGCGTTAAGAGCATCCTGAGCGAGGCCGGGGCGGCGCTGCGATTCAACAAGCAGCGCAGCTTCCTGACCATGATCAGCCTGGCGTGGGGGGTGGCCTGTTTCGTGATCCTGTACTCGTACGGGGAGGGATTCGACCGGGCGCTCTCGACGGCCTTCCGGGCGGTGGGGCACGACCTGGTCCTGATGTTCAACGGGCAGACCTCGGCGCAGGCGGGGGGCGAGCGGGCGGGGCGGCGCATCCGCATGGAGGCGACGGACGCGGACGCGATCCGGGACGCGGTGCCGCTGGTGGAAGCCGTTTCGCCGGAGGTCATGTACCGCGGGGCGACGGTGGTCCGCGGCTACCGCACGCAGACCATGACAGTGCGGGGGGTGAAGCAGGAGTACGGGCGTGTGCGGAACATGTCGCTGGATTCGGGGCGCTGGCTGACGGAGGAGGACGGGCTGCAGAAGCAGCGGGTGCTGGTGATGGGGGCGGAAGCGGCGCGCAAGATGTTCGGCGAGATCCCGCCGGAGGGAGAAGAACTGCGGGTGAACGGGCTGAGCTTCACGGTGGTGGGAGTCCTGCGGACCAAGGTGCAGGTTTCCAACTACAACACGCCGGACAACGAGTGCCTGTTCATGCCGTACGAGACGATGTCGCTGTTCCGGGACGTGCGGTACACCGATTTCATTGTGTGGAGCCCCAAGAACCCGATCTTCCGGAAGGAGTCGATGCGGCAGGTGCGGGAGGTGCTGGCGCGGCTGCACAACTTCTCGCCGGCGGACGAGCGCGCGGTGGACATGATCGCGTTCAACGACTTCCTGAAGATGATCGAGATGATGGGGCTGGCGCTGCGGGCGCTGCTGGGCTTCATCGGGACGCTGACGCTGGCGATCGGCGGGGTCGGGCTGGCGAACATCATGCTGGTCTCGGTGACGCAGCGGACGCGGGAGATCGGGACGATGAAATCGCTGGGGGCGACGCGCCGGGCGGTGCTGGCGCAGTTCCTGGCGGAAGCGCTGGCGATCGTGACGGCGGGGGGCCTGCTGGGCACGCTGGTGGGCTACGTGGCCACGCATACGATTCAGACCCTGCCGCTGCTGGGCCCGCTGTTCAAGGACACCTCGGGGCAGGGGGACGTCCACTTACAGCTTTCGCTTTTCGCGGTAGTGACTTCGACGGTGATGCTGGAGATGGTGGGGCTGGTGGCGGGCCTGCTGCCGGCCATCAAGGCGGCGCGGCTGAACCCGATTGAAGCGCTGCGGTACGAGTAAGGCGGGGCGGTCACGGCTTCGGCCAGGCGCCCTCGCGCTCCAGCCGGCGCCAGGCGCGGGTGATGCGCCGGGCTTTCCGGATGTTGAAGGCGCCCCGGCCGGCGTATTCCTGAACGAAGTCATTCCAGGCGCGGACGAAGTCGGCCATCTTCTCGCGCAGGCGGCGCTCCTCTTCGGCGGCCGCGCGGCGGGGGGCGGCTTCCATTCGGACGCTGTCCGCGGACGGGAAGAGCGGCGGATCCTGCGCAACGAGCGGGCCGCACAGCAGACAGGCGAAGACACTCCGGATCACAAGTTCCCAGTAGATTGACGGCACGTTGGTTCCCCCGGCCCGGTGAGTGCCGGACCGAGCCCCTTTGCGTCCTCACTGTAGCATGCGGGGGCGGGAGGGCCGGGGGCCGGGGAGGGTGGAATGAGCGGGACGGAGGGTGTAAGTGAGGGAGCGCAAGGGGTTAGGGGAAGGGTGGGCGAGGATGCGGGAGGTTGTGAATAGGTTGGGAGAGGGGGTGGGATGGCGAGTCAGGGCCAGTTTCTGACGAAAAAAGCCTGGCCAGCTTGGGTGTTTTCTATTGTTTTCAACAACTTCCTGGGTTCGTTTTGCAGGGGCGCGGATGGCTCACAAGCGAACCGGGCGGCAGCCGCGGGCGGGGCTGCGGCGGGCGCGGACGGTGGGGAAATGAGTCAGAAGCATAAGGAAGCTGTCGGATGGCGGCGTGAATGCCGACTCAGCCCTATAGGATAACGGGCTGCCGGCGGGGCGCAGTGGCGGGAGAGTACGCAAGTGACTGAGAAGACGCGCGGATGAGTTTTCCGGCCTTGGTGACTCCACCCGGGAGGGTTATTCGGCGATGCGCAGCAGGTCGGCGTCGCTGACATCCAGGACGGGCTTGCCGGCGAGGGCGTTCAGGGCCTTCCTGCGGTCAGGGAGGGGGCTGAAGCGAATCCAGTCCACCAGGGTGGCGGCATCGACGCCGGCGCCGTCGAATGTGGCGGCGTTGAACTTCGCCGCCGGCATTGTGGTGGAGAGCTTGAAATCCGAAGTCAGGTTGAGGCCTACCTGGAGGGCCGGCGGGAGGTCGGCGCGGAAGATGAGTTTGCGGGCCTTCCAGGGCTCGCCGTCGGGCCGGCACAGGAGAACGAAGAGCGGCCCGATCCTGGCAATGCGCAGTTCGTACCAGCCGGCGGCCGCGGGCGTGATGTCCCAGGCGTTGCTGCCGTCGCGGTTGCTTTTGGCGTCCACCACCCGGGCTTGGGACGGCCCGCGGCCGGTCATCAAGTAGATCCAATTCTCCTTGCGCTGCTCGCGGGCGAGGCTCAGGTCGCCCGGCGCACGCACGAGAAGGCCGCTGATGGTCCAAATATTGGCGGGCTCGCCGCCCGCTTTGCCGGTGACTTGCAGGCGGGCGGTGACCATGAAATCGCCCCTGACTACCTTGAACAGGTATACGCCGTGGTAGCCTCCCCACCAGGCTCCGGACCTGGGGATGATGCTGAGGCGGCCGGGACTGGCGCCGCCGATATCCATGCGCTCGATCCTGCCGGGCCAGTCCTCGGCCTGGCTCAGCGTGGTCCATTCGCGCCGTGTTTCGGGACGGGAGAACTCGTCGCTCAGCTTGCTCAACCCGGATGAGCTGTGGGGAACCAGCGGCGACGGCAGGCGGGATGGCGGCCCCGCTTTCGTCATTTCGAGCGCCCCGCCCGGGCCTTGCGCCGTGGAAGCCAGCTGCCCGGAGAGGGCATCTCCGGTTACCGTCCCTTCGAAGACCGCTTCGGGTCCGGAGGGCATTCTCATCACGAACCGCAGCTTGCCGTCTTCCAGGCGGGTTTCGGCCAGCGGCCAGAGGAAATCGGCTCGAAACCCGAAGGCGCCCGTGATCGCGCCGCCCGTCTGCTTGAACTCGAAATGCAGGGGGTAGCCCTGGCCGCCCATCTTCAGCGTGGCCGCCCATTGGCCGGTGAGATCGGCCGCGAACCCGGGGACGAGCCACGCAAGCAGCCAGAAGAAGCGTATCATGACATTCACCTTCGCCCTATAGACAACGGCGGGGTGGACTTTGTTCCCCGGGCGTGGCTGCTCTTATGAGTGGATGGGCGTCCGTGAGCGCGCGGCTGGGCTTGGAGTGGCTGCATCAGCGTGGACCGCAATGGCCGAATCGAGTCTCCGGAAGCCAGCCGACTCGTAGGGACAACTCCCGCGCACTCCGACGATGCCCGGTTCTTCGGTTCTGCCGTACGATAGGCGGATGGCGGAACTCCATCATCGCCGACCTGTAGGGGAGAGTGATATCCGCAACCTCTGGCGACGAGACATCGCTTTCTTGTACACCAGCGGCTGCCGCTCCGCGCCCAGCGGCTTCCGGGCCATCTTCCAACCCGGCAGCTGGGCGCTGAGCTTCACCTCCGCATCGAGCGCGTACACCACCTCTGCCAGCGTGCGAACCGTCATGTTGGCCTTGCCGCTCAGAAGCTGGGTCACCCAAGCTCGGGACTTGTGCAACCTGCGCGCCAGATCGGCCTTGCTGACGTTCTGTTCGGCCATCAGCCGGGCAATCGTCTCCGAGGCTTCCGTCACCAGTGCCTCGATAGCCAGGAGTCTCCGGAACTCCGGGTCCTCCATCAGAATCTCGTGCTGCGTCTTCATCGCTTCGCCTTCGTCACAATCGCGAGCTGGGTCTGCTCAGGCCGGACAAGCGCCGCTCTTCTCTCTCGCGAACGCAATCGCGAACTTCGCTCCCTGGTAGGCGACTCTCCGTGCCATCCATCATCCCAATGTTAAGCTATAACTTAACACCCCTTGCAAGCCTTTTCTGTGAGAATCCGACCGACCCCAGCCCCTAGAGACCTTGCAACGTGTTGATTATACAACTGGTTCTTGGCTGCCAAGGGCATCTACAATGCATGCAAGGATCTACCCCGGTGCCGCGGCAGTTCTACGTCGTCATTGACGCGATGCGGAAGGATATTACGTAGCGTCAGTTCCGCAAATTCCTGCGTGCCATACACAAGGGCGGTCGCTCGATGAGGTCACGGAGCGCATTCGCGCGGCAATCGAGCTCTGTCTGGAAATCGAAGGCGCTCCGGAGCAGGAGTTGGAGTTCGTTGGCATCCAACGTGTGACGATCGCGGTATGAGCCTGGCTTCGCGGGTTACCGGCCCACAGCCCGCCGGCGCCCTCGCGGGCGGCGGGCGGGCCGCCGCCGCTGGCAAAGGACTTCCAGACGGTCCAGGACCGGAGTGGCCTCAGGGTGGAGGGGAAGCCGCCGGGCGGTCCTGGCAGTTGAAGGACTTTCACTCCACGGGCCGGCCTTGAGGCGGTTTTGGCCGTGGCGCCGGCGGGCGCCGGCGCAGGCGCCGCCCGGCGCAGGAGGCGGTCCGGGTTACAGCGGTACTGCACGCTCAGGCCTCGCAAACTGCTGGAACCGCAGGGGACGGGAATACACAAGAGTAAAAGGTCTGTTTCCAGAGAATGTCGGATGATCAAGGAGGCCCCGGCAGAACCGGCCCTTGATTTCAGACGGAGGAACCCCGACGATGCATCTTTCGAAAGCCTGCTCTTTATCCCTCGGCGCCTGCGCGATCCTGGTCGCCGGCACCGCTACCGCCGCCGATTACTACGTGGACTGCAGCACCACGCCGGACGGCGTTACCGCCGCGATCGGCACCATCAGCAGCACTCTCCCCAACGGTCCGAACAGGATCTTCGTACAGGGGAACTGCAGCGGACGCGCCGTTATCCTGGGATTGAGGAACCTGACGATTCAAGGGGACGGGCCAGGCAGCGGCATCAAGTCCCCGGATCAGAACTCCGCGGCGATTGTGAACATTGCCGACTCGTTCAACATCAAGATCTGGAACCTGACGCTGGACGGAAACGGCTACGCTGGGGGAATCGGCGTCAACGGCAGCCAGCAGGTGGAGGTGAACAACGTCACTATCCAGAACGGCGATGCGGGCGTGCTCTGCAACAACAATTCCTACTGCAAGATCAGCCCGATGGGCGGCATGGTGACGATCAGCCACATGGCCCGGTACGGCATCGCAGCCAGTGGGAATTCGATCGTTGACATCGGAAACACCGGCTCCACGCTGGCTATCGAGGACACCGGGGGCGGGATCGTCCTCGGAGGAGGATCGCGGGCGTATATGACGGGAAGCTGGTCGATCCTGGACATGAGGACCGACGGGTCCGGCGTCCTGGCGGACGGCATCAATCTTTTCGCTTCCGAACTGGGGTTCCGCGGCGGCTGCGGAAGCGGAACGGTAAGCGGGGCTAAAGTGGCGATCAACGTCTCGGACAACAGCACGTTCACGTACGGCTGTCCGCTGACCATCGAGAACAACAAGCAGGGGTTGACGGTCCGGCATTCGTCGGTGGCGCATATCGGCGGCGGGGGCACGACGGCGATCCGCAACAACAGCGGCGGGACCGAGGCTCAGAAGTGGGGCGGCGTGGTGGTGACCGACGGCTCGGCGATGACGCTGACGGCGGCGCAGATCTCGGGCAACCAGACGGCCGGGGTGTACGTGCGTAACAACGCCATGGCCACGCTGATCAGCAACACGATCACGGGCAACAACGGGGACGGAGTGCTGACCACCCAGCGGAGCGCGGTGTGGCTGATGGAGAACGCACCGGCCAACACCATCAGCGGCAACACGGGCAAGGACCTGGTCTGCACGGTACAGGGGACGGCCTTCGGAAACGCGTCCGGCGCGGGCAAGACGGCGTGCCCGCAGTTCGAAAAGATTCCGTAGGAAGGCGGGCCAGGCCGCCGGCAGGAACGCGGCGCCGCGCGGTGCGAATGCGCGCCACCGGCGCCGGTTTGGCGCGAGAGCCACGGTTCATCCGGCTCGCTTTTTCTTCAGACTCAGGGCTGACCAGGCTGTACAGGCCCGATACGGTACGGCCGCATCATCTCGTTGTCCTCGTGCTCCACAATGTGGCAGTGCCAGACAAACTGGCCGGGTGTGTTGAACTGCGCCCTCACCCGAGTTACCTCGCCTGGATAAGCGACGACCGTGTCCTTGAACCCGGTTTCCCAGGGCTCAGGCGGCGTGGGAACCGATCCGGGGACGACCTGGACCTGCCGGGCCGCCTCATTCACGGAGATGATTTGCCGGTTCACGACCTCGAAGACCAGTTCATGGATGTGAATGGGGTGCGCATCACCCGTCGCATTGTAGAACTCCCACACTTCGGTGGCGCCCAGGACCGGGTTCTCGGTCACCGGGTCAGCCCACATGCGCGGCGTCCATGAGCCCTGTCCGGAGGCATCGAAGGCCACGGTGCCCAACAGGGCCTCCGCCGGGGCATCGGCAAAGCGCGCCGAGGTGTCCTCCAGCAGTACCAGAGGCCGGGTTGCCGTGGCCACGGGCAACGGTGTAATGGCCGGCAGCCGCAGGAATTGCGGTGGTGTAGACGGATCGGGCGCAACCGCCGGGACCACCCGAAATTGCATCACCTGTCCGGTGCTGGAGGGGTCGGAGACCGCGAAATCGACACCCGGCAGGCCTCCGCCGAAAGGCTCATCGGGACCCAGGTTGCCGAGCACGTAATTGCCCACCGGAACGGCGGTGAAGTCGACGATCAGATCCGCGCGTTCGGCCGGAGACATCAGCAGGCGGTTGCCGTGGTTCGCCGTGAGGTTGACCGGCGCCGCGAGGAAGCCCCCTTCGTTGCCGATCTGCCAGACCGATACGCCCGGGATGTTGGCGAAGTCCAGGATCAGGAAGCGCGACTGGCAGCCGTTCAGGAACCGGAAGCGGTAGCGGCGCTGCTCGACGGTCTGAAACGGCCAGGTGCTGCCGTTGACCATGATGCAGTTGCCAAAAAACTCCGGATTCCAGATCGGCGAAATGTCCGAATCCGGTATGTAGGGACCCGGGATGCCATCGAAAAAGGCGCGCGTGCCGGGGTAGAACAGAGAACCGCCGGCGTCGAACGAACGGTCCTGAACCGCGATGGGGATCTCGTAGTAGGTCTTATTCGGCGGGAACTTGTCGTTTTCCCTGGGCGCCGGACCCGGCAGCACGGCCGCCGTACCGAACCGCGAATCGAGCGCGGCATCGTCGCCCGCCGGACCTCCGCGCACGATGTAGAAACCGGCCGGACCGGCATACACGTTGAGCCGGGTCATACCCAGCGTGTGATCGTGATACCAGACGGTGGAGGCGCGATTCGCGTTCGGATACTGAAACACGGCGAAGCCGGGACCCCAGGCTACGCCGAATCTGGCGGCGGCCTTGTTTCTGAAGAAGTCGTACCAGGATCCTTCGGTCGCGTAGCCGGCCGGAATATCGTTGGCCGCCGGGAGGTACCAGCCTTCGGCGTTGCCATCGCTCTCGTCGCCGACCCCGACCGCACCGTGGACGTGAGTGACGAGGGGAACAGGACCGGTGTAGCGTTCGGGGGTGGATGCGAAGTCCGGCCGGGTGTCCCGGCCCGCAGCGCCGCCAGGCGGGTTGGCCCAGTGGAGGGTCGGATCGACCGGCAACAAGTGGGGCAAGTAGCCGCCGCCGTTATTCAGAAGACTGTTGATCCACTTGACCCGTACGGGCCTCTGCCACCTGGCCTCAATCGTGAGTGATGGCGCGTTATGCAGCAGCAGTCCCCTCTTGTCTTCCGCGGCGACCGCGCCGTAACCCCATACGGTGGTCGGCGGCAGCCCGGCCGGCAGGATCTGTTGGGCAAACTGCTTCACCGAGATCTCATAGTAGTCGACGTTCTTGCCCATCCGATCCTTGAGTGTTCCGGCTCGCGGCATGACCGGCGGAATCAACATCGGAGTCACGTACCTGGCCACGTTCCCCGGAAGCAGCGTGCCTCCCGGGATTTGCGCCAGGGCCTGCCTGTTCCCGCCTCGCTGGAACAATCCCACCCCGCCGAGGGTGAGTGCCTTCAGGAAGTACCTTCTATCGGTCATTTTCAAATCTCCTTTCGGTAAAGAGACTTCCATTCACAAGGGGCTCCGGCTTGCGAATCGAGTGTGTCCAAAGACCGAAACTGGGCCGGAGTGTATGATATGGAGCTATGGGAGTCAAATTGAGAGTTTCAGAATCGCTTGCCCTGAGTGTTCTCTAACTGTCTGATTTTCCAGGTCCGCGCCTGGGCGCCGGTCGATTACAGATGTAAACTCTTACCGCGATTCAGGGTTTTCTTCATGTCCCCAGGCGCCGGGCACGATCAATGCGCAAGCGGCTGTGACATAATGCCCGGATACGGCGGGCTGGGCCGCTTACCAACCAATTCAAAGCTCTCAAGACCACTTCGCGCCCATCTCTCATGTTTCGCGCACGCGCCCGGGCGGCAGGTTCAAACAGTCGGCCGCGCACTCGGGTGAGGAGGCAGTAACCGCCTGAGCGGTTCGCGGATGAGCCGTTCCGCGCCGGGTCCGGCTCCGGGCGGGCGGTGACCCGCGCCCATGGCGGAAGTCGATTCCCCGGACCTGGCGTTCTCCGCGCGCGGCCGGCCAGGTCCC
>JADZAF010000314.1 GCA_020852755.1 Bryobacterales bacterium
AGCGAAAGACGATGCGCGGCTGCTCCGCGGCAGCCGGGAGCAGGTTGGCGTAGTACTCCCGCATTTCGTCGGTGAGCGGCCGCTCCTCGCCCGGCTTCACTTCCGGTTCCTTGACGGGCTCGACATACGGCCGGCCCTGGGGCACATCCGGGTCGGCCGCGGAACCACGCCCACTGGGCCGCTGCCGCGTCTCCTCTCCGGCGAAGCCGCCGATGCCGCCCGTCCGGCTGACCCGGAACAGCGGCCCCTGGTTGAAGTAGACCGCCAGCCGCTCGCCATAGCCGTAGGCGATGGGGCTGGCGTTGTCTTCGGCCGTCACGTTGTATACGCCGCCGGAGGCTCGCAGCTCCCGGGCGGGCGTGATCGCCACGCTGTCCACCAGTCCGTAATCGATCGGAATCGAGGCATTCCCCGCCACCGTAACGAACAGCCCGCCCTGCTCCACGAAAGCGCGCAGGTGCTGCAAGCCTTGCAGCAGCATGCCGCCGCGCATATCGCCGGTCTGGTCCGGCGAGCCCGCGATGTTGGGCGTCAGCTCGCCGGCTTTCCATTCCAGCGGCTCCCCGCGCATGGGAAGTCCGTTCACGATGCGCTGCGAGCTGCCCGGGGTGGGGCCGAAGATGATGACATCGTATTTCTGCCGCAGGCCGGGCGTCTCGCGCAGCACCTGGTCGGAAATATAGTCGTAGGGAATCCGCAGCCGGTCGAACGCGATCCGGAACCAGCCCTCGCTTTGGGTATTGAGCCAGGTGTGCACCAGGGCGATGCGCGGCGCAGCCAGAGGATGGGCGGGCACGCCCGGCGCCTGCGCCAGCCCGCGCACCTCGAGCCCGAGCTCGGCCGCCGTCTTGCGCAGCGCCTCGCGCACGCCGGGATTCTCCGCCTCCCGGATGAGGAACGAACCGGGCGGGTAGTCTTCGAACGGCTTCTCCAGCGCGTGCATCCTGACGTCGCGGAGGGCGAAACGGAAGGTGGCCAGGGCCGTTTGGGCATTGTGCGCCACCAGGTAGGCCGCGGCGCGCTCCGGCCCGCTCATGCGGCCCGGAATCTTCACCGGCCCGCCGATCAGGGTCATGGGCGCCTGCAGGATGGATTCCGGCTTGACCCGCACCGTCCTGACGTTCCGCAGCGGACCCAGCGACCACCCTGTATCGTCGTACGGGCGTGTGTCGGACGGGTTGTAATACTGCGTGTCCAGCAGCATGTCCGCCATGCGGCTGTAGGGCTGGTCCATGCGCACCACGTAGCTGCCGGAGGGGAACCTGTGCCGCTGCTCCTCCTTGCCGGCGGTCTGGACCACTTCGATCTCGCGGTCGGCGCGGTGCACCTCGATGCCGTGCATCTGGAGCTGGTTCACCAGCCCCGCGCACTCCAGCGGCCGCGGATCGTCCGCCGGAATCACCCACGCCGCGGGACCTTCCCGCCGGGCCTTCTCCACCGAGCGCCGGCTCTTCAGATAGAAATTTTCCAGGAAGGTCTGGCGCTGCCCGGCGACGAAGTTCATGGCCAGCAGCAGCGCGCTCTGCTGGAGGTTGACGTTGTTGCGCAGCGACCACTTCACCTTGGGAAGCGGCGGGTTCGGCCGGTACCAGGTGCGGGCGGCCATGGCCGGCGGCACGATGCGCTCGCGCGTCGCGGCATCGCCCGTTCCCCCGTAGGTTTCATAGAAGCGCCCGATGGCATTGTGTCCCTGGGCGACGAAGAACATGTAGTTCGGAGCCCAGCCGTCGTAAAAACCGTGGGTCCAGACGCCCGGCACGCCGCGCTTGGTCATCTCCTCCACTTCGTGGAACGCGAGGCGCTGCCATTCGTTGGTCACGATCGGATCCAGCCAGGCGTTGTACGGCCCCATACCCGTCGAGGTGTAGAGGAAGGGGATCGATTCGTGCAGGTCGTGCAGCACCTGCGGGTGCCAGTCCAGGAAGGCGCGCATCATGTTGCGGCTCAAGGCCAGCGACATGGCCATGCCGTCCCGGTTGTTGTCGTGCAGCACATACTTGCCCCAGTACGGAGCCGAGGGCGGGGCGTTCCTGGGCCGCTTCTGCTTGAGGATGGAGAGGTCCACCTGACGGTCGTGGCCATCCACCTCCAGCAGCGGCGTGATCAGGACGATCGAGTTCCTCCGGATGGCCTGGATGAACGGAGTCTCCTCCACCGCCAGGCGGTAAGCCAGCTCCATGAGCATCTCGGGCGAGCCGACTTCGGAGGAGTGGATGCTCCCCGAAGTCCAGTACAGGGGCAGACCACCGGCGATCAGACGCCGGGCTTCCGGTTCCGGCGTCCTGCGCGGGTCGGCCAGCCGGGCGGTGATCTCCCGGTAGCGATCCAGCGCGGCGATGTTCTTCTCCTCGGAGATCGCCACCAGCAGCATCTCGCGGCCGCCCTCGGTCTGGCCGATGGAGAAGACCTTCACGCGCGGCGACGCCTTCTCGACCTCACGCAGGTAGCGGTAGATGTCCTTCGAATAGGTGAGTTTTCCAGGTGCTCCCACAACGTAGCCGAGCGACTTCTCGGGGGTCGGCACGCGCTGGGACGCGGGCAGGTGATCGACCAGCTCAGTCAGAAAGTACGGCTGGGTGGTGTACTCGCGAATGCGGGCGGTGTAGGCCTGGTCGATGGTCTGGGCCAGGCAGGCCCAGGCGGTCAGCGCCAGCGCGATCCCCCGCAGGATCATTGCGATTGCGCCTCCCACTTCACGCTGTGGTCGGCGGTGACGGCCACCGTCTGCGGGGGCGAATCCGTGCGGAAATAGGACCACGGGCCGGGAATCCAGGGATAGCGTTCGATCACGGTCTCGTCCACCGCCACCCCCAGCCCCGGCTTTCGCGGCACGATCAGATCGCCGTGGTCGATCTCCAGCGGCTCGGCCAGAATCTCAGCCGCCAGCGGGAAAGGATACATGCCGGCGCGGTCCAGGGCCGAGTAGCAGGGGTATTCCAGCCACTCGACCACGGTCTCCGGCCAGCAGATCCCCAGGTGCGCCGCGGCGATGACCTCCAGCGCGGGGCCCCAACTGTGGAACGCGAACCGGAGCCCCTCGCGCTGGATTTCGGCGAAGAGCCGCCGGCCCATGGTGAAGCCGCCCTGACAGCAGACGTCCATCTGCACGTAGTCCACGGCCCGGTTGAGGATCAGGTCCAGGTAGCGCTCTTCGCTGGGCTCGTGCTCGCCGCTGGCCAGAGGCACGTAGTCCTTGGCCTTCAATCGCAGGTAGGCCTCGTGATCGTCGGGCGGCAGCGGCTCCTCCAGCCAGGCGATATGGTAGGCGGCCATCTCCCGGGCCAGTTCCTCCACGGTCTGAAAGGAGTAGCTGGCGTCTCCCATGCGCCACCAGGAGTGGGCGTCCACCATCAGGTCGAAATCCGGACCCACCGCGGCGCGCATCAGCCGAACGGCTTCCAGGTCCATCCGGGGCCCGAGCGCGGGTCTCATCTTGTAGGCCCGGAATCCCAGCGCCGCGATGGCGGCCGCCTCTTCGGCGTACTTCTCGGGAGGCATGTACATCCCGGCGCTGCCGTACAGCCGGATGCGGTCCCTCACCCGCCCGCCGGCCACTTCCGAAAGCGGCACGCCGCGCGACTTGGCCAAAGCGTCCAGCAGGGCCACTTCCACCGCGCAGTAGTCTTTGACCACCGCGGGGTCGGCGCCCGGGCCGAGCATGAACTGAATCCGCAGGGCGTCGGGGTCGGCCAGCCTGCGGCCCTCCAGGAACGGGCCCACCATGGTTTCGATGACCCGCTGCGCCCGCTCGCTGCCTTGTCCCGGGGCGTAGCCGACGATGCCGCGGTCCGTCTCGACCCGGATCAACATGGCGTCGCGCTTCACGATGCTGCGTTCGCCGCCGTGGAACGGCAGGCGCAGCGGTTCGGTGAAGGGATAGGATAGGAGAAACGATCGTACCTGGGTGATTTTCATGCCGGGAAACAGGATATCAGAGTGCGGAGGAGGCGCAAGCCTCTGGCTGGGCGGCCCGGCAGGTGCAAGTGTGGGGAGGCGCAGCCGCAGCCAAAAGGCCTTCGGGGAAAGCCGGCGAGGTCACGGCGGGAGCGCCGCCGGGGCCGGTTAGGACGTGCCTCACTTTCAGACCCATTGTGCCGATTCCCGCGGTTCCGCAATTTGCGCCCCGCAGGCGGACCTGATACCATGAAGGTGGTTCGGAACCGCGAGCCCCGCCGCCTTGACGCACCAATCCCAAAGGAGACAATCACCAATATTGAATGAGCTTCACTGTATTCTTGGGTAATTTGCCCGCATGGGTGACCGCCGACGACATCAAGTCCTGGTTGACCGCCGAAGACCTGGTGGCCGATTCAATCAAAGTGATCCGCAATCACGAGACCCAGGAATCCAAGGGTTTCGCTTTCATCGAAGCTCCCACCAGCGATGAAATGCAGTCCATCATCCGGCGTTTTGACCGCGCACCTTTGGAAGACCGGCTACTGCGCGCCAACCCCGCCCAGCCATCCAAGGGCAAGGGCACGGGTGCCGGCACGGCACAAAAGCCCCAGCACCGGGCTGGGCGGAAGCGCTCCAAAGAGCGCGCCGCGCCGAAAGGTGTCCTGGCCACGGAACTGGCAAAGATTTTCTGACCGCGGTCCGGCGCCCGCATTCCGGATAGCCGGCCGGTCTTTCTCCCGGCCCGCCTCCCGGGCCGGAGCCGGCAAGCGCTCACACCTGTGAACCAGGGGCACAGGGGGATAAGGTTCAAGTCCCTTATCCGGAGCCGCTTAGACGCTGGCACTCGACGTGCCTCCGGAAGCCCGTCATGAAGCGCCTCTGGTTAGCCGGTTTCCTCTGGCCATGCCTCCTGCCGGCCGGCGGCTCCCAGGCCGACGTGAATGTGAATTCCCGTTACACCGTGGAAGCCATCATCATCGCCGGCGAAGACCAGCCCAGGATCAGTTCGGGACTCCGGGATCAGATTCGCAGCCTGACCGGCCTCAAGCTGAACCAGTCGGCGCTGGACGAACTGGCGGATCGCGTTCGCAAGGAGTTGCGGGTTAAGGCTGTCACCCAAAAACTGCAGCGGGGCTCCCAGCCGGATTCGGTCAAGGTGGTTTTCGAGCTGACCCGGCGCAAAGTCGACCTGGACGTTTCGGTCCCCAAGTTCGTCTATCATTCGAGACAAGGCTGGACTGGCGCCGTGGAAGCGGAAACCGCTATAGGACCGAGTGTGTTCGCCTTCGGATTGGTCAGCGACAACGACGAGCTGGCCGAGCGCTACGCGGGGCTGCGGGCGCGCTACGAGCATCGCAGCCTGGGCACCGAGCGGGCCCGGCTGGCGTTTCTGTTCGAGAGCTATCACCAGCAGTGGAACCGGGCCACACTGGAGGCTCTGGATTCGCAGGCGCCGGCGCCGGGCGACTCGCCCGTGCCCGGAGCCTACCGGACCCGGCAGAATTTCCAGCCAACCCTCACTTTCGTTCTGGCGAAGCCCCTGACCCTGACGCTGGGCGCCAGCTTCGAGCGCTTTCAGACCCAGTTTCCGGCCGCGAGGACCGAGGCTGCCAACGCGGTGGTAAATACTCTGCGCTACCATCGCGCCGTGGAGACCTCAGGCGCCACCAAACATGACCTGGACGCAGGCTACACCCTGCGCGCGGCCACCCATATCCTTTCCAGCGACTTCGCCTATGCGCGGCACCGCTGGGATTTTCAATACGTGCTCACGCACGAACGGCACCTGGTGCTGGTGCACTTCATGGCCGGGCTCCTCTCCGGACAGGCGCCCCTGTTCGAGCGATACGTGCTGGGCAACAGTTCCACCTTGCGGGGGTGGAACAGGTTCGACCTGATCCCCCTGGGCGGCAACCGCGTGGCGCACAATTCGCTGGAATATCAATACCGGTTCTTCGAAATTTTCTACGACACCGGCTCGGTGTGGAACCGGGGCGAGGCGGCAACCGTACGTCATTCTTTGGGAGTCGGGCTGCGCAAGGACGGCTTCTCCCTGGCGGTAGCGTTCCCGGTCAAGGAAGGCCGGGCGGAACCGATGTTCATGGTGGGCATGAACTACTGATGCCAACGGTCACCCGGCGATGGTGGCTCAAGACGCTCCTGGGCGCCGTGGCGGCGATGTGCGCGCCCGCGGCCTCGTCCGCCCTGATGCCGCGCACCGACGGCGACGACCTGCGGATCGCGGCTCCGGAGCTGCACTTCATTACCGGCGCGCCGCTGGAACGGCTGCACAATGGAGCTTCCATCAGCTTCGCTTTTCAGCTCAGCCTGACCACCCAGCGCAATGCGCCCCCGGTGGCCCGCACCCTGGAGCGCTTCGTCATCAGCTACGACCTGTGGGAGGAAAAGTTCTCGGTGGCCCGCCTGGGCCGCTTCCGGCGGTCGACCTCGCATCTCTCAGCCGGGGCGGCGGAAAGCTGGTGCCTGGAAAACCTGGTCCTCTCCACCCGGGGCCTCCCTCCCACCCAACCCTTATGGCTAAGATTAGAGGTGCGGGCCGAAGAGCCCCGGGACGGCTTGGGCGTGGTGGATGACCCGGGCATCAACCTCACCCGCCTGGTCGAGATCTTCAGCCGTCCGGCGCGGGGGCAGCAGCCCCGCTGGGAACTGGAGGCCGGTCCTCTGCGGCTCGCCGAATTGAGAAAGGCTGAGTTGCTGCGCCGTTGAACCGACTTCGCAACAGGCTGATCCTCATCTTTCTGGCCGCGACTCTGGCCCCGTGGGCCGCCACCCTGTGGATGACCACGTCGCTGCTGGAGCAAAGCCTCAGTTACGCCCCCGTCAAGGAGTTGGACCAGGTTTCCAAGTCGCTGGAAAGAACCGGACGCGAGTACTACCAGCGCGCTCGTGAGGACCTGAAACAACAGGCCCTGTCCGGGCATCTGACGCCTCGCGTGTTCTCTCCGGGCGGCAGAGGCTCCTGGCCCGAGACGGTCCGCAACTTCTGGGAGAGCGGTGAAGCGGAGCGCTTCGTGATCTCGGGCGAATCCGGCGAGCGGCTGGAGTACTTCGTACGGCAGGGTTCCGGCGTCCGGTGCTACGCCGGCACGCTGGGCATCGGCATGCGCGAACTGGCCCGGGAGTACCGCAGCGCCCGGCAGGTGGTGGAGAGCGGCAGGAAGCGCGACCTGCGCCGCGGCTTCACCTACACTTACGTGCTGCTCTCGGCGGGCATCTGGACCGGAGCGCTGGTCATGCTCGTGTTCATGGCCCACCGCATCAGCCGGCCCATCCACCGGCTCACCGAAGGCCTCTCGGAACTCGCCGCGGGCAACCTCTCGGCCCGGGTCGAAGCCGGGAGGGACGACGAGATCGGCCGCGCCGTCGAAGCCTTCAACGGCATGGCCGCTCAGCTCCGGCAGAGCCGGGAACGGCTGGTCTACCTGACCCAGCTGGCCAGCTGGCAGAGCCTGGCGAGGAAGATGGCCCACGAGGTGAAGAACTCCCTCACCCCCATTCGCCTTACCGTGGAGGAGATGCTGGTCCGCTACTCCGGTCCGGACCGCGCCTTCGTGGAGCAGGCCGCCCAAATCGTGGTCGACGAGGTGGAGGGCCTGGAGCGCCGCATCCGGGCCTTTTCGCAGTTCGCCGCCGAGCCGCCGGTCCGCCCCGTTCCGCTGGACGTCAACACCGTTCTGGAGGAGCGGGTGGCCTTTCTCCGGAACGGCCATCCGGAAGTCTCCTATACCGTCCGCCCCGCCCCGGACCTTCCCAGGGCCTGCGCCGACGAGGACCTCCTGAAGAGCATCCTGGTGAACCTGCTCGAAAATGCGGCGGAAGCCGCCGGCCCCGGCGGGCGCGTGTTGGGAGTCACGGCGGCCATGGCGGACAACATCGCCGTCGAGGTGCACGATTCCGGCAGCGGGCTGAGCGAGCAGGCGCGCGCTTCCCTGTTCCAGCCCACCATCTCATTCAAGAAACGCGGCATGGGCCTGGGCCTCTCCATTGCCCGCAAAGGCGCGCTGCTCTCGGGCGGAGACATCGTATTGATCCAGGGAGAACTGGGCGGCGCCGGGTTCCGCGTGCTGTTGCCCAAAGCCTCATGAAACGCATCCTCATCCTCGACGACGAAGAGAACATCGGCCGCTCCCTGCGCCTCATCCTGGAACGCGAAGGCTATGCCGTCACCGTGCTGAGGTCGGTGGCCGAGTTCTCCGCCTGTCCCGAGGCGCGCCGGGCCGATGCCTACCTGCTCGACGTGCGCCTGCCGGACGGCAGCGGCATCGAAGTGCTGCGCTCCCTCCGGCAAACGGAGAACAGCGCTCCGGCCGTCATGATCTCCGGGCATGGCACGATCGCCGACGCCGTGGAAGCAACCCGTGCGGGCGCCTTCGATTTCCTCGAAAAACCGCTCAGCCGGGACAAGGTCCTGGTGGCCTTGAAGAACGCCCTGGAGCAGGCCAGCCTGAAGCGGGAGAACGAGCGGCTGCGGGAGCTGGTCGGGGCGCGGCCGCGCATGATCGGCGCCGGAGCCGCATTCCGCAAGACCGTCGAGCAAGCCACTCTGGCCGCCCGCTCCGACGCCCGGGTGCTGCTGATCGGCGAGTCGGGCACGGGAAAGGAACTGCTGGCGGCCCACATCCACGAGCAAAGCCCGTTCTCTTCCGGCCCTTTCATCAAGGTGAACTGCGCCGCCATCCCCACCGAACTGATGGAAAGCGAACTGTTCGGGCACGAAAAGGGCGCCTTCACCGGCGCGGCCGGCGCCCGGCGCGGCAAGTTCGAACTGGCCGACGGCGGCACCATCTTTCTGGACGAAGTGGGGGATCTGCACGCCGCTTCCCAGGCCAAGCTGCTGCGCGTGCTCCAGGAGGGCGAGTTTCACCGGGTGGGAGGAGAGAACTCCATACGGGTCAGCGTGCGGGTGATCTCCGCCACCAACCGGGAGCTTTCGACCCTGGTGGCCCAGCAGAAATTCCGCGACGACCTGTTCTACCGGCTCAGCGTCGTGCCCATCCGCGTGCCTGCCTTGCGGGAACGGAGAGAAGACATACGGATGCTGGCCGAGTACTTCCTGGAAGACTTCTGCGCCCGGAACAACTTCAAGCCCAAGAGCATCGACGCCGCCGTCTATCCCGTTCTGGAGGACTACTCCTGGCCGGGCAACGCCCGCGAGTTGCGGAACGCCATCGAGCGCATGGCCATCCTGACCCCGGGCGAGCGCCTGACGCCGGATTCGATCCCCATCGAGATCCGCACCCCCAGCGTTCCTTCGCGCTCCAGCGTCCAGGAAGCCCGGGAATCCGCCGAGCGGGAGCACATCCGCCGGGCCCTGGAAGAGGCCAAATGGAACGTCTCCGGGGCCGCCCGCGCCCTGGGCATGGAAAGGACCAACCTGCATAAGCGGATGCGGGCGCTGGGTCTGGCGCGCGACAGGCTATCATAGTCCGGAGGAGAGACTGTCATGCGTCCCGCTCTTGTGCTGCTCTTCCTTTCCTGTCTGCCTCTGGCTGCCCAGGTCAACGATGGCGAGCCCCACGGAGACCCGCCCTTCCTATTGGAGGAGGGCTGGCAGCCGCTTCTGAACGGAAGGGATCTTTCCGGCTGGCACGGGGACGGCAAGGGCCGGAATGAGTGGTTTACCACCCGCGGCGTGCGCTGGGAGCCCTCCCTCAGCCCCACCCGCCTTTCGGGTGTTTCGGGCCCCGGAGACCGCATCCTCAACGGTCCCGCCGGCCGGACCGTGAACCTGGTCACCGGCCAGAAGACCGGGGACACCGAACTCTACCTGGAATTCCTGGTGTCCAAGGGCTCCAACTCGGGCGTCTACCTGCACGGCCTCTACGAGGTGCAGGTCTTCGACAGTTGGGGCGCGGACCACGTAAAGTATTCCGACTGCGGCGGCATCTACCATCGCTGGATCAACAACCAGGGGGTCGGCGGCTCCGCCCCCCGGGTTAATGCCAGCCGCAGGCCGGGCGAGTGGCAGTCCTTCCAGATCTGGTTTCGGGCGCCGCGCTTCGACGCGTCCGGCAGGAAGATCGAAAACGCCCGCTTTCTGCGGGTCCTGCACAACGGGCTGCTGGTGCAGGAAGATGTTGAGGTGGAAGGGCCCACCCGGGCGCACATGGATCTTCCCGAGGCGCCGGCAAACCCGATCATGCTGCAAGGGGACCACGGCCCGGTTGCCTACCGCAACATCTACATCCGCCCGCTGCGTCCGATCCTGCACCGTTGAACGGTGCGGCGCTCCGGCGGCGCTTTCCTGGCAAGCCGTTTGCTCCTATCCCTCGCCAGGAGGGGATCATGCCAAAACTGAGATACGCGGTGGCAGGCGCGGGCCACATCGCGCAGCAGGCGGTCCTGCCGGCTTTTCGTAACGCGGGCAACTCCACGCTGGCGGCCCTGGTCTCCAGCGACCCGGTCAAGCGGGAGGAACTGGCCGGGTTGTACGGCGTTCCGGCTTACGGCTATGACCGGTTCGAGCATTGCCTCAGGGAAAACCGTATCGACGCCGTCTACATCGCCCTGCCCAACCACCTGCATCGCGAGTACAGCGTACGGGCCGCGCGGGCCGGAGTTCACGTGCTTTGCGAAAAGCCCATGGCGCCCACCGAGCGCGAGTGCCGGGAGATGATCGAGGCGGCCCGGGAGTCCGGCGTCAAGCTCATGATCGCCTACCGGCTGCATTTCGAGGAGGGTAACCTGGAGGCGATCCGCATCACCCAGGCCGGCGAGCTGGGTGAGCCTCGCATCTTCAACTCCGTGTTCACGCAGCAGGTCGTGGAGGACAATATCCGGGTCAGTTACGGCATCGAACAGGGCGGCGGGCCGGTCTTCGACATGGGCGTTTACTGCATCAATGCCGCGCGGTACCTGTTTCGGGACGAGCCCCGTGAAGTGGTGGCCGTGAAAGCCGGCCGGAGCCAGCCGCGTTTCCGCTACAGCGAGGAGATGACCGCCGCGCTGCTGCGCTTTCCGGGGGAGCGGCTGGCCTCGTTTACCTGCAGCTTCGGGGCAGCGCCGGTCTCCGTGTACACCGTGACCGGTGACAGGGGAAGCCTGGAGGTTCAGCCCGCTTACGAGTACAAAATGCCGATCACCCACCGGCTCACCATCGAGGGTAAAACCAGCGAGCGCACCTTCGACCAGCGCGACCAGTTCGCCCCGGAACTGATCCACTTTTCCGACTGCATCCTGGGCGACCGCGAGCCGGAGCCCGACGGAATGGAAGGCCTGGCCGACGTGCGGATCATTCAGGCCATCTACCGCTCGCTCGAAACCGGCGCCCCGGTCGGCATCGATCCGGTCGAGCGGCGCCGCCGGCCCGGGCTGGAACAGGAGATCCGGAAGCCTCCGGTGAAGCCCCCGGAAAAGGTGCGCGTCGAGTCGCCGTCGGGGCGGAAGTAACCGGAGCGTTACCGGGCGGGGCGGCTCATCCAGTAGTCCCACTGCTCGCCGGCCTGCCGGGTGAGCAAGGGGATGTCGGATTCGAGCACCAGGCCTTCCGCGGCGAGCTGCCGCGCCGCCGCCGACAGACGGCGGAGGTATTCGGCGCGATCCTTATAGCGCTCGGCAATCGAGGGCCGGGGGTCGCCGGCCGCGTCACGCCCGGCTCTGCCGGCAGCGAAGGGGACGGTCGATCCGATCATGCTGAACAGCTCCTCCGGCGCTCCGATGGAGGCATCCCGATAGTTCCACCCCATGTAGGTCGCAAGCGGCACCTGGATAACCGGCAGGCGGATTCCGGAGGTCTCGTTGCCGTCCGCATCAACCTGGGGCACGCGCATCCCAAAGGGCTTGCCCACCCTGGGGGGTTCGATGGAAACGATACCTTTCCCGAGGAATTGAGGACCGAAATCCAGCCGCCGGGCGACTTGCATGCGCTCCGGCTTGCGCACGCCCGGAATGGCCGGGAACCGGAGTGCTTCGAGCGGCACCAGTTGGCCGGACTGCACGGTGGGATAACGGGACGCGGGCGGCTCCTTCCCTTCCGCCACCCAGCGCTGCATGGCAAGAAGCAGCGCGCGCATGGCGAAGGCGAAATTGTTGGCGTTCTGCAGAAAGCGCGTCCTTCCGCGCGCCGGCGGAAAGCCGCCCGGGCCGTGCTGCGCGCCGGCGATCAGGTAGATGCGGGTCTGCGGGGCGGGCGGGACGTCCCGGGTCCCGTCCAGGCTGCTGTGGATGAGCGAGGCCGACCGGCCGTAGTACTCGTACGAGCTGTTCGTGTAGAAGATCCTCGGCACTGTCTTCGCGGCCCTCGCGCGGTTGAGGATGCCGTCGCTAAGCCCGGTCTCCGGGTCGGCCTGCGCGGCGTCGGTGAAGGGAAAGATGTCCGTGGAGTAGAGGAAGTTGAAGAACGGGCGGGCGTCGCGGGAAGGCTGCGCGAAGCGGTGATTGAAGCTGCCGCGCCCGCCGCCGGCGACGTGCGCCCATACGCCGTCGAATACCTGCCGGCCCTGTTCGTCGCGGTTGAAACCGTCGTACAGGAACTTGCGCAGGAAGCGCCCGCTCTGCGAGGAGCCGAAGGCAATGGCCCGCTTGATGTGGCGGTGGAACCCGGCGAGGGGACCGGCATCCGCCTGGCCGCCGTATTTCAGGAACGAGATCACGTCGCGGGTGGCCGCGAGTCCCAGGCCGGCCAGCGGCGGGTCCTGCGAACCGTAGACGATCTCGTAGATCCGGCCGGGCTCGAAGCCTTCCTTCATGTACACATGCGTGCGGACCGGAATCACGCGTCCCTTTTCCTCTTTCGCAAACTGCCAGCGCTCGCGCGAAATCACGCGCCGGGCGCCCAGGACGGTCTCGCGAACCGTCAGCCGGATCGCGGGGTCCGCCGGGTCCAGCACCGGGTACGGGATGTGGGTGCGATCGGCCAGGTGGATGGTGGTCACGCGGGTATCGGGCACGAAGTCGGAGCGTACGGGTCCGGTGATGGGGCGTGCGCCGTCGCGGGCGACGGGCGCACGAAAACGCAGCAGGTCGTCCTCGGGCGGCGTATCGAACTGCCAGCCGATCCAGAAGAGCGTGAAGCCCTGTTCCATCAGGAGCCCGTCGCCGAAATCGGTTGCGTCCTTGGGATGAAGCGAGATGTTGCCGCGGCCGAAGTTGAAGACGTTGAGCAGTGTCTTCCGCCCGCGGTTGGCTACTTCGTACAGGACGGTGCCGTTGCCTTTCGAAAGATCCTCCGGCACCAGCGCGAACAGATCGGCGGAATATTCCACCAGCCCCGCGGCATTGCGGGGCGCGTAATCGATGTCGGTGACGATGCGGTTGGCGCTGAGCTTGGGCGCCGCGGCAAAGTAGATCCTGCCGGCGAGGCGCTGATACGGCCCGGCGGCGCCGAAGGGCCTGCGGCTGAGCACCGGCGACCTCTCCGTGATCTCGATCCGCACCACCGCCGCGGTCAGCGGGAGGGTGTGCAGCAATAAGGCGGCGGCTCCTGCAGCCGGCCATAGGCGCATGCGATTCCATCCTTTCGGTGATAGAAAGTGATTATACCCAGGGACCGCTCACCGGCGGCCTCCAAGCCCCTGCACTCCATCGCAGTTGCGTTTCATCTCGCGAGAGGCTGTGCAGCACGCACACGAATCCACTACAATCACTCTAGGAATACAGGATCCCGATATCCGCAAAACGACGGAGCTTCGCCGTATGAACGACGCCAACTCGACTCCATCGCTCTCCACGCCGTACCAGTTTTGGGTGGCCCTGCTGCGCATCGCGGTGGGATGGCACTTTTTCTACGAGGGCTGGGCCAAGCTGGCCGACCCGGGCTGGACGGCCGCCGGCTACCTGACCTCCGCCACCGGGCCGCTGGCTCCCGTGTTCCAGTGGCTGGGAGGCAGCAAGGCGCTGATCCCGATGATCGACGTGCTGAACATCTGGGGCCTGATCCTGATCGGTCTGGGCCTGATGCTGGGCCTCTTCATCCGCGTCTCGGCCCTGTCGGGCATTGGGCTGCTGGCCCTCTACTACCTCTGCCACCCGCCCCTGTTCGCGCCCACCCCGGCCGGCGTCACCGAAGGCAGCTATCTCATCGTGAACAAGAACCTGGTGGAGTTGCTGGCCCTGGCGGTGATAAGCGTGCTGCCCACCGCCGCCTTCGGGCTGGACGGCCTGCTGGCCCGCCGGCGCAAACAGGCCGGGGAGGCGCCCCAACCGGTGTCTCTCGAGAAGGCATTGCCTTCCTATTTGGGCCCCATGCCGCGCAGGCAGCTTATCGCCGGGATGGCCGGAGTCCCCTTCCTCGGGGCGGCCCTGCTCTCCATTCTCAAGAAGCACGGCTGGAAGAGCTTTGAGGAGGTGCACCTGCGCGCCCGGGCTGACGAGCGCGACACTTTCGTCGCCAGCGCCACCGTGAAAACCTTCCGTTTCACGGCCGCCAGTGAGCTGAAGGGACGCCTGCCCTCCGGCCGGATCGGAAACCTCACTCTGAGCCGCATGATCCTGGGGGGCAACCTGATCGGGGGTTGGGCCCACGCCCGCGACCTGATCTATGTCTCCAAGCTGGTGAGGGCCTACCACCACCGCGACAAGATCTTCGAGACCTTCGCCCTGGCCGAGAATTGCGGCGTGAACACCGTCCTCACCAACCCGCTGCTGTGCAAGGCCATCAACGACTACTGGCGGCAGGGCGGCCGGATCCAGTTCATCTCCGACTGCGGCGGCAAAGACGTGCTCCAGATGATCCAGAAGTCCATCGACTACGGCGCCTGCGCCTGCTACATTCAGGGGGGCGTGGCCGACCAGCTGGTGGAGAAGGGCCAGTTCGACCTGATCGCCAAGGCGCTGGAACTGGTCCGGGCCAACCGCCTGCCGGCCGGCATCGGAGGGCACAAGCTGCGCACCATCCAGAGTTGCGTGGAGAAAGGCCTGCGGCCGGATTTCTGGATGAAGACCCTGCATCACGCCAACTACTGGTCGGCGGCGCCGCAGCAACCCGAGCACGACAACATCTGGTGCGAGAACGCGGCCGATACCGTGGCTTACATGGGCCAGCTCACCGAACCCTGGATCGCCTTCAAGATCCTGGCCGCCGGGGCCATCGAGCCGAAGGTCGGCTTCCGCTACGCGTTCGAGAGCGGGGCCGATTTCATCTGCGTGGGCATGTACGATTTTCAGATCGTGGACGACGTGAACCTGGCGCTGGACGTGCTCAACAGCCGGCTGGCCCGGCAGCGCAACTGGTACGCGTAAAACCCGTCAGTAGTACCAATCGCGAATCCGCACCTCGATGCCCGACCCGGCCAGCGCTTTCTCGAAGGCCGCAAGGTCGGAGCCGCGGTAGTGGTAAGGGTATACGATTTTGGGGCGAAAGGACTTAGCCGCCGCAGCCGCCTCTTCCGGGGTCATCGTATAGGGCAGGTTCATCGGCAGGAAGGCCACGTCCACGCGCTGCAGCGACGCCATCTCCGGCGTAGCGGAAGTATCTCCAGCGATGTAGATGCGCATACCACCGTAGCTCACCACGTAGCCGGCCCCTTTGCCCTTTTCGTGAAACACCCGGCCGCCGTCCGGCCCGCGGTTATACATGGCGACGGCCTCGAAGGTCCAGTTCCCGGCCGTCCTGCTTTCCCCGGGTGCGAGGGCAAAGGCCCCTGGAACCCCCGTGCCCTCCGGGGCGATTACCAGGGTCGCGGCTTTGCGCAGCCGGGCGAGCGCGGACGGGTCAAGATGGTCGCCGTGTGCATGAGTGATGATGATGATGTCCGCCCGGGGCAGCCCTTCATAGTCGCCTTGCCCCCACGGATCCACGTGAACTGCCTGGCCGCCGGCCTCGATCATCAGGCTGGCGTGGCGTACCGGAACAATGCGCAGGGCGCCCCTGCCGGTTGCGAAGTTCTCAACCGGACGTGCCGGAGCTTGAGCGATGCCCGCCGCGGCGCCCAGTAACACGACATACGCTGTTACGTAATTGGTATTCCTCTTCATGCGGCCCTGCTTCCCGCGGCAATTATACCCGGATACCCCTGACGCGGGCTGTTCCTGGAGGAAGTGCGGCCGCCCGGCTACAGCAGAACCACTAGCAAAATGATGATCAGAATCAAGATACCGATCGGTATGTACATAATCCCGTCCCCTTCCGGCACTCATCGATGCACCCCGCCTGCCAATGCTCAATAGTGTAGCCCTCCCCACACTTATGGGCGAAATGTATATAATTGACCATTCTGCAGTAGGCCGGACCGCGTTAACACGAACTGCCATGGAACGTCCCCGGACGATTCTCCTGGTCGAAGACGACGAAGCCGTGAGAAACCTGCTGAACCATGCCCTGGAGATGCACGGCTACCAGGTTCTGCTGGCTCCGAATGGCGAGCGGGCGCTGGAATCGGCCCGGTCGTGGACCGGCGAGATAGATCTCGTCCTGAGCGATGTGGTCCTGCCTGATATCTCCGGCGTGGAAGTGGCCCGCCGACTGGAGCAGGCGCGTCCGGGCGTCAAGGTCCTGCTGATGTCGGGCTATGCTCAGGACCTGGTGGCGCCCGGACAAGCGTGGGATTTCATTGCCAAGCCCTTTCTGCTCCGCAACCTCCTTCGCCGGGTGGAGGAACTGGTGGCGCGCTGATCGCGCGAGCGGTGCAATATCCCTTGTATCCTCTTGGTGGTATTGGCTTAGCCGTCCACGGGGGGGTAGAATGAACGGGTCCTGCGGCTGTGATGCCTCGAGTGTGGTTTTTGCTGGCCGTCCTGCCTCCCGGGCTGCTTCTGGCCGAGGGGCCCGACACGGCGCCGTCCTACTCCGCTGCCAGCATCGTCAACTCGGCCAGCAGCGAGCCGGGCCTTTCTCCCAACGGCCTGGTGAGTATCTACGGCACGAACCTCTCCTGGGGCGAGCGCGCCGTGCTGGAGTCCGACATTCACGACGGCCGGCTGCCTACGGTGCTGAGCGGCGTACGGGTTTACGTGGCCGGGATTCTGTCGCACCTGTATTACGTTTCACCGCGGCAGATTAACTTCCTGGTGCCGGCGAACCTGCTGGAGGGCGAGTGCGACCTGTGGGTGTTCCGGCAGGGCATCGTCGGGCAGAAGGTGCGGATCCGGCTGCTGAACGCCGCCCCCGCGCTGTTTCCCCAGGCCGACGGCACGCTTATCGCAACCCATGCCGACAACCGCGTCATCACCTGGGAAGCGCCCGCCGTTCCCGGCGAAATCATCGTGCTGTACGCCGCCGGTCTGGGACAGACGTCTCCCCGGGTGAGTCCCGGCCGGCTGGCCGAGCTCGCCGCCCGGATCCAGAAGGTGGACGATCTCGAGGTCCTTGTGGACGGAGAGCCGGTGGATCGCGGCAGTATTTACTACGCCGGCTTGACACCCGGTTCGGCGGGCCTTTATCAAATCAACTTCCGCCTTCCCAGCCACTTGCGGGAAGGATCCAGGATTCAGATCCGCATGGGGGAGCAGGCCAGCGCGGCGCTGGAGATTCCCGCCTCTTCGAGACCGCCGGACACGGCGGCAACGGGTGCAGTCTCAGCCGCGTTTAATAAGTAGGCTAGAATTGTTCAAGGAGTTTCTCTATGCCGAGCCGCGTCCTGGTCGTCCTGGGCCTTCTTGCAGGTTTCGCCTGGGCCCAATCCGCGCCATCCCAGCCAGCCGCCGAACCGGCCTCCGCTCAGGGCCAGGGCTGGCGTCCAGCGGAGGAATCCAAGCCGGGCCAGTTCGTGGTGGCGACCGGCACCCGCATTCCCCTGAGCCTGCTGAACAGCGTCAGCACCAAGCATTCCGGGGAAGGCGACCGCGTGTATCTGGAAACGGTCTTCCCGATCATGGTGAACGGGCGCATCGTCATCCCGCCCGGCAGCTACGTGGCAGGCACGATTACCCAGGTGAAGCGGCCCGGCCGCATGACGGGCCGCGGGGAACTGTACCTGCGCTTTGACTCCCTCACTCTGCCGAACGGGGTGACCCGGGACTTCCGCGCGCGCATCGGGGCCATGGACGGGCGAGCCAGCGAGGAACTGGACCGCGCCGAGGGCAAGGTCCGCAGTGAAGGCAACAAGAGCGGCGACGCTCGCAACGTGGCGGAAGCCACCGCTGCCGGCGCCTCCATCGGCGCCATTGCGGGCGGCGCCTCCGGCGGTCATTACGGCATGGGCGCCGGTATCGGAGCCGCCGCCGGAGCGGGCGCCGGGCTGATGGGCGTTCTGCTTTCACGCGGCCCGGACGCCGTGCTGGCCAAGGGAAGCACGCTGGAAATGGTGCTGGACCGCCCGCTGCAATTCGAGGAAAGCGAGTTGTACACCGGGCCCCTGCCGCGCGCCGGCGACGGTGGAGGCGGCCCCTTGCCGAGCCAGAAGGATGGCGGCACCCTCACCCGCCGCCGGTTCCCGTTTTAGGACGCAGCCAGGCTGCTGACCTGGCAGCCGGTTTCCCTCAGGCCTTCGCCCGGCCGACGTAGGTGGCATAGCGGCCGGCCGGGATTTCAAGGCAGGCTACAGTAAAGCCGCTTCGCCGCATGGTCTCGATCAGCGGCTCGGGACGGAAGGAAGTCAGCAGCCGGACCATCTCCCCAGGAGCCAGCGCAGCCGCCGCCTCGCGAACCAGTCCGATCGGGTGAACTCCCCGGGCCAGCATCGGATCGGCATCGATCTCCTTACGCACCGCGCCTTCGGACACCCAGTCCGGCAGGCCGGCGTCCGAAAGGCCGGATGTCTGCTCCTGGCCTGCCGCTGTCCGCAGCGCACGCACCATCTCGACGACGTTGATGCCGCCCAGGCGCGCGGCCTGCTCCAGCGTGGTGCTTCTGGCCACCACCTGCCGCAGAACCGGGTTGCGGAGCTTCTCGAAAGCCGGTACCGCTCCGATGAGCGTCTCTTCCAGGGCCGGGTAAGCCCCCAGCAGTGCGTCCAGCCTGGTTTCCGGAGTGATCGGGACACTCATCGGGCCGGCACCTCCGGAGAGACGTCGTCATATTGCAGCAGCCGCCTCTCGCCTTCCAGCGTTCGCAGCCGCGTGAGATCCTGGGTCACTTCCAGCGTGCCGGCGTACCGGCCGCCGGCGTCCCGCACCGCGAAATAGCGGATGTGCACAAAGCGGCCGGTGAAGTTGATCCAGAACTCGGCCACGCTTCGCGTGCCTTCGCGGAAATCGGCCAGGATTCGGTCCACCACATCCACGCTGCGCGGCGGGTGGCAGTGCTGAACCTTCCGCCCCAGAATGGCCCGGCTGCGGGCGAAGACGCGGTCGGGCCCCTCGGAGAAGAAAGCGACGCGGTCCTCGGCATCCACGAAGGTGATGTCCACCGGCAGCGTGGAGAAGATGGCGGTCAATTGTTCCACGGTGAGGTTCCCGGTGGGCAACTGTACGGCCTCGCCGGCGCCGATCGAAACCCCTTCCCGCAGCGAACTCTCCGGCGGCCGGTATCCGTCCCGGGGCTCCACCAGGCACCAGCCGTAGCGCGGCGAGGAGGCCCAGATCCCGGCCCAGTCCTCTTCGGTGAACGTGTCCAGGCACAGCGGCAGGAGGATGCTGTCCTCCTTGTAGATCATTTCTTCGACCGCGCCGGCCAGGGCTTCGCCGGCCGTGGCCGCCACCAGTTTCCATTCCCCCGCGCGGACATCCTGCTGGCCGAGCGCCGCGCCCAGATCCTTCAGCAGCCCGCGCACCTCGTCGTCCTTGGCCCACATGACCTTCGAGGGCCCGGTGACCCCGTTCCGCTCCAGCGCGGAGAAGAACGCGTGCTCCTTGCGCTGGTAGTGCTTCTCGATGTCGCTGAGGTCGTTGTAGGCCAGGCGCCACTGCAGGATGGCGTCCCCCGCTTCGGCTCCGTCCGGCAGTGCCTGGATCGCGGTCATGGCCTGCCGCATGCGAAGCAGCACGCCCCGCAGGGCTTCGTTCTCCCTGCGCAAGGTATCCGCGGGATGGCCCGGGGGCACCGCCCGGGGAGGCAGTTGCACCAGCACTTCGCGGGTGACCTGCGAATGCAGATCGCACATGCACTGGATCTGCTCGACCGGCATCCCCTCGGCCATCAGGTCCTGCTCCATGGCCACGATCTCGGAGTAATCGGTTTCGCGCACGATGCGCTCCAGCCTGGCCTTCACGCTCTCCGGAGGCTCGCCGGCATGCAGCTTGCGGATGATGTCTTTCAGGGCCTGAATACGTTGTGCCCGGTTGTCGATCAATTCGCTCATTCGTTCCGTGCCTTCCCTTACACAGTAGCGGCAAGGCCCGGAAGCCGGCAGTGACCGGAGTCACCGGGCGGTTTCGGAGTATCATCAGGGAAAAAGGAGAACGGTAGTGAAGAATCTGAAGCAGCGGATCAGAAACGGTGAAACCGTGATCGGCGCCTTCCTGAACCTGGGTTCGTCCATAACCACCGAACTGGTGGGGGCGGCCGGGTTCGATTTTGTGGTCATCGACCTGGAGCACGGGTCGGGGACCGAAGTCAATGTGCTGGGACAGCTCCAGGCCCTGGAGCACACGGCCTGCTCCGCCGTGATCCGGGTGGAATCGCATGTCCGCCAGCGCTCTCACCGCGTGCTGGACTTAGGCGCCCACGGCATCATGTTTCCGCGGGTGAACAGCGCGGATGAAGCCCGGGCCTGCGCGGCCGCCCTGCGATATCCACCGCTGGGAGTGCGCGGAGTGGCCTCCATGAACCGGGCGTGCAACTTCGGCGCCGGCTTCCGGGACTACGTGGCCCGGTCGGTCGATTCGCTGCTGGGCGTTTTCCAGATTGAAACCGCCGAGGCGGTCCAGAACGTGGACGAGATTGCCGCGGTGGACGGCGCGGATGTGCTTTTCATCGGGCCTCTGGACCTGACCCAGAGCCTGGGCATCCTGGGCCAGTTCGAACACCCCGATTTCGTCGCCGCCATCCGAAAGACGGCGGAGGCCGCCCGAAAGCACGGCAAGTGCACCGGCGTCCTGATGCCGAAGACGGAGAACTTTCAGCTCTTCCACGAGCTGGGATTCCGTTTCCTGGCCTCCGGCTCCGACGGCGCCATGGTAGCCAATGCCGCCCGCAACCTGGCCCAGAGCATGATCGAGATGCGGCGGAGTTGCGTGGAACGCGCCGACGCGGCCGCCAAAGGCTGACACGGCCGCCGGTGGAAGCCGGCTTGCGGCCAGCGCTCGCAGGTCTGCTGCATGGCCTGAATTTGCCCGCGCCTGCGGCGATTGCCCGTTCCGCCGGCAATCGCCGCAGGCGCGGCACAGGCGCACTCGAACCGGCTCAGGTCTTCAGAACCACAACCGCAGTGCGAACGTTCCCGTGAACTGCCCGCCCAGGCAGCACCAGCCGCCCACCGTGCCGGTAGGCTTGCCGAAGGTGCCGGGGCTGAGCAGGTTCACCGTCGAGTTCGGATTGCTGAAGTTGGGCCGCTTGAAGACGTTGTTGATATCGAAGCGCACGTCGAGGTTGTACTTCTCGCGCACCGTCACCGTCTTGGCCAGCGAGCCCTGGGACCAGATCAGGCCGGGTCCTTCCAATACGTTTCGCCCCAGCGCGCCGGGCGTATAGGCGTCCGGGTAGGCAAAGGCCTTGATGTCCCACATCGGGTTCTTCAGGTTGTTGTTGAAGCGGTCGCCGATCTCCCAATTGTCGATTTTCACCTGGTCAATCGGGACCAAAGCGTTAGGCCGCGTGGCGCCCGGCAGGTAGCGGTTCGGGCTGCCGGCGAAACCGAACGTCACCGGGACGCCGCTCTGGAAGGTCTGGATCCAGGAAAGCGCCCAGCCGCCCAGCAGGTAGTCCTTGAACCCGCCGTTGCTCATCCACTTACGCCCGCGCCCCACGGGGAGTTCATAAGTGGCGTAAGTGACGGAGCGATGCGACAGGTCAAAGCCTGCGCGGGCCTTCTCGAGGCTGCGGTTGTAGTAAGTGACACCACCCGCCCCTCCATCGTTGTCCGTGTCGTTGATAGCCTTGCCCCAGGTGTAGAACGAGGTCATGGTCAGGCCCTTGGAGAAGCGCTTCTCGACCTTCACGGTCCCGGAGTGGAAGGTGGAGTGGCCGAAGTTGCTCCACAGGTTGATGGCCCCGAAGTTGGTAAAGGGCTTGTACGCTTGGGTGTTCTGGTAGATCCGGTCAAGCACCGTGCGGTCGCGGGAGATATCCAGAGGGATGGCGTTGGTGTCCCAGGAATTGAGCAGGCCCACCCCGGAGGAACCCTGATAGCTCAACTCCATCAGCCAGGTATCCGCGAACTGGTACTGATAAGTGGCGTTCCAGTTCATGGCGTAGGGGTTGCGCATGTTCGGGTCGTACCAGGTGGCGCTGCGGGCTCCGTAGTTGGCGCCCACGAACGGGGAGGTCCCGTTGGGCAGCACCGGATAGTTCACAGTTCCCGGACCCTGGCTGATGAAGAAGGCCGGGCGGGGATCGCCAGAGGGCCTCTGCTGCGTAACGCTGGTGAAGTACTCCTCGAAGTTCTGATCCAGCCCGGCGGTGAACAGGTCGATGGTATTCACCCCGAAGCCGCCGCGGAACACCATCTTGTTGTTGATCTTGAAGGCCGCCCCCAATCGCGGCTGGAAGTTATTCAGATCGCGCTTGGCCAGGAAGCCTGTGGGATGGACGATGGCGCCGGGCAGCCCCGTAAGGGGATCCGTCGCAGTGGGGTCGAACTGGCTCTGCTGCCCGTACTTGGTCTTGAAGGGCGATTCGTAGGACCAGCGCAGGCCCAGGTTCAGCGTCAGACGCGGAGTAACGCTCCAGTCGTCCTGAAAATAGAAGGCATGGCCCCACCAGCGCGGCAGCCAGTTGGCCAGCGCGGTGTTGAAGTCCGCCCGCATCACGGAACCGAGCAGAAAGGCCGCGAAGTCGTTGCCCGTGGCGGGAGTGAAGGGCATGTCGGTGCCGCCGAAGCGGTATACCCCGGCGGGAAGCGAGGCGGCGCGGGTGTTGGCCCGTGTGCGCAACAACTCATATCCGGTCTTTAGCTGGTGACGGCCGCGGATGATGGTGAGGTTGTCCTGCAAGGTGAAGTTCTCGGTCACCTGGTACCAGGAGCCGCCCGGCATGCTGGCGCCGTAGAAGGCCCCGCCGCTCGAGTTGAAGAATGAAGGGAAGGTCTCCCCGCTGATTCCCGGAATCCCCAACTGCCGGCCCCAGTCCTCGTTGACTCCCAGCGGAGTGCGCGACTCCTTGCGCCGGTTGGCGCCCAGACGGACTTCGTTAATCACCGTGGGGCTGAACATGTGGGTGTCGGATATCACGCTGTTGACCTGGTCGCTGGGCTGCAACACAAAGCCGCCGTCCAGCAGCATCCAGTTCACCGCAATGTTGTTCCCGCGGGCCCGGTTCAGCACGTGCGACCAGCGGCCGAACATGCGGTTCTTCTCGCTGAAGACGTGGTCCACCTTCGCATCGTAGCGGGAGCGGTAAGAGCGATACTTACTCTCGGAACCGAAGTTCTCGTGCGGTCCGGTGCGATCGATGAAGCCCGCGCCGCCCAGGAAGTTGGGCTTGTTCCAGGGCTGGAAGCTGAGGAACTTGCTGGCTACCGGATCGAACCGGTTCTGGGGAATCAGGTTGCCCGGAAAGGGATCCCGGATCCACTTGCCGGCGGCGTCCTGGCGCGTGGAGGCCGGATCGAAGATGGGGTAGCCCAAGCCGTTGAACGAGAAATCCCCGTTTAGCATGGCTTCGTTGGGCACGTCGGCGAACAACTGCTGGTTGTACTTCTCGTGATGGCGCGACCAGCCGAACAGGAAGAAGGTTTTGTTGCGGCCGTCGTAGAGCTTAGGCAGGTACAGCGGGCCGCTGACCAGCCCGGAAAGCTCGTGATAGCTGAACGGGCTGGTGGGCCGCTGCAGGTTGAAGTAGGCCCGGTGCAGCAGGGAATTGTTGATGTAGCGGTCCTCGGCCTCGCCGTGGAAGGCGTTGGTGCCCGCCTTGTAGGTGACGCTGAGCAGCCCTCCGGCCGAATGCCCCTGGTCGGCGGGAAGCACGGTGGTCACCATTTTGACTTCCTCGATGGCGTTCTGGGTGGTGGACATGATGCGATTGGTCGCCACCCCGCCGCGGATCGGCTCCGTTCCGGCCACGCCGTCCATGGTGTAGCCCAACCCGCGATCCCGCTGTCCGGCGATGTGGAAGCCATTCATGCTGGTGACGCCGGGCATCAGGTACATGGTCATCCAGGTATAGCGCTGCATGATGGGCAGGGCGTTCATCTGCACGCCCGCCAGCACGGTGCCGGTGGTAGCCGTGGCGGTTTCGAGCAGCGGCGTCTGGGCCGTAACCTCGATCTTCTCCACCACGTTGCCGACGGCAAGCTGTGCATCCAGAGTCAGGGTATCGTTGGAGCGCAGCGCAATCTGAGTCCGTTCCAGGGTGCTGAAACCGGGCTTGCGGAAGGTCAGATTGTAGGTCGCCGGCGGCAGGTACAGCAGGCGGAAAATGCCCTCGCGGTCGCTCACCGTCCGGGTGGTAATGCCGGTCGCCGGGTTGACGGCGGTCACCTCCACGGCGTCCACGATGGCGCCGGTGGCGTCGGTGACGCGCCCGATAATGCTGCCCGTCGCTGTCTGCGCCCAGCCCAGGGTTGCAGCGCCGAGCAGAGACACGAAAACCCCAAGGATCAAGCGTTCAAATCGCATAAGCCCCCTTTTCCCGTTTGGGTGTGGGATCACTATATGCCTTTGCGGCGGCGGGCGTCAATGCAGGGAATTTCGGAACCGTATTTCCGGATACACCGGGCAGCTTCCAGCCATCGACATCCGCCGGTGAGCGGTGGTCGATGGTCCCGGCGCTCCACGCGGGCAGCAGACTTGGAGCCCGAGCCTGTGCCATAATTCGATCGGTGCCATGAGCTTGGAGATACATACCCGGGAGCGCGAGGGCGTGGTCCTCGCGGACCTGAAGGGCCGCATCACGGCCGGCGAAGAAGCCTCCCGGCTGCGCGAACTGCTTCGAGGGCTGGTAGCCGGGGGCGGCAGGAACGTCGTGCTGAACCTGGCGGAGGTCGACTACATCGACAGTACCGGCCTGGGCGCCCTGGTGATGTGTCATAACTCGACGGCCAAGGCCGGCGGCACCCTCAAGCTGGTGAACCTGAACCAGCGCACCATCGAACTGCTGGTTATGACCAAGCTCGCCGTGGTTTTCGAGACCTTCGACGATGAGCAGGACGCCGTCAACAGCTTCTTTCCGGAGCGCGAGATCCGCCGGTTCGATATCCTCGATTTCGTCCGCCGGCAAGAGGACTGAGGCTTCGTGCGGCTGCTGATCATCGGCGGCGTCGCGGCGGGGCTGAGCGCGGCGGCGCGGGCGCGCCGGTTGGATCCCTCCCTGGAGATCGTCGTTCTCGAGAAGGGCGCGGACATCTCTTACAGCGCGTGCGGCCTGCCCTATTACCTGGAAGGCCGGGCTGCGGCGGGGCAACTGGTCACTTACACCGCCGATTACTTCCGTAAGGAACGCAACGTTGCGATCCGGACGGGCGCCAAAGTCGTGTCCATCGTCCATCCGCGCCGTGAAGTCGCCCTGGAAGGCGGTGAACGGGTGCACTACGACAAGCTGGTGATCGCCACCGGAGCGCGGCCGGACATACGGCAGATCCCCGGCAGTACCCTACCCCACGTCTTCACGCTGCATACACTGGACGACGCCCGGCGGCTGAAGCGCTTCCTGAGCGAGAAGAGACCCCGGCGGGCGGTGGTGGCCGGAGGAGGCTACATCGGGCTGGAAGCGGCGGACGCCCTGCGCCGGAACGGACTGACGGTGACTGTGCTGGAGCAGGGTCCGCACGTCCTGGGCCGCGACGACGCCTGGCTGACCGGTTTCGTCCGGCGGCACCTGGAGCGCTTCCGGGTCGAAGTACGCTGCGGCGTGCGGGCCCCTTCGGTGGGGGAGACAGAAGTCGCCGGCGTGCCCTGCGACCTGGCGGTCCTGGCCCCCGGCCTGCTTCCCGGCACGGAACTGGCCGCCGAGGCGGGCGTCCAACTGGGACCCTCCGGCGCAATCCGCGTGGATGACCGCATGATGACGAACCTGGGTGCTGTCTTCGCCGCCGGCGATTGCGCCGAGACCACCCACCTGGTCACCGGACGCCCGGCCTACATCCCACTGGGAACCACCGCCAACAAGATGGGGCGCGTGGCCGGGGCCAACGCTGCCGGCGGGCGGGAGCGCTTCCCGGGGGTGGTGGGGACTTCCATCGTGAAGCTGTTCGGCATCGGCATCGCCCAGACCGGTCTATCGGAGTTGCAGGCCCGGCGGGAAGGCTTCTCACCGGCGACGGCCCGGATCGAAAGCTACAGCCATCCCCGCTACCTGGGCGGGAGGGCAACCACGGTCGAGCTGGTGGCGGACCGCAACTCGGGGCGCCTGCTGGGCGGGTTGGTGATCGGAGAGGAAGGCGCGGCCGGGCGCATTAACGTAATCGCGGCGGCCCTGCATGCGCGCATGAGCGCCGCCGATTTCGAACAGATGGACCTGGCCTACACTCCCCCCTATGCCCCGGTCTGGGACCCCCTGCTGATTTGCGCGCAGCAACTCCGCAAAGCCCTGTAACCTCAGGCTGGAGAACGGAGAATGGGTTCCGGTTCCTGCTAAAATCGGATTTTCCCCATGCAATTGGATAAAGTGTACGAGCCTCAGCGCTTTGAGCCGCACTGGGCGCAGTGGTGGATCGATTCCGGCATCTTCAAGGCGTCGGCCAGCCATCCCGGGAAGGTCTTTTCCCTGGTAATCCCTCCCCCCAACGTCACTGGCTCGCTGCACATGGGCCACATGCTGGAGCATGCCGAGATCGATGTCACCGTCCGCTGGCACCGGATGTGCGGCTACAACACGCTCTGGCTCCCCGGGACCGACCATGCCGGCATCGCCACCCAGATGGTGGTGGAGCGCCGCCTGGCCGAGGAGGGCCGGGACCGCCATCAACTGGGCCGGGAGAAGTTTGTCGAACGGGTCTGGCGCTGGAAGGAAGAGTACGGCGACACCATCAAGCGGCAGATGATCCGCCTGGGCGCCAGTTGCGACTGGAGCCGGGAGCGCTTCACCCTCGACCCCGGCCTCTCCCGCGCGGTGCGTGAGATCTTCGTCCGCCTCCATGAAAAGGGCCTGATCTACCGCGGCGAGTACATGATCAACTGGTGCCCGCGCTGCCGCACCGCCCTCTCGGACCTGGAAGTGGTCCACGATGAGGAACGGGGGCACCTCTGGCACATCCGCTATCCGGTCAACGGGACGGGCCGGTACCTGGTGGTGGCTACTACGCGGCCGGAAACCATGCTGGGCGACACCGCCGTGGCGGTCAATCCCACGGACGCGCGCTATCTTGACCTGCACGGCAAGACCGTGCTGCTGCCGCTGTTGAACCGCCCGATCCCGGTGATCGCCGACGTGCTGGCCGACCCGGAGTTCGGAACCGGCGTGGTCAAAGTGACGCCGGCTCACGACCCCAACGATTTCGAGGCCGGCAGGCGGAACAAGCTGCCCTCCGTGAAGGTGATCGACGAGACCGGCCGGATGACCGCCGAGGCGGGCCCGTACGCCGGGCTGGACCGTTTCGAAGCGCGCCGCCTGGTGCTGGCGGATCTGGAACGGCTGGGGCTGATCGACAAGATCGAGCCGTATGAACTGAACGTCGGCAAGTGCCAGCGCTGCAAGACGGTGCTGGAGCCGCTGGTCTCCACGCAGTGGTTCGTCAAGACCAGGCCGCTGGCCGAGAAGGCCATCCAGGTGGTGGAGAACGGGCGCATTCAGTTCATCCCGGACAACTGGACCAAGACCTACTTCGAGTGGATGTACAACATCCGCGACTGGTGCATTTCCAGGCAGTTATGGTGGGGCCACCGCATCCCGGCCTGGTACTGTCCGGATTGCGCGGAGGTTGTGGTGGCGCGGGAGACGCCGGCGCAGTGCCCGCACTGTGCTTCGTCGCGCCTGGAACAGGATCCGGATGTACTGGACACCTGGTTCAGTTCGGCGCTGTGGCCGTTCTCCACGCTCGGCTGGCCGGACCAGACGCAGGATCTGGCCGCCTACTATCCCACGTCGCTGCTCATCACCGGCTTCGACATCCTCTTCTTCTGGGTCGCGCGCATGATCATGATGGGGCTGGAAGGCACCGGCGAGATTCCTTTCCGGCAGGTGTACATTCACGGCCTGGTCCGGGACGCCGAGCGGCAGAAGATGTCGAAGACCCGGGGCAACGTGATCGATCCCCTGGTGGTCACCGAGCAGTACGGCACCGACGCCGTGCGCATGGCCCTGCTGATCGGAGCCGCGCCGGGCACCGACATCGTGCTCACACAGGAGCGCATGGAAAGCTCGCGCGCCTTCGCCAACAAGATCTGGAACGCAGCCCGATTCGTCATGCTGAACATGGAGCGCTGCGGCGTCGAGCCCTGGCTGCCGGAGTCGCAGCAGCCTGCCCTGCCGGAGCCCTGCGGCGAGTGCCTGGACGTGCACCTGGCCGACCGCTGGATCTTCAGCCGCTTGAACCGCGCCGCGGAAATGGCCAACCGCGCCGTCGAGCAGTACCGCTATCACGAAGCCGCGCAGGTGCTGTGGCAGTTCTTCTGGCACGAGTTCTGCGACTGGTACCTGGAGCTGAAGAAGCTGCGCTTCCGGGAGAACTCGGGACTGAACAGCGACTGGCGCAACCTGCTGGCGGCGTTCGAGCAGGCCCTGCGGCTGCTCCACCCCGTGATGCCCTTTCTGACCGAGGAGATCTGGCAGCGTCTGGCCACGGACAGGTCCTCCCGGCCGGTCTCCCTCGCTCTGGCCCAGTACCCGCAGTACAACCAGGCGCTTTCAGACCTCAAGGCGGAATGGGAAGTGCAGACCCTGCAGGACATTATCACTGCCGCCCGGAACCTGCGGGCGGATCTGAAGGTGGAGCCCCGCCAGCAGCTGGGCGGTGTGCTTTACACGCGGGGGGAGAGCAACCGGGTCGGGACGGAGAACGCCGAAGCCATCGAGAAACTGGCGGGCGTGAAGCTGGAGGTGCGGCAGGGCTCGGCGCCCAAGACGGGCGCGGCCGCCATGCGGTCCACGCCCGAATTCGACCTCGTGCTGGAGGTTCCCGCCGCGCAGGTCGAGGTGCAGCGCAAGCGGCTGCAAAAGGAACGCGATCAGCTCGAGAAGGTGATCGCCAGCTCGCGGCGCCAACTCGGCGACCAGACGTTTCTCAGCCGCGCGCCCGCCAAGGTGGTGGACTCCATCCGGCTCAAGCTGGAGGAGTACGAGGCCCAACTGGCGAAGACGCGCGCGGCCCTGGAAGGACTGGACGGCCATGCACCCCGAGATTGAAGACGCCGTCGAGCGCGCGCTCCGGGAGGACATCGGCCCGGGCGACGTGACTTCGGAGGCCTGCATCCCGACCGGGCAGATGGCCAAGGGCACGTTTCTGGCGCGGGAGCCGCAGGTGCTGGCGGGGCTGGACCTGCTGGCGTGCATCTACGAAAAGCGCGGCGGCGTCGAGGAATTGCGGCTGCTGCGGAAGGACGGCGACCGGGTGGAAGCCGGCGCCGCGATCGCCACCGTGCGGGGACGCGCGCGGACGCTGCTGGAGTGCGAGCGCGTCTCCTTGAACTTCCTGCAGAGGCTGAGCGGCGTGGCTACACTCGCGCGCAAGTTTGCGGACCAGGTGGCCGGCACCGGCTGCCGGGTGCTGGATACCCGCAAGACCACGCCGGGCCTGCGGCGCCTGGAGAAGATGGCGGCGGCGGCCGGCGGGATCACCAACCACCGCCTCGGCCTGTTCGACGCGATACTGATCAAGAACAATCACATCGCCGCGGCCGGGGGGGTGACGGTCGCGCTGCAGCGAGCCGCCGAATCGGGGCTGCCGGTGGAGATCGAAGTGCGCACTCGTGAGGAGTTGGAGGAGGCACTGGAAGCCGGGGCGCAAAGCCTCCTGCTGGACAACCTCACGCCCCGGGAAGCGGCCGAGTGGGTCCGGAAGATCGGGGGGCGGGCCAAGGTGGAACTCTCCGGCGGCATCACTTTGGAGAACGTGCGCGCCTACGCCGAGACGGGCGCGGATTACGTGTCGGCCGGGGCCATCACCCATTCAGCCCCCGCCACAGACATCAGCTTCCGGCTGGAGTGGGTCTAAAGGGAGCCGTCAGTTCTCAGCTCGTCTGCCGCCGGCTTCTTGTGGTGGCGCGCGATCGCACTCGCGAGTACCCTTTCCCATTCCAGGGGACGCGGTGGGGCCGGTGCGCCGCCACGGATCCCTCGGGTTCAGCCTGGCGGCAGACGAGTTCTGAAGAGGGTGAACGAGCGTGGATGTCGATTTCGTACGGCGGCGGCTTCCGGGGCGGTCCGTGGTTTATCTGTCCTCGACCGATACCACGATGCGCGAGGCCGCGGAGCTGGCCGCACGCGGCGCGGCGCTGGGAACCATCGTGATCGCCGGGGAGCAGACCGCGGGCCAGGGACGGCATGGGCGCTCCTGGCACTCGGAAAAGGAATCCGGCCTGTACTTCTCTCTGCTGCTGAAACCCGACCTGGTCCTGACCCTTGCCCTGGGACTGGCCGTGTCGGACGGCATCGCCCGGGTAGCCGGGACGGCCTGCGACATCCGCTGGCCCAATGATGTCCTGCTGAACGGCAGGAAGCTGGCCGGCATCCTGGTGCAACTGGCCGGTTCAGTGGCCGTGGCCGGCATCGGCATCAACGTGAATCACGGCCGCTTCCCGGCGCCGCTGGACGGGGAGGCCACTTCCCTGCTCCTCGAGACCGGCCGCGCTCTGGACCGCGAGCCGCTGCTGATCGCCGTGCTGGAGTCCATCGCCGCCTATTGCCGTTTGCTCGACCAGACCGGCCGGCAGCCCATCCTGGACATGTTCACCCGCCACTCCAGCTACGCCCGCGGCAAGCGGGTGCGGGTTCAGCACCTGGGCGAAACGATCACCGGCACGACCGAGGGGCTGGACCCATCGGGCTTCCTGCTGGTGCGCAAGGATGACGGCGCCCTGGCGACCATCCTGGCCGGCGGAGTCCGGCCGGAGCAGACGGCAAGTGCCTGAATTCTGCTACACTTCGAAAGTACCCATCGAAAACCGAAAAGGATGTTACTCGCCAGAGAATTCGTCGCTTATCTGTCCCGCCAGCTCGTACACAAGCTTCAAGGTGTTGACATCTCCAATCATCAGGCCGTGGCCGAGGCCGTCGAAAAAGTGATCCTCGACGAACTGGAGGTGGAAGACCGTCTGAACGACGAAGTCCGGGACATCCTGGAACAATACTCCGACTACATGCGCCGTGAAGGCGTGAGCTACCAGGAGATGTTCCGCCGCATCAAGAACACCTTGATCGCCCAGCGCAAGGTGGTGCGGGCATCGGGGCGCGATTCGGGCGACCAGATGAAGCTGTCGCGCGACAAGATCACCGACATTTCCCACAAGCTGGTCCCGGTGCTCCGGAAGATGCGCGAGGTGCGGCTGAAGAAGGACTCCAACGAGGTGCGCCTGGACCTGGTCCGGGCCATGATCGAGCTGCTCCAACTGGAAGACCGGGTGGACCGCACGGCGCGGCAAAAGATCCGTTCCCAAAAACGCGAAGTGCCCGAAGGCACCGAAGAGTGGGACCTGATGCACAAGAAATACTACGCCGAGGAACTGAAGAAGTTCGGTATCGATCTCTCGCGCTAGCAGCGCCCGCTCTCCCGGGGGGAACGCTATGAAGCCTGCGGTGGTAGTGGTCGGCAGTCTCAACATGGATTTCGTGGTGTCGGTGGACCGGCTGCCCGCCCCGGGTGAGACGGTGCTGGGCCGCGATTTCCAAATGATCCCGGGAGGCAAGGGCGCGAACCAGGCCTGCGCCGCGGGAAGACTGGGGGGCGAGGGGATCGAAGTCCGGATGGTGGGACGGGTCGGCTACGACCTGTTCGCCGACCATCTCAAAGCCAGTCTCTCCGCCGCGGGGGTGAACGTCGGCGCGGTACACGGCACGAAAGCGCAGCCCACCGGAGTAGCCCTGATCTGGGTGGACCGGGCCGGCCAGAATTCGATCGTGGTAGCCTCCGGCGCCAACCACGAACTGGCGGCCGCCGACGTGGAGGGCATGCGCGGGGCGCTCCACGGCGCCCGCCTGGCCCTGTTCCAACTGGAGAGTCCGCTCGATACAGTGGCGGGCGCGCTGGCCCTGGCGCGTGCGGAAGGATTACGGACCGTATTGGATCCAGCCCCCGCCCGGCGGCTGCCTGAGGGCCTGCTGGCGAACGTCGACATACTGACGCCGAACGAGACCGAGGCGCTCATCCTGCTGGGCCGGCCGCCCGCCCGGGTATCGCCTTCCGGCGCCCCGGAACTGGCGCGGAGCCTGCGCGGCCTGGGCCCGAAGACGGTCATCATCAAGCTGGGCGATTCAGGCTGTTTCCTCTCGAGCGGCCCGGTGGAGAGGCACTTTCCAGCCTTCCAGGTCGAGGTGCGGGATTCGACCGCGGCGGGCGATACCTTCAACGGCGCGCTGGCCGTCGGTCTGGCTGAAGGACGGCCGGTGGAAGAAGCGATCCGGTTCGCCAACGCCGCCGCCGCCCTCTCGGTTACGCGCGTGGGCGCCCAGGCGTCGATTCCCTCGCGATCCGAAGTCGCGCGCTTCCTGGAAACCCACGCCGAGGCGCAGAGATAGTTGAAGCCCGCCTGCCTCGCCGCGAGTCTTCTTCTGATGCTCACGGGCCCAGGGGCGCCCGCCCAGGAAGAAGTGCTGCCGCACGGCAGCGCTCCCGCCCCTCTCGCCGCCGCCCACTTCCCGGACCGGCTGCACGAGTATGTGTGGCGGAACTGGAACGCGGTCGAGCCGTCGAAACTCGCCAGGATCGTGGGCGCCGCCGAAAAGGACATCAACAGCCTGGCGCAATCGATGGGGCTGCCCCCGGCCGGAGCGATTCCGCCGGAATTGAGGACCCGCGGCTACATCACCCTGATCCGGCGCAACTGGCACCTGCTTCCCTACGAACAGCTCCTGGAACTGCTGGAGATGACGCCCGAGCGCCTGGCCTTCGCGCTGCGCGAGGACGACTTCCTGTGGGTGAAACTGGGCCGCCTCAAACCCAAGTGCGAGCCGCTGCGCTACCGGCCGCCCGATGAAGCGGCGCGCCGCCGCGCGGCGGAGATCCGGAGAGTGGTCCGGAGGGACTTCGGCGCGGAGATCCGGCGGCCCGGCGAGCCGCGCCTGGCCTTCGTGGAGAAGCTCAGCCGGCCCGACAGCACGCCCGCGGCGCGCCGAGAGCCGCGCCGCGGCCCGCTGCGGCTGGTGTATTCGTATCTGGCCGTCTACGGCGATCCGTTGTCGAACCCGAAACTGGACCCCTACCCTGACGGCTTCCTGCAGCGCCTCTCGGCGGTCGGGGTGAACGGTGTCTGGCTGCACGCCGTGTTGCGCGACCTGGCCCCCGGCGGAAGCGATTTTCCGGAATTCGGCGTCGATTCGCCGCGGCGTTTGGCCAACCTGCGCGCGCTGGCGCAGCGCGCGGCGCGCCACGGTGTCGGCGTGTATCTGTACTTGAACGAGCCCCGGGCCATGCCCGAGTCGTTCTTCCGGACGCGCCCGGAACTGGCCGGCGTGCGCCAGGAGCAGTACCGCGCGATGTGCACTTCGCAGCCGGCGGTCCGGAAGTGGATGGCGGATTCGCTCACCCACATTTTCGCGACCGTGCCGGAGCTGGCCGGTGTCTATCTCATCACGGCTTCCGAAAACCTGACCAATTGCGCGTCATTGCAGGGCTGGAAGCAGTGCCCGCGATGCAGCCGCCGCAGCGACTCCGAGATCATCGCCGAAGTCGTTTCCTCGATCGAAGCCGGGGTTCATCGCGGCAAGCCGGATGCGGATGTGATCGTATCGGACTGGGGCTGGAAGGGGCACGGCGATGCGCGCGACATCATCACGCGCCTGCCGGGCGCCGTGTGGCTGATGTCGGTCAGCGAATGGTCCAAGCTTATCCGAAGGGGCGGCGTCGAGACCAGGGTAGGCGAATACTCGATCTCCGCGGTGGGGCCGGGTCCGCGCGCCACCGCCCATTGGGAAACCGCCGCCAGGGCCGGGCTGAGGATTGCGGCCGAGATCCAGTTCAACAACACCTGCGAGATCGCCAGCGTTCCCTACCTTCCCGTCATGGACCTGGTGGCCGAACACGTTCACAACCTGGCCCCGTTCAAGCTGGACGGTTGGCTCGTCGGATGGACCATGGGCGGGCACCCGTCCCCGAACTTCGACCTGGCCCGCCGGCTGAGCCAGGCTCCCGGCGCGTCGGTGGAAGCAGTGCTGGATGCCGTGGCGCACGACCGGTTCGGCCCGGCCGGCGCTGCGCACGCCCGCAAGGCCTGGCGCCTCATGAGCGACGGCTTCCGCCAGTATCCGTTCCATGTGAGCGTGGTCTACACCTCGCCGGTGCAGATGGGCCCGGCCAATCCGCTCTACCCGGCCAAAACCGGCTACAAGGCCACCATGTGGGGCATTCCCTACGACGACGTGAACGGCTGGCGCGGCCCTTACCCGCCGGAGGTTCTGGCGGCGCAGTTCGAGAAGATGGCTGCCGCCTGGCGAACCGGAATTCCGGAACTCGCTGCAGCCGTGGAAAAAGCCCCCCGCACGCGGCGGGAAGAGGTTCGCGCCGACCTGCGCTATGCCCGGGCGGCGGCCATCCAGTTCCAGTCGGTCGCCAACCAGACCCGGTTCGTGCTGATCCGGGATGCTCTCGCCGCCGGCGAACTCCCTTTGGAGCAGCAGCAGCGCCTGCGGGCTGAAGCAAGGCGGCTGCTGGAATCCGAGATTGCCCTGGCGCGCCAGTTGTACACCCTCACCAAGGAAGACTCCCGCATCGGGTTCGAACCTTCCTGCCACTACTTCTATCTGCCGCTGGACCTGGTCGAAAAGGTGGTCAACTGCCGCTGGTTGTTGTCGCGGCTTGCCGGTTGAAGCCCGGGAGTGCAGGCGGCGGCTGATTCACAGCCGGCACCACCGTGAGAACCCGGGCCTGAACCGCCCGTAGCGACACCGCTCCCTGCGGTCGCGGCTCGGTATGCAGCGGGTTCCCATTTTCGAGCGGCGCCCGGAGCGAGCGGGTTTCCAGCCTTCCGGTCGAGCACATTGCGGCGCATCAGCGGATTGCCACGCCCGGATTCTCCCATCCGGCCGGCCCCGGTCCTGCCCGGTCTCGCCGGTGATTTCGCAATGGCTCCCGGCAGTGTATTATGGCTGAACAATATGCGTATTTCCAGATCTGTAATTCCTTGTCTTTGCCTGCTGCTGGTGTTCACGTTGGAGGCAGGGGCCCAGGTTCAATTGCTCGCCTCCGGCTTCCGGTTTCCCGAAGGGCCGGCGGTGGACCGGGAAGGCAACGTGTACCTGGTGAACATACAGGACGGCATCATCAACAAGGTGACCCCCGGCGGGCAGGTGTCCGTCTTTGCGGACACGGGCGGGACCAACCAGTCTCTGCTGTTCGACGCGCAGGGCGCCCTGTACGTGTGCCACAACGAACCGGGCCGCACGGGGATTTTGAAGGTGGACCCGGCGGGCGGGATCTCCGTGGTAACCACCTCGAGCGACGCGCGACCGATCCATCGCACCAACGACATGGCTTGGGGCAAGGACGGCCGTCTCTACTTCACGAGCCCGGGCAGCGACATCATCCACCCCAACGGTGAGATCCACTACATCGACAGGGACGGCGCCACCCATCGTTTCGCCAGCGGCCTGGTTTTCGCCAACGGGATTACCTTTGACCGGGAGAAGAATTACCTGTACGTCGGCGAGGAGCGCGCCGGGCGGGAACTGGGCTGGTTGTGGCGCTACAAAGTGAATCCGGACGGCAGCGCGGATAAGGCCGGGAAGGAACTCTTCTACCAGTTCAGCGGTAAACGCTACGGCTTCGACGGGATGAAGTTCGACGCGAACGGCAACCTCTGGGTCGCGATGTTCTCCGAATCGGAACTGTGGTGCCTGTCCCCCGAAGGCAAGAAGGTCGACTCGATCAAGATCCCGGGGAGAAATCCCACCAACCTGATTTTCGGCGGCCCTGACCGGCAGACCGCCTACGTCACCGTGAACGACAAGCCCGGCAAACTGTTCAGCGTCCGGATGCCCGCCCCCGGAATGCCGTAGGGATTAACGAAAGGACTAAAAGATCCATGCATAGCGAGAAGAAACTGTCACGCCGTTCCGCGCTTCGCGCCGGAGCGGGAATCGCTTTGGGAACGGCCGGCAGCGCCCGGACCGTCAGCGCCATCGACGAAATCCGGAAGACGAAGGCCACCGCCTTCGCGCTGATTGGGGACGAGTCGCATAACTCGGATTACATACGGTCCGGCCTGACCAGCACGCTCGTTCAGGACGCGGGACTCTCCATCGACTTCACCGACGAAGAGAAGCTGCTCAGCTACGAGAACCTGAAGCACTACAGGATTCTGATCATTTTCCGCGACGGGCTGCGATTCCCCAACGGCTACACCTATGCGATGTACTGGCGTCCCAAGCCCTCGGAGATCGTCAGCGTGCCGCCGCTTCAGAAGAAGATCGGCGGCCGGGGCGTGGGATGGATGACCGACGAGCAGGGCCGCGCCGTCAAGCGCTGGGTACAGGAGGGCGGCTCTCTGTGGGCCTGGCACAACAACAGCCAGCTCTCTCTGATGAACAAGGACTATCGCGATGTCGAGGGCGCTGTCTACACCGGGCATCCGCCCATACGGCCCTTCAAGGTCAAGATCGTCAACCGCGACCACCCCATCACCCGGGGCGTCGAAGACTTCGTGGTCACCGACGAGCAGCACTACGTCACTTACGAGAAAGACCCCAAGTACGTGCTGGCCCGCAGTGTGAACGAGGACGGCCTGGAGTTCACCGACAGCGCCGGCCGGCGCAGCAACACGTGCGAGTCCGTGTGGGCCTACGACTACGGCAAGGGACGGGTCTGCTTCATGGCTCCGGGCCACGCCATCACGGTGTTGTGGAATCCCGAGTTCGAGAAGATGCAGAAAAACGCCGTCAAGTGGCTTCTGCGGCAGGCATAGCGGAACCCCCCGCGGCGCCCGGCCCGGCAGTACCGGACTGGAGGAATGAGAGACCGCTCCCGTTGGTCGCGGCTCGGAAACCGGGCACACCGTGCATTCCGAGCCGTGGCCGGAGGGGTTATCGCTACTCGAGCGGCAGGGCCTCCCGGCGGAGCTCCCGGCAGAAACCGCTCCCGTTGGTCGCGGCTCGGAAACCGGGCATACCGTGC
>JADZAF010000315.1 GCA_020852755.1 Bryobacterales bacterium
AAGAACGTCCGGTTCCTCTGTACCGGCCCGCCCAGCACGAAACCGTACTGGTTCCGCCGGAAGCGGGGCTTGGCCCCGGACGAAGCGAACAGGTTGCGGGCGTTCAGGCTCTCATTGCGGAAAAATTCAAACAGGGTGCCGTGCAGGTGGTTGCCGCCCGACTTCTGGTTCACCAGGATCACACCTCCGTTGGCGCGTCCGTACTCCGCCGAGTAGCTGTTCGTCTCGACCCGGAATTCCTCGATGGCATCCACGACCGGGAAGTACGCCACCTGTCCGGGTTCCGGCTGCAGCACGCTGATTCCGTCATAGATGTACTCACTCACCCGCGGACGGCTGCCGTTGATGCGCGGGAGAGTGGAGCCGGGCGGCAGGTTCACTCCCGGCAGCAGGGCCGCCAGCGGCACGAAGTTGCGCCCGACCAAGGGCAGGTTGACGACCTTCTCCTGCTCCACGACGAAGCGAACCGTGCCCCGTGCCGCCTGCAACAGCGGCACACCGGCCTTCACCTCCACGGTCTGGGTCAGATCTCCCAGTTGGAGCGTGAAGTCCAGTCCCGCCTGCTCGCCCACCCGCAGCAGAATGCCTTCACGCTTCAGCAGCGCGAAGCCCGGCTTCACCACCGAGACCCGGTACCGGCCGGGCGGCAGTCCGAAGAAACGGTACCGCCCGTCCGCCGCGGTGCTGATGCCGGCCCGAGCGCCGGTGTCGACCTGGACAACTTCCACGCTGGCGGATTCCACCGCCAGTCCCGCCGGATCGCGCACCGTCCCGAACAGCTCCGCCGTGGTGGACTGCGAGAGGCCCGGCGCCGCGGCCGCCAGCACAGCAAACAGGAGTCTTGTATACAAGACAGAGTCAGTGTATCACGACATCGCGGACGTCTTTCCCGGGCGATCCTGGCCCGGTGTGCGCTTCTTCCCCGTTTCCGGCCGGCGCCGAATCAGCGGCGGAGTCCTGGCTCGCGTCGTTCCAAGACCTGGAGGCCGTGGAGCGTCCGGGGCTCGTCCGCTGTCTCCGGCCGCGGTTACGTCTCAGGCCCCGCAGTGATATCCTCGTCTCTTCCACCCCCCGCCATGAGCCACGCCTGGGACCGCGAATACCTCCGCCGGGGCATCCCCTCCAGCTACCGCGGCGAGCCTTCCGGCGCTCTCCGCTGGGCCCTCGCCAGCTGGCCTCTGCTCACCGGCCAGGCTCTTCCCCGCATGGCCCTGGACGCCGGCTGCGGCACGGGCCGCAACGCCGCCCACATGGCTTCGCTCGGAATCGCCGTGCTGGCCTTCGACAGTTCCGCCGGGGCCCTCAGCATCGCCCGCCCGCGCTGTCCCGGTGTGCTGCTCCTCCAACACGATCTCCGGCGCGGCATCCCCGCCCGCGACGCCGCCTTCGATCTCGCTGCCGACATCTTCGTCTACAAGCACCTTCTGGAAGCCTCCGAACGCGCCGCCTACCAGGCCGAGCTGGCCCGCGTGCTCCGTCCCGGCGGGCGCCTGCTGCTCTCCCTCGCTCTGCCCTCCGACGAATACTACGGCGCCTGCCCCGCCCTGCCTTCGGGACCGTCCGGACCGCCCGCGGTCCTGGACCCCGAAACCGGCATCGGCAGCGTGCTCTTCTCCCTCGAACAACTGCGGCAGGAACTCGCCGGCCGCTTCCGCCTCGAAATGTCCTGGCACAAGGAAAAGCCCGGCATGATGCACGGCCGGCGCTACCTCCGCCGCACCCTGGCCTCGCTTTGGCGGCCCGCCGCGGCGCTGCGGTAAAATCGGACATTCCGTGAGATTCGAGCCCCTGTACTACGCCGAGCGCCTGCACATCGTCAATCCCGAAGGCGACGTGGGAGTTGCCACCCTCTGGTCGCAGGTCGAGCAGGTCCGCAAGCTCCTGGGTGAAATCGGAATCGATCTGGACCCGCGTTCGTCGCGCGTCGCCGTCCTCGCCAACCTCTACGGCAACGGCTTTCCCCAGATGCTGCGCAACCTGCTCTGGAACCCGCAGGTCCGCTACCTGCTGGCGCTCGGTCAGGACCTCTCCGGTTCCGGCCGGGAACTGGTCAATTTCTTCGACCGCGGCCTCGAGGAAGTGGAACACCTGGGCGCTCCCGCTCACCGCATCGCCGGCACCCTGCGCATCATCGACGGCTCGGTGACCCCGGCGGACTTTTCCAACGGCATCCGTGTCACCGCCCTCGGCAGGATCGGCGATCCCGACACGGCCCGGGCCGTGGGAAGCTTCTTCGCTTCCCTGCCCCCGCCGTCTGCCCCGGCCCGCGAGCGCCGCAATGTTCCCATTCCCGAAGTCAGCGTCGAGCGTTACCCTTCCGAGCCGCGCAACCACAACATCCTGCAGCGCACCCCGCTCGACGCCTGGGAGGAACTCATCTTCCGTCTGGTGCGTTTCGGATACCGCTCCCGCCTCCGCAAGGGCGACCGGCTGGAGCTTCAGAACGTCAAGGTCGTGATTCAGCAGCCGTGCGAGGAGGCCGCGGAGGACTTGGCCGTGCACGGCTTCTCCCTGGAGCATTTCCACGATTACCAGCGCCGCATCCTCGACGCCGCCAAACCAGCCGACCTGAGCTACACCTACGGCAACCGCCTGCGCGGCTATTTTCGCCGCGACGGCGCCGCGGTGGACTCCCTCGAGATCGCCGCCCGGCGCCTGCGCGAGGACCCGGAATCCCGCCACGCCTACATCTCGTTGTGGGACACCAGCCGCGATCTGCCCGAAGGACACGGCTGCCCGTGCTTCGTCTCGGCTTTCTTCCGCCGCTTCGAGGGGAAGCTCACCTTGACGGCGGGGTTTCGCACCCATAACGCCATGAGCGCCTGGCTCGAAAACGTCTACGGCCTGATGGCCATTCAGAACCACGTCGCCCGGGAGTGCGGCCTGCCGCCCGGACCCATCACCGTCCTGAGCCATTCCATCAGCGTTTCCTGCGAGCCCGGAGTGCTGCAGAATGCCCGCCGGGTGGCCGAAGCCCGCAAGACCGCCTCCGTCGTGGACCGCCGTACCGGCAGGCGCGAGCTGCGCTTCGATCCCCATGGCAATTTCACCGTCACCGTCGACCACGAGGCGGGCGAACTCGTGGTCGAGCATTCCTTCGAAGGCATGCGCCTGGCCGAATACCGCGGCAGGACCGCCGAAGCGATCGAGGACCAGCTGGCCCGCGACGTGGCCCTGTCCGACATTTCTCACGCCCTGTACCTGGGCCGGGAGATCGCGCGAAAGGAGATGGAGCTGAAGCGTGCGCGCCCCGGTCGTATTCTTTGATATCGGTTCCACGTTGATTGAAGGTCCGGCCGCCGGCCCCGCCCGGCGATTCGCCCAAACCCTCGGCCTGGATGCCTCCGCCGCCGCAGTCATCCGCGACTTCCTCTTCCGTACCGATCTGAAGGATGCCGCCGAACTGGCCCGCTTCCTCTCCTCCCGCTTCCCCGTCGATGCCGCCCGCGCCCTGGAGGCCGCTGCCGCCCTGTGGCAGATGCAGAGACAGGAGGCGTTCGTCCTGCCCGGCGCCGCCGGGGCCATCGCGCGGTTGAAATCGGCCGGCATCCAGCGGGGCTACATCTCCAACATCTGGCCGCCCTTCTTCGAGCGCTTCCACTGCGAGTTCCGGGAAGAGGCCGAACGCCAGCCCTGCTTCGTCTCTTTCCGCACGGGCTTGCTCAAGCCCGATCCCGAGGTTTACCGCCGCGCGCTGCAAGCCTGCGGCCTGCAAGCCGGCGAGGCCGTGATGGTGGGAGACACCTACCTGAACGATATCGCCCCGGCCATCGAAGCCGGAATGCACACCGTCTGGCTGCTGCACCGCCCCGGGAAGGAGAGCAGCGACCTGGTCCGGGTGTTGAACGGCGCCGCCCCGGCGCCGGACCTGACGCTCGAATCCATCGCCCAGCTGGAGCCGCGGGCCGTGCTCGACCTGGTGGCTGCGCGATAATAGCTGCTTCCATCCATGCACATACTCCGCTACGAGACTTTCTCCGAACAGGAACTGTTGAGCCGCCTGAAACGCACCCGGCTCCGGGGCCACGGGCAGCCGGAAATCTACGGCGCCGCCTCCCTGGAGCTGGTGCGCCAGGCCGATCCGGAATCGCTCGCCCCGGCGCAGCGCTACGTACTGCAACCGGACCTGGATACGGTGCTCGATCTGTACGAGACCTTTCTGCCGCGGGGCATCGACATCTTCGCGCTATGCGGCGGGCTGCTGTTTTGGCGCGACGAGCAGGAAGGGGCCATCCCGCTCATCCCTCCCATGGTCGAGGAATCGCTGGAGCCGGACGGCCGCAGGGTCCTGCTGATCAATGACGGCATCCATCGCGTTTACTGCGCGCGCAAGCTGGGCAGGAAGATCAACGTGGTGGCGGCCCGGGGCGTGCCGGCCGAATACCCGTACTATGCCTACGCGCTCCAACACGGCTGGAGCGAGGTTACGGAACTGGCCGAACTGCCGGACGCCTTCCAGAAGAAGGAATACCGCGACCCCCTCAACTACAAGGCCCTGTTCCGCGATTTCAACGCCGTGCTGCCCGGCGTGCAGAAGCAGCGCAAGCGCAGCAACCCCGATCACATCCGCCCCGGCGCGGATTGATGCCAAATCCTCACCGCGTTGCCTCGTTGAACGGCCGGGGACATGGGTAACACTTTAGACCGGCGACATCGGTAACACTTTGCTCGCCGTAGCGCCCCCCAGTTCTCATTGCAGCATACCAGGGTGGCTCCAAGGCTGGTCGCTGAGGCAGGCCTCCCTGGATGCAGGTATTCATCCCGCCGGAGCCGCCCGTCGCCGATTTCGATTGGCCACAACGGAGCGCAGGGCGCAAGGGCGCGCCTGCTTTTGGCGCGGCGAAGCGTACCCTTGCGCGCGAGCACCGTTGTGGCATCTCCGG
>JADZAF010000316.1 GCA_020852755.1 Bryobacterales bacterium
CCGTCCCCGGCCGCACCTGGTAGGCCACGCCGATGCGCGGCGCCCAGGCCTTCTTGTAGGTCTCGAACGGGTGTTCCTCGCCGTTGCACTCTGCGCACTTGCCCGTGTATTCGCTGACGCCCAGGATTCCGCCCAGCCGCGGGTTGGGAACCGACGGGTTGAAGTTCATGAACCCGCCCATTTCTCCGCCCTTGGTGTACTGGGTCCAATCTTTCAAACGCAGCACGGCGCCGCCGCCCAGCGGTCCGGTGTACTCATACCGCACCCCCAGGTTCAGGGTCAGCTTCCGCGTGATACGCCAGTCGTCCTGGAAGAAGCCGCCCCAATACGTGTATTTCTGGATCACGTTGCGCGGCGTTTCCAAACCCCACTGGTACGCTTCGCCTAACAGGAAGGACGCGAAGCCGTTCCCCGTGTTGCCCGATCCATCGCCGGGAATCGCCGTGGGACTTACGTTGAAGTCCAGACTGCCGTTCGGCCGGTGCTGGCCGCCGCCCCACCACTCGTCCTTATTGAAGAAGAACCCTCCCTTGAACGTGTGCGAGCCTCTCACGAAGGTGATGTCGTCGGAGATCGCCAGGTCGCGGCCGCGGTCGAATCCCCAGGCCGCGCCGCTCCAGCTCGAGTAGCCCGAGAAGCTGACCGGCGGCAGCCCTCGATCCGGTCCCGGCGTATTCGTCAACCCGATCTTCTCCGCCCATTTCGCATCCGGGTCAATCGAGTTCAGGGTCGTCAGTCCACCGGCCTCTTTCTGATACGAGATGCGCAGGCTGTTCAGGATGCGCGCGCTGATGGTGCGGTCCCAGGAGAAGCGGCCCGAGCGGTTCTTGCGATACCAGACGGATCCGCCGTTGAACGGAATGGGCAATCCGGGCGGGCCATCGGCGCCGAACTTGTCGTCCTTGGTGCCGCTCATCCACAGGAAGGAGAAATGGTTGTTGGTGTTGAGCTGATGGTCCATCCGGGCGCTGAACTTGTTCCATGGGCTGACGTTGGTGCCTTTGTCCCGGAAATAGTTATTGTTCAAAACCGGCAGGCCGGTGGTCGAGGGCACGTTCGGCACCAGGTCCTGCGGGCGCAATCCGATGTACTTGCTGGCCACCGAACTGAACCGCGTCTTGGGAATCAGGTTGCCGGCGAAAGGCGTGCGGGTGTACGTCTTGCCGTCCGCTCCCAGCGTCGTGCTGTCCGGGTCGTAGATCTGCATCATGAACGGGTTGCCCTGCGAGTCCCGTTTGATGTAGTTATGGAAATCCCCGTCGTACATCTCGGGGAACGGCACCGTGCTGTAGCTCGGGGAGTTGCCGCTCCGGTTGCGGAACCCTTCGTAACTGAGAAAGAAGAAAGTCTTGTTGCGGCCGTTGTAGATTTTCGGGAGGTAGACCGGGCCGCCCACGGTGAAGCCGAAATCGTGCTGCTTCAGAATCGGTGCGCTCTTGGCGAAGAAGCCGCGCGCGTCGGCCGCGTTGTTGCGCATGAACTCGAAGACGTTGCCGTGCAGTTCGTTGCCGCCCGACTTGGTCGCGAAGCTGATCACCCCCATGGCGCGGCCGTATTCGGCCTTCATCCCGGAGCTTTCCACGTTGAATTCCGCAATGGCGTCCACCGGCACCGAACTGATCGGCGCACGCTCATACTGGTACTGCACCGAGCCGCTGGTCACCGAGGTGCCGTCCATGCTCATTTCCCACGCCGACCCCTGCCCGCCGCCGATCCGGAAATTGTTGCCCTGCTTCGCTTCCGGCGCGATAATCGCCAGGTTGAACACGTTGCGGATCTGCCCGGCCACCACCAGCGGCAGGTCCTCCACCAGCTTGGTGGTCAACTGCGTGGCCACGCGGGTGGTGTCGGTTTCCAAGGCCGAAGCCTGAGCCGAAACCTCGATCGACTCCGTCACCTGCCCGACTTCCAGCGCCAGGTCCAGCCGGACCGTGGCGCCCGATGTGACCTGCACTCCGTCCCGAACCGATTTCTTGAAGCCCGGCGCTTCCACCTCAATGCGGTAAATGCCGATGTCCAGCGCCGGCAGCGTGTAATTCCCCGTGTCGGTGGTAAGGGTGTTGTAAGTGGTGTTGGTATCTCTCGCCACCGCGACGATCTTGGCATTCGCCACCGCCGCCCCGGACGGATCGGTGATGATGCCGGTCAAGGTCGCCCGGTTCAGCTGGGCGCCCAGAGTAGCAGCGAAACTGGCGAGCAGGACCGCCAGGATTGACACTTTCTCGCTTATTCTCATCCAAGGACTCCTCGAGCTCATCCGAAGTCACCCGTAAAACAGTAGCGGCGATTATACATCACGGGATTGCTGTTGTCGCGTGGAAAGTTTAGACATTCCTTGGACATTCGAAGGAGACTATACCGGCGGCCGGATACCGGTTATAAAACCACCAGTACAGACACTGTGGTCACAACCGTCCGCCGGTACAGTGAGGCTCCGCGGCCAAGTAGAGAAAGGGCTGTTCAAAAGGCGGGTAGGGCAAACTGCATCCGGAAATTGTCAAAGGCCGCGAAAGGACAGATCCCGGCCGGGGCCGGTTGCGAAACTGCGCCACCTCAGGCTCGCCGGCGTTCCCCGGCGGCGCAAGTTCTCAACCGCGGCGAGCCTGCCCCACCCCTTGCGGCGTGTCTCGCTCGGCCGCACGCGGGGCTGACACACGGGCCTGCCCGCGGTCCCTTGTCTCGGGCCAGCGGGGAGGCCGCAAAGTATACCGCACGCCCCGCCATTCGATGGTCTTTGAGAAGGCCGAAGCCAGCAGCGTGGCCAGCCACATCCAGGTCACCACCGGCGACAGCAGCCAGTAAGCCCGGCCGTGCCGCCGGAACCACTCCCGGCAGTGCGGAAGCTGCAGGGAGGCCAGCCGCGCGCGCCGTGCTCCCTGGAACGCCCCGATCCCCAGAATCGCCGCGGGTGCCCACAGCACGCTCCCCTCCCCCCGCAGCGCCGCGACCACCCCGGCCGCCATGCCCCCGCAGTAGAAGACGTGCGCCGCCAGGGCCGGCCACCACAGGTCCGGGCGGTGCACGCGGGTCAGGATCAACTGCCGGCGCGCCCATTCGAAGAACCGGCCTGCCGTCACCTGCCCGGGAGTCGAGACCAGGGCGCCCGGCGCGTACACGATCCGGAATCCCGCCCGGCGCACGGCTGCCGCGACCGCGTAGTCGTCGCTGATGGTTTGTTTCCAGAACTCCTCGATCCGCAAGCCCTCCAGAACCTCTCTCCGGATCGCCGTGGCCCCGCCCCATACCAGGGGCGAGTCCTCCCTGAACACCGTCCCCGCCACTACCCCGTCCCAGGCGCTGCGGACCAGGGCCCAGAAAGAAGCCGGCTCCGGGATGTGCCAACGGTATCCGGTTGCCACACCCGCCCCGGGCTCTTCGAGCGCCGCCACCAGCGCCCGCAGCCAGCCCGGCCCCGGTCTTCCGTCGGAATCGGCGAAGACAAAGACTTCCGACCCCTTGCGCGCCATGTGAACGGCGGCCAGCAGGTTCCAGACCTTCCCGCCAATGCCATTCTGCGGCTCCCCCGCCAGGACCACCGTCGCCCGCCGGGGCAGCACGCCGGCCGGGATCGACGCGGCCGAGCGCGACGCAATCACCAGCTCGTAATCAGGGTAATCCTGCGATGCCAGCCCCGCCAGGTTCTCACGCAGCCCCTCGTCCTCCCCCTGAACCGGAACGATCAGCGAAACCGGCGGGTACCGGCGCGGCGCACGCCCGGATCTCGCGGCCGGAACGCGGCGCTTGCGTTCACCGGCCAAAGAGAGAATCGCCAGAACCAAGGCGGGACCCACCCAGAACCAGAACCAGGACACTGGCCGGATTGTAGCACGCCGGGCGTGCTCGCTTCCTTCAGGCCGCCCGCGGCTCCTGCATCTCCGTGCGGCGCCGTTTCCGCAATTGCCGCTCCATCACCCGCACTACCCGCCGGAAGCCTCGCTCCCAGTCCGGAAACAGGTCGAGGTACTGGATCTCATTGCGGATCCGGGCCGGCACCCGGCACTCGTCCAGGCGCAGCGGGATCAGGAACGTGTCATCCAGCGGCACCCGCCGGGCGCAGTCCAGGGCGTAGCGGATCTCCGCCTGGAACCCGCCCTTCTTGCTGACCGACCGCCTGGAGAAACAGGCCAGAAAGAAATCGCAGGTCTCGATGGCGTCCTCGATGGAGCGCGGCCAGTTCTGTCCGGGCAGCAGTTTCCTCCGGTCCATCCAGGGGTCGAAGCCGCCCGCCCGCAGCCGCTCGAACAGCCGCCCGGCCGGCGCCGCATCCTCCTGCACGTAAGCCAGGAAGACCTTCGGACGATCGTGGGGAACGAATTCGAAGCGCCCCCGCGGGCGCGGTCGGAAGATACCCAGCCCGTCGATATCCACCTGCTTGCCTTCCTCCAGGCACTCCTTCAGGATGGCGGCAAGCTGCCCGACCCGGGACCAGCGGCGCCCCGGACCGCTTTCACCCTTTGTCATCCGCCCGCCCCTCCCGCTCCGCATCGAAGCGGAACTCCCACCGCGTACCCGGCTTGAACTCGCCCAGGCCGGGCAGCCGCGCCCTCCGCCCCCGGCGCAGGCTCGAGACGATCTGGTGCACCACGCGGTCGAGTTGATCGGCAGCCTCCGCCTTGCTTACCCGAGAGGTTTTGGCCAGCCTCCTGGCCAGTTCCGGCTTCCTCATCCCGGTCCCATGCTAGCAGCCCGCCTCCCGGGTGAGCGCCGCTTCCGGGGTGCTGTCCCCGCCCACGCGACCCTCGCAAGTCAATGTTTTAAAAGCAGTTCAACGACTGGAATCGAGCGCCGCGAAGTCCCGTGAACGGGGCCCCGCGGGTCCCCAGAAGTCACCAAAGCGGACCGTTGACTTTGTAAGGGCTTTTACTCTAATCTCTAGTTAGATACAGGAGATTCTCCCTCGTTCCCATGAACATCTCCGTGAAGGGTGAATACGCGCTGCAAGCCATCTTCGATCTGGCATCGCGGCCCCCGGGCGAGCCTATCCGCATTGCCGATATTGCCAAGCGCCAGAAGATTCCCCAGAAATTCCTCGAGTTGATCCTGGCGGGGTTGAAGCAGGGCGGTTTTGTGGAATCGCGGCGAGGGGCCGAAGGGGGCTACCTGCTGGCCCGGCCGGCCGAGAGCATTACGGTCGGCGAGGTGCTGAACTACGTGGAAGGCGTTCCGGAGGGCAGGAACCGGAGCAAGCGGAAAGTGGATTCGCCGTTCAACGATATGTGGAAACAGGTGGATCAGGCCGTATCGGAGATCATCGATCACACCTCCTTCTCCGACCTGCACCGCGCCTGGCTGGAGAAGCGCACGAAGTTCGTGCCCAATTGGGAAATATGATTTTTTCGGACAACACCTACAGCATCGGACGGACCCCCCTGGTGCGTCTCAACCGCGTGGTCGACGGATTCAGCGGGACCGTGCTGGCCAAGATCGAAGGCCGCAACCCGGCATACTCGGTCAAGTGCCGCATCGGCTCGGCCATGGTATGGGACGCCGAGCAGAAGGGCATCCTCAAGCCCGGCAAGGCCATCATCGAGCCCACCAGCGGCAACACCGGGATCGCCCTGGCGTTCGTAGGCGCGGCCCGGGGCTATCCGGTGACCCTGACCATGCCGGAAACCATGTCCATCGAGCGCCGCAAGGTGCTTCAGGCGTTCGGGGCCACGCTGGTCCTCACCGAGGGCGCCAAGGGCATGGCCGGGGCCATTGCCAAAGCGGAGGAGATCGTGGCTTCCGACCCCGACCGCTACGTGCTCCTGCAGCAGTTCCAGAACCCGGCCAACCCCGAGATCCACTGCCGGACCACCGGCCCGGAGATCTGGGAGGACACCGAAGGCAAAATCGACGTGCTGGTTTCCGGCGTCGGCACCGGCGGAACCATCAGCGGCGTCTCCCGGTACATCAAGCAGACCAAGGGCAAGCCCATACTCGCGGTGGCGGTGGAGCCGGCCGCCAGCCCGGTGATCACCCAGCGGATGAACGGTGAGCCCATCCGGGGCGGCCCCCACAAAATCCAGGGCCTCGGAGCCGGTTTCATTCCCGGCACGCTGGACCTCTCCATGGTCGACCGGGTGGAACAGGTCACTAACGAGGAAGCGATCGAGATGGCCCGCCGCCTGGGCAAGGAGGAAGGCATCCTCAGCGGGATCTCCTGCGGCGCCGCGGTGTCCGCCACCGTGCGGCTGACCCGCCAGAAGGAGTTCCAGAACAAGACCATCGTCGTCATCCTGCCGGACTCCGGAGAGCGCTACCTCAGCACCGTGCTTTTCGAAGGCATGTTCGACTGACGCGCGGCGCACAGTAGCAGCGGCAGCCTCTCCAGCCGCCCGCCGGCGGTGAGGCGGACCTCCAGGCCATGCCGGCGTCAAGAGCGAACTTCGGCCTGCCGCCCGCAGTCCAAAATTCCCGAGCACGCGGCCGCCCGAAGTGCTATGCTCTGCCGAGGTCAGGAGTGCCTTATGCGAATGGTACGCGTGGCGCTCGCGCTCCTTGCGCTGAGCTTGTTCCTGGTTCTTTCCGGCAGCGTGCTCCGTTCGACCGAGGACAACGGGAGCGAGTGGCAAGTCACCTTCGCTCCGGTCAATCACCTGCTGGACAATAACGATAACTTCTCCAAAGACGACCGCTACCTGTGCTACGACACCCGGGAGACGCTGGGCGGCGGCATCGGCAACTGCACCAGCATCGGCAAGGTGGACATCACCACCGGCGTCGAAACCATCATCTATGAACCCCAGCCGGTAATCGTGGGCGCCAGCGGCTCGGCGCCCGGCCTGGGCGCGGCCTCCTTCAGTCCCCTGGCCGACGAAGTGGTCTTCATTCACGGGCCCTTCGTCGATGAGGTCCCGCTCCTGGGCGCTTACGGAGCCACCAACCGGCGCGGAGCGGTAGTGCCGGCGGACGGCAGCGGCCGGGTGAGGTTCCTGGACCGCCGGGACGTGACCTCCGAAGTGACCATTCCCGGAGCCCATCGGGGCGGCAGCCACCGCCACGAGTACTCGCTGGACGGCAAGCGCGTGGGCTTCACCTACGACGATGCCCTGTTGACGAATTACGGCCGCACCATCGGCATGATGGTTCCGCATCCGATGGCGCCGGAGGGAGCTACCCACTGGAGCGTGCTCCTGGTGAAAGTGGTTCCGGGCAACACCGGCCGGCCCGGAGAACTGGAAAGAGCCGCCGATGATTCCTGGATCGGAGCAAAAGGCCTGATGCGCGGGTTCATCGGCAGCGTGCGCGAAGCGGACGGCAGCCTTACGAGTTCCCTGTTCGTGGTGGATGTCCCCGAGACCGTGGACGTCACTACCGCCGGCGCGGGCAGCAAGA
>JADZAF010000317.1 GCA_020852755.1 Bryobacterales bacterium
GCATCGCGGCGTTCCTCTGGCTGAAGCGCCTGACCGGGCGCAAGCGGCCCTGTGCGATCGAGCCGCACTGCTGGTCCAGCCTGCTGCCGCCCGACCGGTTCTCCTTTCCCTCGGGCCATACCATCACCGCGTTCGCCGTGGCCGTCCCGCTCGGCCTGGCTTACCCTTCCCTCTTCCCCGGGTTGCTGTTCTGCGCGCTGAGCGTGGCAGCCTCCCGGGTCCTGTTGGGACTTCATTTTGTCAGCGACGTGATCGCCGGCGCAGTGATCGGCGCCGGCCTCGGCTACGCGTCCTTCATTCTGGCCGCGGCCTGATAAGGAGGAGGAGATGATTGCTCTGCTGGCCGCCGGCCTTCTGGAACGGGACCTGAAAGCGCTGCGCGCCATCGGCCGGGATGCCGGCTGGGAACTGCACGAAGCGGCCACCTGCCGCGAGGTGATAGCCGCCTTGCTGAGCCGGCAGGTGCACGTCGTCATCAGCGAGCGCGAACTGCCGGTCGGGGACTGGACCGGCCTGCTCCAGATCCTCTCGGCGCTGCCCTCTCCCCCGCGCCTGATCGTCACCTCCCGCTGGAGCGACAGGCAGTTCTTCGCGGAGGCCCTCAGCCGCGGCGCTTTCGACGTCCTGGCGACCCCCTTTCAAAGCGGTCAGGTAGCCGGAATCGTGAAACTGGCCTACTTCCTTTGGCTGCGCGAGCGCCAGTGGACGGAACCCCCGGTCCTCGCGCCGGCCGTTCCCTGCCCGACCGCTTAGCGCCTTTTCAAGCGCTGCGGCTCTCCCGGCCGGGCTTCCAAACCGAGCCGTCAGCGGAAGGCGCGGCGCGCGGGCGTGCGCGCCGCCAATCAACTACAGCGTCCTCAGATAGGCGACCAGGTCGTTCTTCTGGTCCTCCGTAAGGCCCGTGTTGAAGACCCGGTCGTAGTGATCGACCACGGCGCGCAGGGTCGGGAACCGCCCGTCATGGTAGAAGCCGCCTTTCTCGTGCGCGAACAGGCCCCGCAAAGGCGCCGTCCGGTATTGCCCCGCGGGCGAACGCCGGGCCTGGAAGTCGTCGATGCCGATCTCCTCGGCTGTGTGCATGTTGAACCCCGGCTCGGTGAATAGCGGCGGCACGTGGCACTGCGCGCACTTCGCCTGGCCGTTGAACACGGCCTTTCCCCTTTGCGCCGCGAAATGGAACGGGTCGTCCGCGCCCGGCGCCTTCGGAGCGGGGATGGCGAGCTGGTAGAAATGCAGCGCGGCCAGTTTCCCCGTGATGCGATCCGGCTGGTTGTTCACGTTGTCGAAGCCGGCTTTGGCCGCGATGGGGAACGTCTGCTCGTCCTTCAGGCGCGGGTCGAAGAAGCGCCCCGAACCGTGCATCTCGAGATTGGCGACGAACGCATTCCAATAAGTGGTGGAGCCGAAGCCGGTCCAGGTGCCGAGGTTCACTCCGGCCAGACCGAAAGCCGGCGGGATCAAGGTAGCGGCCGGCTTCCCATCCGGGCGAAACGCCTTGCCGTCCAGGAAAAGCAGCGCGTCGAACTTGCCCGGGCCCCAACTCCGCAGCACCTCGCGGGCGGCGGCATCGGAGACATTCAGCAGGCTCGTGACGGGAGTGAGATCGGGCGCCAGGGCCACGATAGCTCCCACGTTGAGGTCGCGGTTCGGCCACCCGTCCAGGCGCCGGCCGATCCCGGGCGCGAAGGAATCGTCAACCGTGGAATGGCAGAAGGCGCATTGAAGGCCCATCGACCGGATGCGCCCGCCCGTATCGAAGAAGCCGGTGACACCGACCACGGCATTCAGTTTCAGCAGCGCCAGCGTCGTGGCGGGGTCGTCCAGGTCCACCTGGCCGCGGGCGAGATCCGCCCGCAGCGAGGGAGGCAGGGCTTCCAGGTCCACCTTCAGGCCAACGGCCAGTGCGGTGCGCGGGCTGACGCCGGGGCCCACACCGCCCTGCCGGCCGCCCGCGATGGCCTGGTGCAGCTTGAAGGCATCGCCCCAGAACGCCTCGTTGCCGAAGGTATCGAAGCGAAATGTCTCCCTCCCTTCCTGGATCATCCGGCTTACGTTCGAAGCCACCGGGTCGGCGCTTTCCCTCTCCGCCGGGCCCGAATCCGCCCCCGGCAGCGCGGCGGAGCCCGCCGCCAGGATGACGATTCCCGCCAGGCCGCCGCCGAGGAGCGCTTTTCCGCGTATGAAACGGAGCTTCGCCGGTATCATTTCACGCTCTCCAGCGGATGCGCGAAGCCGCGAGATGCGCCGCCGGAGAGCGCGGCTTCGAACTGTCCGGCCGCGGACAGTTCCCGGACCGCCGTCAGCCTGCCCAGAACGGCGGCCGCGATGGACATCACCACGTCGCGAACCGCGACGTCCAGGAACGCGCCGGTGGCGGCCAGGTTGATCGCGATCGCCAGCAGCCACGCCGAGGCCGCCCAGGCGCCGATTCGGGTCCAGCGCGTCAGAATCGCCAGGCCTACCAGCATTTCCACCGGCCCGACCAGCCGCATCAGCGTATCCGCGCCGCCGGGAATCAGGCTCGCCGCCAGCGGGCTGACATACATGCTCCAATTGGTGAGCAGGTTGAAGAACTTGTCCAGCCCCGCCAGAAACGCCGCCAACCCCAGGCTCAGGCGAAGCGCCCACCAGGCGGAATCGAGGTCTTTCGTTAACATCGTCTTCGTTTCTCCTTCTCTTTGGTTGTGCCGATCTCGACCGTTACAGAGTGCCGGCCGCGCGTTTGGTTGCACTCCGGACCGCGAAAAATATCCGGGAACCTTTTCCCGCCCGGCGGCTCCATACAAGGAGAGGGGCCGAAATGACATCGCCGAAAGCCGTTCTCCCGGCATTGCGATCCACCGATTGGGAGACCGTGTCAGACGAAGAAGTGGTGGAACGCGTGCGCGGCGGAGAAGTCTACCTTTACGAGATCCTGATGCGCCGCTACAACCAGCGCCTCTACCGGGTGGCGCGATCCATCCTGAGGGACGAAGCGGAGGCCGAGGACGTGATGCAGGACGCCTACGTGCGCGCCTACGAGCACCTCGACCAGTTTGCGGGCCAGGCGAAGTTCGCGACCTGGTTGACCAGGATCGCCGTGTACGAAGCCCTGGCGAGAGCCCGCCGCCGGGGACGAACCCAGGGACTGGAGCCGGTGACGGAAATGAGGTTGCACGCCATGGGACCCGCGGATCCGGAGCGGCAGGCCTACGGCCGGGAGATGAGCCTGCTTCTGGAAAAGGCCATCCACAGCCTGCCCGAGCACTACCGCTGCGTCTTCGTCCTGCGCGCGGTGGAAGAGCTCAGCGTGGCCGAAACGGCTTCCTGCCTGGAGGCCGGCGAAGAAACCGTCAAAACGCGCTTTCACAGGGCGCGCCTGTTGCTGCGCAAGGAGATTCACCGGCGTTTGGGCAGCACGGCGCCGGACCTGTTTGCATTCCACCTGTCGCGCTGCGACCGGGTGGTGGAAGGGGTCTTCCGCAGAATCGCCGCCGGGCGCTGACCTACGACGGCAGTTTCCACGGCGCGCGGTACTCGCGGGAGACGTAGCGCTGGGCCTCGGCGTCTCCGGTCATGCGCTCGTTCTCCACGTCCCATTCGACGCGCCGCCCGAGCCGGTAGGCAAGATTGCCGAGGTGGCAGGCGATCATCGAGTTGTGCCCTATCTCCACGTCCGAGCGCGGGCGCTGCCGCGAGCGCATGCAGTCCAGGAAGTTCTGCACGTGCAGCAGGTGGTAATCCTCGCTGCCCGCGCTCTGCCGCGGCAGGCCGGGGCCGCGGTACTCGCGCAGCCTGCGGCCCACCTTGTCGGTTTCCGCCCAGACCTCCCAGCCGTCGCGGTCGATCACCAGCACGCCGTCGTTGCCGTGAAAGGCCACCCCGTGTTCCCGCGCCTCCGGCCCGCGCCCCACGCCCAGCGCGTGTTCCCAGATCATACTGAACTCGGGGAACTCCCAGATCACCTGCTGCGTGTCGGGCGTCTCCATGGCGTCGCCCGGGTAGCCGTACTTGCCTCCCACCGAGACGGCCGATGAGGGCGCCTTGATGCCCATGGCCCAGTTGGCGATGTCGATCATGTGCGCGCCCCAGTCCGTCATCAGGCCGCCGCAATAGTCCCAATACCAGCGGAAGGAGAAGTGGAAGCGGTTGCGGTTGAAGGGGCGCAGCGGCGCGGGGCCCAGCCAGAAGTCGTAGTCCACCCCCTCGGGCGGGTCGCCGTCCGGTTTCACCGAAAGCTCGCCCACCCAGTCCAGGTACGCCCAGGCGCGCACCAGGCGGATTTTTCCCAGCTTGCCGCTCTTCACGTAATCGACCGCCGCGGTGTAGTGGCTGGCCGAGCGCTGCTGCGTGCCCATCTGCACCACGCGGTCGTACTTGCGCGCCGCCTCCACCATGGCGCGGCCTTCGGCGATGCTGACCGAAAGCGGCTTCTCGACGTAGACGTCCTTGCCCGACTGGCAGGCCAGGATGGCCGGCAGGGCGTGCCAGTGGTCGGGTGTGCCGATGATGACGGCATCGATATCCTTGCGGTCGATCACGCGGCGGAAATCGCGGGTGATCAGGCCGGCCTTCTGAGAGACGGGATCGAGAATCTGCTTCTGCGCCGTTGCCGCCTGGGAATCGTCCACGTCGCACAGCGCCACGCATTCGGTGTTCTTCGCGCGCAGCGCGTCGCGGAGATCGCCGCGGCCCATGCCCCCGCAGCCGATCAGCGCCAGGCGGATGCGGTCGTTGGCGCCCAGCACGCGGGAAGCCGGCAGACTTCCGGCCGCGCCGAATGCGGCCGACTGGCGGAGAAAACCACGCCGGGTTTCAGATGACATACTCCCAGTTTACCCGGGACCCGGGGACCGGCGAGTGCCCGGGGGTGGCTACCGCCGCGCCTCGAAAAAGCGCACCAGCAGTTCCACGCACTCCGCCCCCAGCACGCCTTCCACGACCTCCACGCGGTGGTTCAGCAGCTCCGAATCGGCCAGGCGGAACTTGCTGCGCACGCCCCCGAAGCGCAGGTCGCGGCTGCCGAAAACCAGCGTCCCGATCCGGGCGGCCACCAGCGCCCCGGCGCACATCACGCACGGCTCGATGGTCGAATAGAGCGTAGCTTCCACCAGGCGGTAATTGCCTACCGCGGCCGCCGCCTCGCGCAGCGCCAGGATCTCGGCGTGCGCCGTGGGATCGTTGCGGGAGACCGGCGCGTTGAACCCCCGCCCGGCGATCTCGCCGGCATGGACCACCACCGCGCCCACCGGCACTTCGCCGGCCTGCGCGGCCTGCCGGGCCAGTTCCAAGGCCTCCCGCATGAAGCGCTCGTGCATGCCGATATCTTGCCACGCGCGGCCGGATAACGGCATGTACACTATTGAAGTAGCGGGTTTCATGGACGAGGTCACGAACACGGAGCAGCACAAGTCGCTCGCGGACGTCCACGCCACCGTCTCCACCGCGCACCCTTCCCTTTTCCGGCGCATGTTCGCCTTCGCCGGTCCGGCCTACCTGGTGAGCGTGGGCTACATGGACCCCGGCAACTGGGCCACGGACCTGGAGGGCGGCGCGCGCTTCGGCTACCAGTTGCTGTGGGTGCTGGTCATGTCCAACGCCATGGCGATCCTGCTCCAGACTCTGAGCGCCCGGCTGGGCATCGTGCGCGGCCGCGACCTGGCGCAGGCCTGCCGCGAAGCCTACCCGCGCCCCGTGGCCCTGGCGCTGTGGGTGCTCTGCGAGGTCGCCATCGCGGCCTGCGACCTGGCCGAAGTGCTCGGCGCGGCCATCGGCTTCAACCTGCTGTTCGGCCTGCCGCTGATCGCCGGAGTGCTGGTCACCGCCGCCGACACGCTGCTGATCCTGTGGCTGCAGCGCTTTGGAATCCGCGCCCTGGAGGCCTTCGTGCTGGCGCTGGTCACGGTGATCGGAGGCTGCTTTTTCATCGAGATCTTCCTGGCCCGGCCGGACGTCTCCGAGATGGTTTCCGGCCTGGTGCCGCGGCTGAACGGCGAGAGCCTCTACATCGCCATCGGCATTCTGGGCGCCACCGTGATGCCGCACAACTTGTACCTGCACTCGGCCCTGGTGCAGACCCGGCGGATCGGCCGCAGCGACGAGGCCAAGCGCGACGCCTGCCGCTACAACCTGGTGGATTCGGTAGTCGCCTTGAACGGCGCGCTGCTGGTGAACGCCGCCATCCTGGTGGTGGCCGCCTCGGTGTTCTTCAAGCGCGGCATCGTGGTCACCGAGATCCAGCAGGCCCACCTGCTGCTGGCGCCCCTGCTGGGCACCGCCGCCGCCAGCGTGGTGTTCGCCGTGGCCCTGCTGGCCTCCGGGCAGTCCTCCACCCTGACCGGCACCATGGCCGGCCAGATCGTCATGGAGGGCTTTCTGAACCTGCGCATGCGCCCCTGGCTGCGCCGGTTGATCACCCGCCTGATCGCCGTGACCCCAGCGGTGCTCACCATCCACTATGCCGGCGAGGCGGCCACCTACCGCCTGCTGATCCTCAGCCAGGTGATCCTGAGCATGCAGCTGCCGTTCGCCGTCATCCCGCTGATCCACTTCAGCAGCGACCGGGCCAGGATGGGCGCTTTCGCCAACCCGGCCTGGGTGCGCCTGCTGGCCTGGAGCACGGCGGCCATCATCGTGGGCCTCAACGTGAACCTGGTGATCAATACCGTGGGGGAGTGGCTGGCGGGGGCGGGCGCCTGGCGTCCCCTGTTTTTACTGATCGTGATTCCGCTGGCCCTGCTGCTGGCGGCGCTGCTGTTCTGGGTGTCGGCCGAGCCGTGGATCGGCCGCTGGATCCGCAAGCGCGGCCGCGCGCCCGCCGTGCTGCCTCCCGTGGAGCGCGAATTGCCCGCGCCGGTCTACCGCCGCATCCTGGTCCCGCTGGACCACACGGAACTGGACCGCCCGGCCATCGCCCACGCCGCCGCCATGGCCCGCCTGCACGGCGCCACCCTTTACCTGCTGCACGTGGAGGAGGACGTCACCAGCCAGGTCTACGGCTCGCTGGCCAGCACCGCCGAGGTGCGGGCCGGCCTCTCCTACCTGGACCAGATCGTGGAGGCGCTCAAGGCCGAAGGGATCCCGGTGGAGGCGGAGGTGGTCCATTCCGCCGACCCGGGCAGGGAGATCGTACGCTACGCCCGCAGGGTGGAGCCCGACCTGCTGGTGATGGGCGCGCACGGCCACCGGCGCTTCCAGGACCTGATCCACGGCAACACCATCGACCCGGTCCGCCACGCCCTGAATGTGCCCATCCTGGTGGTCCGGGGAGAGTGAGGCCCATACGGGGCGAAAATCGTGCGTCCGTTTTCGGATTCCGCTGCGTATCTGGCTGGTGAAGCCAGTGAGGTTTCCGGATTGAAATCGGCGCTGACACCGGCCGGGCAGGACCGCGCGGCGGAGTTCGAGGAGATCGTCCGCCGCCATCAGAGCATGGTGTTCAGCATCGCGTATCATTACCTGCAGGACCGCTCCGCGGCCGAGGAAGCGGCCCAGGACGTCTTCCTGCAGCTGTTCCAGGCCGCCCCGGTGCTGGAATCCGAGGCGCACCTGGTGTTCTGGCTGCGTAAGGTGGCCTGCCACCGTTCCATCGATCACGCACGGCGCCGCAAGCTGTGGCCGCGGATCGGGCTGGACCGGATCCCCGAGCCGGCGTCGACGCCGGGCGGGGAGGACGTCATGCTGCGGGAACGGCTGAACAGGCTGGTGCGGACGCTTCCGGAGAAGACCCGCATGATCGTGATCCTGCGGTACCAGGAGGGCCTGGAACTGGAGGAGATCGCGAAGGTGATGGGCATTCCCACCGGGACGGTGAAGAGCCAGTTACAGCGCGGCCTGGCCATGCTGCGCGGGAAGGCCGAGCGCTGGATAGGCAGGGTTCGAGCATGAATCGCTTCGAAGACGAACTGAAGGAGGCGCTGAAACGGAGAGAACCGCCGCCCGGTTTCGCGGAACGGGTGATGGCGCGGCTGGAAACGGCGCCGCGGCCCGGACCGTGGCGCCGGCTGGCCGCGTGGTTCCGGCCGCCCGTGCTCCGTTTCGCCGTCTTCGCCTGCATTGCCCTGCTGCTGTTCGCCGGCGTGCGCTATGAGAGCCGGGGGCGGGAGCGGCTGAGGGCGGAAGCGGCCCGTGACCAGGCCATGCTGGCCCTGCGCATCACCTTCGACAAGCTGGAAGCTGTGCGCGAGAAGTTGTACCAGGCCGCTCCGGCCGCGCCGCTGCGCGTAGTGCTTCCCGAACCTCACCGGGCCGAAGGAGAAAAGAAATGAAAACGGCATTCTGCTTTCTCGGTCTCGCCCTGGCCGCCATGGCCGCGCAGGAGATCAAGGTGCCTCCGGCTTTCGAAAGCCTGGC
>JADZAF010000318.1 GCA_020852755.1 Bryobacterales bacterium
ATCTCGAAGCCATGCCCGTGGGTGATGGCGTCGGTCGGGCAGGCCTCCACGCAATAGCCGCAGAAGATGCAGCGGCTGTAGTCGATGTTGTAGACGCGGGCGTAGCGCTCGCCGCCGCTGATGCGAACCGTGTCCGTGTTTTCCGCGGCTTCGATGTAGATGCACTGCACCGGGCAGGCGGCCGCGCACAGGAAGCAGGCCACGCACTTCTCCATGCCGTTCTCGTCGCGCTGCAGAACGTGCACGCCGCGGTAGCGCTCTTCGAACTTGGGCGGCTCGTCGGGGTAATCCTCGGTCACCGTGGGAGACATCAGCTCCTTGAAAGTGACGCCCATGCCTTTGGCGAACGCCGCCGCGGATTCCAGGACCTGGCTGATCTTGTTCGACATCCCTCTCGTTCCGATGGTATCGCAGCTCCGCCCGGGAGCCTAATTCTTCGACCCTCAACCAGCCTTCCATTCCGGGACGTACTCGTTGGGGCGGAAGGGTTTTACGCCGAAACGGGCGCCCAGGTCGGAGAGTTCACTCTTGTTGAAGCCGTCCAGAGCCCAGGAAACGCTGCCGTCCGGCTCCACCACGAACAGGCTGGGGACGTGGCTGATCCCGAAGCCGTTGCTGGCGGGATAGCCCGGGCCGTCCAGCAGGGAGGGAAAAGTGAGGCCGAACTCGCGGTTGAACTCGCGGGTGGAGGCGGCATCGTCCTGGGAGATGGCCACCACGTTGACCTTGCCCTGGTGAAAGCGCTCCAGGAAGGGCAGGGTGAACTGGCAAACGGGACAGGAGACCTTGAAGAACGCCAGCAGCACAGGCCCGTTCGCCGTCAGATCTCCGAGGGAACGCGGGTTGCCGTCGAGATCCGTGAGGGTGAATCCGGGCGCCTTGTCGCCGGCTTCGAGCATTTTCCGGGACCAGCCGAAGGCCATATTCCGAGTCTAGCCAATTTTCGCGCCGAGGCCGCGCAACCCTCGAACCGCCGGGCGCGGAGGGGTTCGGGGGTTGTGCAGCCTGTCACCGAAACTACAGGTAGCGGATGCCGGCGACGGTGTCGCCGTCGTTGCGCGGGTCGGCCAGCAGGGCGCTCAACTGGGCCTGCTCGCGGTCGCTGCGGAGCCGGAAGACCAGCAGGTTCTCGCCCGGTTTCAGCTCCACCGGCTTTTGGATCTGGCCGATACGGTAGCGGGTGACGTTCTCCTCTTCGGCGACCGCCTGGCCGTTCAGTTCCACCTTGGCGCGGCCGCGCAGGCCCATCCAGAGCACCGCCTTCACGTGGCCGTCCGCCCGAACGCGGAACGCCGCGCCGTGTTCGGCGCCCTCGGGCACTTTCAGGGTGTCGGTGCGGATGGTCTGGTGTTTCCAGGAAGCCAGGGGAGCGGCGGGGTCGGCGCTGACCAGCCACTCGCGGTTGCAGCGCCCGAACCAGTTGCGCGGCTTGCCCCAGCGGCGGGTGAGGCGGTCCGGCTCGTCGCCCACCACCTCGATGTTGCGGAAGTCCAGGGTGCCCATGTCGCGCTGGGCGGCCATCTGGGCGAATTCGATGTCCCACTCGTTGAAGCCCATCAGCCGGGCCAGCAGCGCGTCGGTGGCCACGGGGTCCTCGCCCGCCGCGATCATGTTGCTGCGGATCATCTGGTCCGGGCGGTTGGTCTTGTGCTCGGTGTATTGCAGGCCGCGGATGGCGTCCACCACGGAATAGTCCGGCGGGTGGAAGGCGGCCAGGTCGCAGATGAAGGAGTCGATGCGCCCCTCGAGCGAGTGGTCGCGGTGCAGGAAACTGTTGGAGAAATGCCCGCCGGGGGGCGCGTAGGCGATCCGCGGGGCGGTGCCCACGTAGTTCTTCAGGCAGGCGGTGATGCCGCACATCATGTGAATCTTCATCACCGGCACGGAGATCAGGAAGTCGCAGTCGCGGATCGTGTTGGTGATGAAGTAGTCGGTGCGCTCGCCGAAGCCGCCCACGCCGCGCGCGGTCCTGGGAACCTCGATACGCTGCATCTGCCCGCCGGGGTCGCGGACCACGTCGTAGGCCAGGTCGATGTACTCGAACTTCTTCTTGGGGAACTCGCGGGCCAGGCGCTCGACCATGCCGCCCAGGGACCCGCTCCAGCCCGGGAATTCGTCGGCGCCCCAGTCGAAGGCCGCGGCGTCCACGTGCCGGCCGTTCTGCATGGTGCGGTCGTTGGCCACCGGGTCGCCCGGACGGCGGTAGCTGCCGCCCTCGGCCACGGTGATGCGGGCGGCCCTGGACTTGCGGGCGACGTATTCCATCACAGCCTGGGTCACCCGCATGTCGGTGATGTCGCCGGTGGTGTAACTGGTGCGCGGCCGCAGGGCCACGATGTTGGGCTTCACCACCACCCAGGAGCCGGGCTTGATCTTGGCTTCCAGGCTGCCGGCCCGCGGCTTGCCGTACTCGATGGCCTTCCACACCATATCCCGGACCAGTTCGTAGTCCAGGGGGTCTTCGGGGGAGACGGGGCGGCGAAGACGTTTGTGCGTGGACTGCACCAGCCCGATCCGGGTCTTGCCCCGGGCGGCGGCGGGCAGGGCGGCCGCCGAGGCGGCGGTCAACAGGAACTCGCGGCGGTTAAGCGTCATGTTCTGGTCCTAAATCTCAGTGTAATCCGGGATTGTCCCTCAAAAGGCGCGATACGCACGCGCTCGGTTACGGGGTCGTAGCTGCCCCCTTCCACGGTCTCGGCTTTGCGGCCCAGCGGGTGGGGAAGGCGCAGTTCCACGGCCTTGGGCCGGCGCGGGGAGGAACACTCCACGACGGCCTCGATGCGGCCTTCACTGAGCCTCGATTCGACCTTCAGGGAGACCGGCCCGAAATAGCTGGCCACGCGGTCCAGGGCGATGCGGCGGCCGTCTTCCAGCCAGGCGCGTGGGATTCCGGCCAGCAGGTCCAGGGTATCGCCCCGCTCCATCCACAGCATCCAGCGGGTGTCCATCAGGAACCAGCCTTCTTCGTGGGTCTTGTGCGGGCTGGCTCCGAAGAAGTGCTCCCAGAAGGTGTAGGTTTCGCGGTCGGCCAGAGAGGCGGCCGTGTTGTAGTACGACTTCAGAAAGCTCCTGACCTCGCCGCGGCGCAGGTGCACGATCGGATGGCGGCTGTAGTAGGGCTGAGTGAAGGCTACGTTCCGGCTGGTCATCAGGTCGTTGTGGAAGTTCAGGAGAAAGGAGGAGGCGGGCTCGCCGGGTTCCAGCACTTCCTGGAAAACCAGGTACAGCGGCCCCAGCAGAGAGTCGCGGCTGACCATGGCGCCGTGGGTGAACCACTTCCCTCCGCCGCCGTGCAACAGCAGCGGTCCGTGATAGCCGGTCCAGGGCGCCAGGGTGGGACACCAGGCGCCGTCGGCCAGCGGGATCACCGGAGACTGGGCCAGGCCTTCCTGCACGGCGGTGCGGATGTCTTTCTTCAGGGCCTGGGCCTCGCCGGCCCAGCGGCGCGACTGCGCCTCGTCGACGCCGCGCAGCATTTCTGAAACGCGGTTCAGGCCCAGGTAGGCGTAGCCGTTCAGCATGTAGCTGCGGAAAGGATCCTCGGGGTCGGCGGTCTTGCCGTCCAGCATTCCGTAGCCTTTGCCGCGCAGGTCCTCGCGCAGGTTGCGCCGCCGCCAGGCGGACAGGTACTCGCACGCCTTGATCAGCCGGGGCGCGATGCGCCGGACCCATTCGTCGTCGCGGGTGTAGCGGTAGTGCTCGCCCAGGCTCCACAGAGCCGCGCCGGTCTCGAGCATGTAGCCGCCGAAGTTCTGGATAAAGCCGTCGTCGTGCTGCTTGTCCAGGAAGTACTGGAGGGCGCGCCGGGCCACGTCGTGGCGGCGCATGCCGTCCATGAACTGGATGATGGGCGAGCTTTCCGAGCCGATGGCGCTGTAGACGCCGATGGTGGAGGTCAGGGTGCCTTCGGGCTCGCGTCCATAGGTGATCAGGTCCAGGTGCAGCAGGCCCGCGCGGATCATCTCGTCGATGCGGCGCTCGGGAACCTCGATGCGGGCGGCGGAATCCAGTTTCGCCTTCCAGAAACGCCGGCACTCCTCCCGCCGCTGATCGAAGCGGACCGAGCGGAGCGCCGCCGCGCGGTCCACGGGAACGGGGCGGTGGGGCAGGTACATTTCGAGTTCGGCCGATCCGCCGGGCGGCAGGAGCAGCGAGACCTCTTCGGTGTTCAGCGGCCTGCCATTCAATTTGGAGACGGCGAAGACCTTGCCGCTCTTGTCGAGGCCGAAGCCGTTCTGAGCGTCAAACGATCCCGCGGGCAGCGCCAGGTTGCGGAAGAAGGCGTAGCGGGGCACGGCGGCGGTGTTCACGGCCACGGCGCGCAGGTAGAGCACGGTCTCCTCGGGCTGGTTCATCTCGGCGGGAAGCAGGCTGTCGTGCAGGGCCTGCTGCTCTTTGGTGAACATGTGGCCGCGCCCATGGCCGTCGGCGACCAGGAAGTGGGTGCCGCGCAGGTTGGCGGCGGTGAGCGGGCGGGATTCCAGGGCGGCGAAGGCGACCAGGGTGTAGGCGACATCGTCGTCGACCAGGGTCCCGTGCACGATCGGCAGGACGCCCTCTTCCAGGCGGCGGCTGATCCGGTCGGAGGGGCCCCAGCCGCGCCCCAGCAGGAAGCTGTAGCGGGCCACGTCGGCGCCGTGAAAACGGGTCTGGACCCAGTCGAGGCGCTCGCCGAGGGCGAAGATGCGCACGTCGCGGCTGACGCCCAGCCAGGTCTGGCAGCTCAGCGGGCGCGTATGGCGGGCGGCATTGTCGTAGCTCTCCTCGGGCTCGCTCTCGACGGCCTGGAGCTTGGTTTGCAGTCCGCGAGCGCGCACCGCGGCTTCGATCTCGGCGAAGGAGCGAGGATCGTCCCCCACGGTGACCGCCGCGCCGAAGGCGGGAAGATAGATCGGGTTGTCCCTGCTCACGTCGCGGAGGAAGAAGCTGAACGGATCCTTGCGGGCGGCCACGTGAAGGATGGCGCGATCACCGCCTTCGGCGGAAATGCGCAGGCGGAAGGGGCCGCCGGCGCCGGCCCGGAAGCGGACGCCGGTACCGGGGCTCAGGGAAGCCACCCGTCCTCCGGTGACGCGCACTTCACCCTCCGGACTGCCACCGGACCACACCACGGCAATGTCGGCCGCGGCCAGCGGAAGGGCCAGGCAGAGCGCCAGCAGGGGCCCATTCATTGAGTTCAACAACCTGTCAGGTGTGTTTCTCATTTCGGTTCACCGGGAACGGGGGGCGGCTGTCACGCGTTCGACGAACAGGCGCACGAAGGCGGCGGCGTCCACCTCCCTGGCTACCTGCACGAAACCTTTGGGATCCTCGCGCAGCAGCGTCATGCCGTAGGTGAGGCGGGGATCGCCGCGCAGTTCGAGGTCCACGCGCCCGGTCACCGTGCGCACCAGACCGGGCCGGAAGGCGATGGCCACTGCCAGGGGATCGTGCAGGATGGGGCGCTGCTCCGGCCGGCCGCCCTGCCAGATCTTGATGATCCTGTCCAGAAACCGCACGGAGGCGTGAGGCGAGGTCTCGATGGCCTTGAGGTCCTCGAGCGCCAGGCGGCACTGCATGGTAACGTCCAGCCCCACGGTCACCACCGGCAGGCCGCTGGTGAACACGATGCGCGCGGCTTCGGGATCGCGCTGCGTGTTGTACTCCACTCCCGGGCGGAAAAACACGCCGTTCATGAGCACGATGCGCTCGATGTTCCGCCTGATCCGCGGCTCGGCGCGCAGGGCGATGCCCAGGTTGGTAAGCGGGCCGTAGGCCAGCCAGGTGATCTTCCGGGGCGACTGGAGGATGGTGTCGATGGCGAGCCGGACGCCGTTGCGCCGGGCCTCGGACGGCATCGCGTCGCCGGGCCCGAGGGCCTGGGTCTGCCGCACCACGGCGTTGCTGGAGGGCGCTACCAGGGGCTCCTCGGCGCCCATGCCGACGGGGATATCGCGCCGGCCGAACAGGCTGAGGATCTTCCAGGCGAGGTCGGCCCGCTTTTCGCCGTGTTGCAGGACGGTGCAGACCGCGCGCACGTCCAGTTCGGGCGACTGGAGGGCCAGGGCAAGGGCCAGCGCGTCGTCGATATCGTCGCCGATATCGGTATCGAGGATGACGGGAATCGGCTGCGCGCCGGCCAGCAGGACGGCGCAGCAGATCAGACAACCGGCCAGGCGAAGAAGCATATCCGAATCTCCCCGAGCGGGAGATACAGTGTATCGCAGTGAGAAGGCGTCCCAACGGGGCGCGCGTTTTCAAAACCGCTCCCTGCGGTCGGTTACCAGGATAAGCCTGGCTGATCTTGTGAACTGAAAGGAGTTCACCATGTAGATTGCCTGTTCAACGTGTAGCCGAACGAGCAGGGGCTCCAGCGATGGAGTCC
>JADZAF010000319.1 GCA_020852755.1 Bryobacterales bacterium
AGGCCGAGGGACCGCTCCCTTTGGTCGCGGCTCGGTATGGGCGGTCTTCGGTTTCAGGGAGCGCTGGTGGGGCCGGGGATGGCGACCGGGGCGGTGAGCCTGAAGCGCAAGACGCTCTCGGCCGGAATGACGGCGGGTTTTCCGCGCGTGGCCAGCACGGCGGCCGTGCCCGTTCCGCCGCCGGCGGCGGCTCCGATTCCGGCCCCGATGCCGACCTTGCTGGTTGAAATCGAGAGGGTCTCTTCGCCGATGCGGATAGAGCGGAGCCGGAGCGGCCGCTCGAGGGTGGCTTCGAACGGCTCGCCGCTGCGGCTGGTTCTGGTGGAGAGGGTGGAGGCGGTGCGCACGACGAGCGTGGTCCCTTCGGCGAGCGTCAGGGTGCGCGGCGCGGCGTGAATTGTGCCTGTGTGTGGATTCATCGTTCGGCAGGCGGGCAACGGCCCGCGCCGGGCGGCATGCTGGCGCGGGCCGGTCCCGGGCGGGCGGCTAATTCGAGGCTCTCTTCACCTGTTCCTTGGGCGCGGCGAGGTATCCCACGATCCGGTCTTTTCCGACCTGGTTGATCACGATCTCGTAGGGCTGCCGGGCGTTGGCGATGTAGAACTGGACCGGTTCGTTGATGGTGCGGTCCTTCTTTTCGATGCGCTTGTCGTCGGCCCAAAGATCGACGGTATAGCGGTTGCGCTTGGCGTCGGCCTTTTTCAGCTTCAGCATGATGTGGCCGACGCGCTGGGGCTGCTTGGTTTTGCCCAGAGTGAACTCGACGTAGTCGCGCTCGCCCAGGCGCCTCAGGGCGGCCAGTTCCTGGGAGTTGGTGGCCACCAGGCCGCTGGTGACGCCCAGGTCGCCGGTCACGCGCTTCAAGTCGGCGATGGTCCGGTCAAGCTCCGATTTGGTGGAGGCCACCTCGCTCCTGACGGTGCTGACATCGCTGGTGACGCTTTCCAGTTTTGTGTTCGCGGAGGTTGCGGCCTCTTTCACCTCGTTCAGCTGGCTGGCCACCTGCTGGTGCTGCTGCTGCTGCTCATCGCTCAGCCGGCGGGCCATCTGGTCGGCGCGGCTCAGGGCTTCACGCTTGGCCTGATTGGCCGCCATCACGGCCTGCTGCCGGGCGGAACCCAGTTCGTTCTGGAGGGCCTCCAGGCGCTGCCGCTGGGCATCGCCGGAGAGGGAAGCCGTTTCCTTCAGGCCGGCAATCTCGGTGGAGAGGGTCTCGCGCTGTTTGCTCAGCTCGGACCGCAGGCCATCGATCCGCAGGTACAGGTAGACATTGGCGGCAACCAGGGCCACGATTGCGCCGATCAGGATCGCGCTCGCGACGTTGGAACGGCGGTCGCCGGAATGGTAGCTTTCAGAGGCATCGCTCATTTTCGAATCTCCCGTGCCGGCAAAGGAGCACGTTTAGCGCCACGGAGGGAAGGCAGGCGGGACAGCGGCCTGGCGGCGGGGGCCGCGGCGGCTGTCGCGGGGGAGCGCAAGGCGCGGCTATCTCCAACAGGAGCATGGATCAAGAGAATTTTCGGGGAACGGCTTTCGCCGGCCGGCCGGATGGCGGGCTGGGGACGCCGGCCGCGGCGGCGCAAGTGTGTAAATCTTCCCGTTCGGGCGGGAGGAGCCGGGGAGAATGCGCTTCACCGGCCCTGAAGGGCGCGCCCGAGCATGAATACGCCGAGCGCCAGGACGATGGCGCCGACGATGCGGTGGAACCGCCGCTCGGGGATGCGCCCCAGAAGCCGGGCGCCTAAAAAAGTGCCGGCGAGCACGCCGAGGCTTGCAATCAGGATGAAGCCGGCCGCGGATCCCATCCGGCTGCCCGTGGTGACGAAGTAGACGGGCATGCGCGCGGCGTCGACGGCCAGGGCGATGGCCGTGGCCGTGGCGACAAAGGCCTGGCGATTCAAGCCGAAGCCGAGCAGGGCGGCGGAGCGGATGCCTCCCTGGTTGCCCACCAGCCCGCCCAGGAAGCCGGACAGGGCGCCGGCCGCCCAGGCAGTCCTGGATCCGAAGCTGATGCGGCGGGTCAGGCCGGCGATGCCGGTGAGGCCGGCGAAGATCAGCAGCCCGGCAAAGACAAAAGTCAGGGCCGGGTTGGACGCCAGGGAGTGCAGAAGCGCTCCCGCCAGCCCTCCCGCGGCGCTGAGGACGCCGAAATTCACCAGGACGCGTTTGTCGAGGCTGCGACGCAGCAGCCAGAAGCGCGCGAAGGTCGCGAGCAGATGAGGCACCGAGACGGCGACGACCGCGAGGCGCGTGCCGGTTTCCAGCGACAGCAGGGGGGTGAGGATGCTGCCGATGCCAAAGCCCGCCACGGAGGCAATCATGCCCGCGAGGACGGAAGCCGCGCCGATCAGGACTTCGAAGAGCATCTTGATCCCAGTTTCGCCTCCGGCGGCCGGGACGGCAGACGCCGCGCCGGTTCGTAATCCATCCGGTTGAAGAATAGCAAGCTGCCATACTAGAGTGTTCGAGGAGTCTCAACGTGGCACAGACGGTCCTGGTAGTGGACGATGAACCGACGGTGGTCGAACTTGTGGCCAGCCTTCTGCGGCGGGCGGGCTACGAAGTGGTCCCCGCTGTGGGTCCGCACGAGGCGCTGGAGGCGCTGGCGCATTCCCGGGATGCCATTTCCCTGGTGCTGGCCGATATCGTGATGCCGGAGATCAACGGCCTGGAACTGGTGAAGCGCATGCGGAAGATGCGCCGGGGATTGCCTTACATCCTCATGACCGGCTTTTCCGTGGACATCCTGAGGGAATACCACAAGATCGGAGTGGAGGACACGCTGCTGCTGCACAAGCCGTTCACGACCCAGACGCTGCTGGCAGAGATCCGCAAAGCCCTCCCGTAGGCGGCAGGTTCCGGCGCCCGGATGCCGCCGGCCCGGGCGGTAAAAAAACCAGGCCGGGTTCGTGGAATCCGCGGGCGGCGGCGTGTTTATTCATCGAGTCCGCTTTCTGTCTTCTGTAAGCGGCTCGTGAACCACCGCTGGCGATGAAGCAGGATATATGGTATCGGCGGCTTGCTTAAACTTGGGAAGGGGAAGTCGCCGGTTGCCAGTTGTGGGGAAGCAACTCATTGAGCCGGGTCATG
>JADZAF010000320.1 GCA_020852755.1 Bryobacterales bacterium
GGCATGGCCACGCGCATCAGCTCCCAGAAGGAAAACCGGGCCAGCACGACCGACTCGTTGAACAGGATGCGCGGCGCGCCTTCGACCGCGGCGTGCTCCTGCGCCCAGCGGCCCTGGCCTCGCACCCGCACCTCCCGCTCCATTTTCAGCCGCTCGCGCAGAGCCTGGGCCAGTTCCGCGGCGCCGCTGCGGTTGTGCGGGGTGAGCAGCAGCTCGACCCTGGCGCCGGGCCGCTCGCCGTACTCCATCCAGACGTCCGGCAGGATGGGAAAGTCCTGCGTGAAGCGCCGCTCCTGGTTCCGCTTTCCGTAGAACAGCTCTTCGATCTGCTCGCGCGTCATGCAGGGAATTCTCCCACACCGGGGGCGTGCGCGGAACTACACTTTCCGCGCCTTTCCTTTCCATGATTTCCCGGGCGACTTGCCTGCGCAATCAAAACGCCGGACCGCTACCGATCGCGCCTTCCGGCTCCGCGGCCGCCGCTCAGTATGCCCCCTGCTCCTCGAAGCCGTTGTGCTCGGCGTGGGCCGGGTGGCGCAGCAGGGGGTTTTCGGCGTCCAAACTCCTCATTCCACCGAGTTGCGGTATGCTGCTCCTGAAGAGCGGTACCGATGGCTGAAATCAAGACCGGCGGCGTTCGCATGATCCCCGTTCGCGGGGGAGAGTACAGGGTCTGGACCAAGCGCGTGGGCCGGGGGCCGGCGGTCATGCTGACCCTGCACGGAGGACCGGGCTGCACGCACGAGTACTTCGAATGCTTCGAGGATTTCCTTCCCCGGCAGGGCATCGAGTTCTACTACTACGATCAACTCGGATCGCACTATTCCGACCAGCCCGAGGATATTGGTCTCTGGACCGTGGAGCGCTTCCGCGACGAAGTCGAAGAGGTGCGGGCCGGCCTGGGCCTCGGGAACTTCATCCTGTACGGCCAGTCCTGGGGCGGCATGCTGGCCATCGAGTACGCCCTGGCCCATCCCGAACACCTCAAGGCCCTCATCATTTCCAACATGACGGCGAGCATCCCGTCCTACGCCGCGTACATTAACGAGCTTCGCCGCCGGCTGCCTCCCGAAATCCAGGAAGTGATGGAGATCTATGAGGCGCGGGGCGAGTACTCGGCGCCGGAGTACGAGAAGATCCTGATCGGGCGCATCTACAGCCAGTATCTGTGCCGCACCAATCCCTGGCCCGAACCCCTGGCCCGCATGTTCCGCCACATGAATTTCCAGGTCTACAACACCATGCAGGGTCCCAACGAGTTCATCATCACCGGGAACTTCAAGGACTGGGACCGCTGGGCGGACCTCCACCGCATCCAGGTCCCCACCCTGCTGCTGGTGGGTGAGCACGACACCATGAACCCGGCCGACATCGCGGAGATGGGGCGGCGAATCCCGAATTCGCGCGTGGCCGTGATCCCGGGCGGCAGCCACTGCACCATGTGGGACGCCCAGGAACCCTACTTCGAGGCGCTGCTCCGGTTCGTGGCGGACGTACAATCCGGCCGGTTCGCGGGAGCGCTCCGGTGAGGCGTTCTCTCCGCTCCGCCGCTGTTTTCCTGCTCGCCGCCGGGCTGATGGCCGCGGATCCGCAGGACTGGACCCCGGTGCGCTGGCAGGGCGGCCCTCTGGAGGTCCACCGCCTCGCAGCATCAAAAACCCCCGCAGTCGATCCCGCCGTCCTCAAGGTCCTGCGCGACTGGTACGATCCCGAAACGCTGAGCCTGCTCGACGGGACGCCGGTGAACTGCCTTCTGGTGACCTGGAGCGCCGGGGCCCCTAAGGAGGTGGAAGCCGAACAGCAGCGCCTGCTGGCCGGATACGCCCGCCTGGCGCATGGAAGGCGCATCGCCGTGCTGGGCCTGGTCTACCCCGGCGCCGATCCGGCGGGGGCGGCGGCGTCGGCCGCGGAGGCGGGGCTCGACGGGCTGGTGCTGGAGCAGGGATTCGAATCCGGCCCCGCGGCCGCGCGCCGGATGCGCGAAGTGCTGCGGGCCCGGAAGAGCCCGGTGCTCGTGATACCGCTCGGCCCGCGCGACTGGCTGGCGACGCCCGGGGACTGGCCCGTGCTGGGGACGAGCGAGGCGGTAGCTGCGCGCATCCAGCCGATGGAAGCCGACACCGCGGGCGCCACCCCGACCGGAGAGCCCTGGATCGAATCGAATACGTGGCTGGTGCGGTCCCTGCGCGCCCGCAGTGGCTCCCGCCCGGTCTGGCTGGGACAGCGGCTGGAGAAACCGGGGGAGGCGGATTACATCCGGGCCATCGCCGATGCCGCCGTGGCCGGGGGACGCTGGGTGCCGGCGCCCGATCCCGGGCTGCTGGCCGGCCTTCGCCTGAAGCAGCCGGAAGCCCTGGCCGCATGGCAGCGCATCCGGGACACTCTGCGCTTCTTCGAGGAACAGGCAGCATGGCGCGCGTTTGCTCCGGTGGCTGCGCTGGGCATCGTGCAGGACGAACCGGTCAAACAGGACGCGGTCTCGGACGAATACCTGAACCTGATCAACCGGCGGCGCATCCCCTACCGGATTGTCGAGCGGACCTCTCTTTCGGCCGCGGCGATCGCCGGCCTGCCCGCCCTGCTGGCTACGGCCCTGGCCCCGCCCTCGGAGATGGAACGCAAGCTGCTGGAGACTTTCGCTGCTAGTGGAGGGCTGCTGGTGGGCGGACCGGCCTGGGGTCCCGTGCCGTCAGGCGAAGGGGAGTATGTCGAGAGGCAGACCGGCGGCGGCCGGGTTGCAGTGTACCGGCAGGACCCGCCGGACCCGGAAACGGTTTCCAAGGATCTGCTGGATCTGCTCGGCCGGGAGAACCTGCCGGTACGCCTGTTCAACGCGGCCTCGCTGTTGGCCCAGGTAACCTCAGGAACGGCCGGAGCGCCCCTGCTGGTGCAACTCGTGAACTATGCGACCGAGCCGGCCGAGCAGGTGACCGTGCGGGCGGCGGGACAGTTCCGCCGGGCCCGCCTGTTCACGCCCGGTTCGCCGCCGCTGGAGTTGAAGATCAGCCAGAGAGCGCAGTACTGCGACGCGCGGATTCCCGGATTCGGCGTGCACGCCGCGGTGCTGCTGGAGAAGTAACGGGAGGCTCTTTATGAAGAAAGATCGCGATACTCTCACCCGGCGCCAGTTGCTGGCCGCCTCCGGCCTGGGCCTGGCCGCGCTCGGCCGGACTACCCCGGCGCTTGCGGCGGCTGCGCCCGCCGCCCCGGTGTCCGTCGCCAAGTGCGCGGGTTACGAGGCGGGGCTGGCCGCCGTGCTGAGCAGGCAGTTCGACCAGATCGGCGGGCTCGCAAAGCTGGTCGGCGGCAAGACGGTCGCCGTCAAGCTGAACCTGACCGGCGGCGGACGGCTGGGAAGCTACACCCCCGGGCAGACGCACTGGGTTCACCCCACGCTGGTGGGAACCTGCTGCAGCCTGATGGGCCGCGCCGGAGCCAGGCGCATCCGCCTGCTGGAGGGCGCGGGCCGCGGCGAATCGCTCGAAGACAAAATGCTCAACGCGGGCTGGGACGTGGAAGCGCTGCGCAACAGCGCCCGGCTGGTGGAGTTCGAGGACACCAACCGGCGGGGCAGCGGCACGCGCTACGCGCGGTTCAAAGTGGAGCGGCCGTATATCTACCCGGGCTTCGACCTGAACCACTGCTACGCGGACGCGGACGTTTTCGTGAGCATCAGCAAGATGAAGCATCACGAGGAGTGCGGCATCACCCTGACCATCAAGAACAGCTTCGGCATCACCCCTAATTCCATCTACGGCGACGACGCCGGTGTGGACGAGCCGAACGAGAGCCCGCGCCGCGGGCGCGAGGCGGTCCTGCACTATGGAAAACGGCAGCCGTCCAAGAGCGCACCCCAGGAAGTGAACTTCACTTCCGAGCGCTACGAGGGCTACCGCGTGCCTCGCATCTGCGTTGATCTGATCGCCGCCCGCCCGGTGGATCTGGCCATCATCGATGGCATCGAAACCTCGATCAACGGCGAAGGCCCCTGGTGCAAGGGCTTCAAGTACGCCAGGCCCGAGGTCCTCGTCGTCGGGCGCAACGCGGTGTGCACGGATACCGTGGCCTGCGCCGTGATGGGCTACAACCCGCGCGCCGGGCGGGGTCAGCCGCCCTTCGTGAAGACCAAGCAGGACGGCTCGGGCACGCCCGAATACGCCGAGAACCCGATGCTGCTGGCCGAAGCGGTGGGTCTCGGCGCGGCCGATCTCAGCCGCATCGAGGTCCGCGGCGTCTCCATCAAGGAAGCCTTGTTCGACTTCGAATCGCGGCGCAAGGGATAACCGGGTTTCAGGCTTTCCGCTTGGCCGTGAATTCCACCTTGGCGGGGCCGAACTCGCCGCCCTTGCGCTCGCGCACGAACTGGATCTGGTTGCCCGAGACCTTGCCCGAATAGAGAAAGTCCATCTCGTTGCCGCCGAACTCGACGTGAATGCGGAAGGAGATGCTGTCGCCGGAAACCTTGCCGTCCAGGATTTCCCGCTCGCCGTACTGATTCTCCATGCTGCCGGTCAACTGTTCCCCGGCCGCCTTGAATGTGAAAGTGGTCTCCATGGTGTTGCCGTCCCGTCCCGGGATCTGGGCCAGCCACTGGCCGCTGACATCGGCGGCCTGGGCCCCGAACACCAGCAGGAGAACTGCTGCCAATAAGGTGTAACGCACCATGGGGAACGATTATATGCCCGTTCTACTGGTTTGGCGAACCGGCGATCGGCACCAGCAGGCCGCCGTCCACCGCCACCACGGAACCGGTCATGAAGCTTGCCCGGCGGCCGGCCAGAAAGGCGATCACCTCGCCGATCTCTTCCGGCCTGCCCATGCGTCCGATGGGGTGCATCCGGTTGAGGGTGCGCTCGATCTGATCCGGATCGCGGTCCTGGCGGATAATCCAGCGGATCATCGGCGTATCCACGGAACCCGGGCAGACGCAGTTCACCCGGATCCCCTGCGGGGCCAGGTCCACCGCCATGGTGCGGGTCAGGCCGATCATGGCGTGCTTGCTGGTCGAGTAGGCCACCACGTTGCGCTGCGATGCCAGGCCCTGCACGCTGGAGACATTCACGATCGCGCCCCGGCCGCGCCGCAGCATTTCGGGGATGGCCGCCCGCGACATCAGCCAGTGGCCCTTCAGATTGGCGTTCATCGTACGGTCCCAGACCTCCTCGGTGGTGTCCACCGGACCGCCGAAGGTCTGAATGCCGGCGTTGTTCACCAGGATGTCCAGGCCGCCGAAGAGACGCACGGCCTCGCGGACCGCCGACTCGCACTGTTCGGCCGAGGCGATGTCGGCACGGAAGAAGGCGGCGCACGCGCTGCCCAGCTCACCGGCCGCCGCCCGGCCCTCCGCCTCCTTCAGATCCACTATGAGGATCGAGGCGCCCTCCCGCCGCAGGCACCTGGCGGCGGCCAGTCCGATGCCCCCGGCCCCGCCCGTCACCACCGCTACCTGTCCTTCGAGCTCCATCGCGGGCCTCAACCCCGCCGGCCGGCGGGCGCCGTATCGATGCTCTTCTGCAGCAGGCGCAGGAAGTTGCCGCCCCAGACCTTGTGGATCTCGGCCTCGCTCAAGCCGTGGGCCAGCATGCTGCGGGTGAGATGCACGAGCTGCGAAACATCGGGCACCACCGGCACAATCTTGCCCAACCCGTCGAAATCGCTGCCGATGCCCACGTGATCGATACCCACCAGGTCGGCGACGTAGCAGATGTGCTCCACCAGACGGTCGATGGTGGCCTGTTTTCCATCGGGGTGAATGAATTCCGGAGCGAAGGCGATGCCCATGGCTCCGCCCGCGGCGGCCAGCGCCTTGATCTGGTCGTCGGTCAGGCAGCGCCAGTGAGGACCCAGGGCGAACACCGCGGTGTGGCTCATGATGGGCGGCTGCGAGGACCGCTCCAGGACTTCGTAGAAAGCTTTGTCGTTGATGTGCGCCAGGTCCACCAGGATGCCGAGCTGGTTGCAGGTCTTGAGAACCTCGATACCGAACGGCGTCAGGCCCGCGGCCGTGCGGCGCTGCTCCTCGCGCTGCTGGGCGGTCGCGGGGCCGAACACGCTCCGGGTGCCCTGCAAGGAGCCGGGCTGGTTGCCGCCTTCCCCGTGGGTCAGGCCCAGGGAACGCACGCCCAGGCGGTGCAGGATTCGCAGCACTTCCACCTTGCCGTCCAGCCAGCGCCCGGCGCCTTCGATGGCCATCAACACCCCGGTTTTGTTCTCTTTTCCGGCGCGCACCACGTCCTTCGAAGAGCGCACCAGCAGGAGATCGCCCGGATTGGCCTCGATCTGCGAGAGCATTTCCTCGATGGTCACCCAGACGTTGGCCGTGGGACCGTCCCCCACAATGAAGAGCGCGCAGTCGTAGCCGCCCTCCTTCATGCGCGGGATGTCGGTCTGGTAGGCCGGGTCGCGCTGCTTCCAGCGGAAGGGCTTCTCGCCCCGGTGGATGCGCTCGACCGGGATGTCGTTATGGCCGTCTATGATCAGCGCCCGCTGGTGAACCGCACGGGCCTGTTCCAAAGTCACATCCGGTCTTTTGGTCCGGGACTGGCTCGCGGCCGCCGTAGCGGCGCCGGCCGCGCCCAGCACGAACGCTCTTCTTGTCGTCATACCGTCTCCCATCACGCCAGCCTTTCGGCGGCCTGCAAGCGGGCGCACAGTTCCATCAGCACCCGGAAGCTTTGTTCGATGAACTCCGGCTTTACCGTCTCGGGGCGATCCTCGGGCCGGTGCCAGAGCGGAAGAGTCCGCGCATCGTCGCCCCGGCTGTTGAGGTGCACGGTCCGGGCGCCTGCGGCGAGAAACGGGGCCGAGTCCATGGTGTCGTCCTGGTGCAGCACCTTGGGTTTCGATTGGAGGCCGAGATCGCGGTGGACATCCAGGATCATCCGGGCCAGCGCCTCGTCCCTGGTGGCGATTTGCAGGTTCGGCCCGTAAGTCAGCGAATCCAGGTTAATGCAGACCTTGATGTCGCCCAGGGTGCCTTTCTCCCTCCGAACCGCAGCGTAGTGCTTCGCGCCCTGATAGCCGCGCTCCTCCGCCGCCGTCGCCAGGAAGGTGACGGTGCGCCGCGGGCGGGCGGCCGGCATGGCTTGGGCCAGCAGCAGCAGGCAGATCATGGACGCGGCGTTGTCGTTGGCGCCCGGCGTATTGTACTTGGTGTCGGCATGGGCCACGAACAGGATCTCCTCGCGGGAGGCTCCCGGGAGTGTGCCGGCCACGTTGCCGGTACGGGCTCCGTGGATCCAGCGCACTGCCGCGCGCGCCTCCGCCGCCGCGCCCTCCTGCGCCGCCCGGTCGAGCAGTTCGACATCCTGCCGGCCCAGGTTGAACAGGGGAACTTTGTCCCTGCCGGAGTGCGATGAAGCGATGGCGCGGCCGAACTCGCTGATGCCCGCCCGGGCCAGCACTTCGCCGGACGCCGGCTCCACAATCTCGTACAGGCCGGCCTTGCGGAGCCTCCCCCTCACTCCGTCCGGCGGCGTCGCCGGGCTGTTCTCCGCGATGTAAGTCTCCAGCGGCCGGCCGCCCACACGGAACTGGGCTTCTCCCACCGCTTCCCATCCGGTGACCGGGAAACTGTCCCGGGCCACGCGAGGCAGGAAACGCTTCATCTCCCGCTCGATCAGCGCCGCGCCGGCGTCGTACCCTTTGCTCGGGGAAGGGCGCGGCCCGATCCGCGTGCAGAGGGCCTCGAGCATCGTGCGGAGGTAGGCGGCGCGTTCCTCCGGCGTGCTCAGCACGGGCCGGCCGGCGCCGCGCGCCCGGCTTTCCAGCAACACCCCGCCACACAAACTGGCCAACTCCCGTCGCGTCATGTGCCGATACCGAGGCCATTCTAACAGGCGGCGCTGGTTCAACAGTGACCGCAGCCGGGTTTTCTCCGTGCCTCCGTGATTTTGGGGTTGAGGAATAATAAGGGGCAGCCATGATGACCCGCCGCTCGTTTCTCGCCTCTCCGGCGCTGGCTGCCCCGGCGCTTCTGCTGGGGCGCAAATCAGCGCCCGAGCGCCCTAACATCCTGTTCATCGCCTCCGACGATATGAACAACAACCTGGGCTGCTACGGTCATCCCGTGGTGAAATCGCCGAACCTGGACCATCTGGCCTCTCAGGGAATCCGCTTCGACCGCGCGTATTGCCAGTATCCGGTGTGCGGGCCCAGCCGCGCCTCGCTGATGACCGGGCTCCGCCCCGACTCCACCCGGATCTTTGACAACAACATCGCCGTGCGCGAAACCATGCCCGGCGTTGTCACCCTGCCCCAGCTATTCCGGAACCAGGGGTGGCGTTCTGTGCGCGCCGGCAAGATGTACCACATGGACGTGCCGGCCTCGGTGGGCACCAACAAGTGGGACGACCCGCCCAGTTGGGACCTGGCCATCAGCCCGCCCGGGAAGGAGCAGTACACGGCCGGCGAGGGCCGCAACATCACCGAAGGCAAACGGGCGCGCTGGGACTGGATCGCCTTTCAGGGTGACGGCAAGGACCAGGCCGATGACCGGGCGACCGAGATCGCCATCGAAACCATGAGCCGCAACCGGAACCGGCCCTGGTTCCTGGGGCTGGGCTACCTGCGCCCGCACCTGCCCCACGTAGCCCCTGCGCGTTTTTTCGACCTGTATCCGCCGGCGAGCATCCAGCCCGTGGTGAATCCGCCCGGCGACCTGGACGACATCCCACGGGCCAGCGAGATCGCCATCAATACCCGGGCCAACGACATGGGCATGAACGAAGCCGGCAAGAAAGAGGCCATCCGCGCCTATTACGCTTCGGTCTCCTACATGGACTGGCAGGTGGGCCGGGTCCTGGCGGCGCTCGGGAGGCTGGGGCTGGCGCACCGGACCATTACGGTGTTCTGGGGAGACCACGGCTGGCACCTGGGCGAGCATCACCGCTGGCACAAGCGCAGCCTGTTCGAAGAGTCCATGCGCGCGCCGCTCATCATCGCGGCCCCGGGCCGCAAGGGGAACGGCCAGGGCTGCCGCTCGCTGGTCGAGTTCGTGGATATCTATCCCACGGTGGCGGAACTCGCGGGCCTGGCGCCTCCGGCCAACCTCGAGGGACAGAGCCTCGTGCCGCTGTTGGACAACCCCCGGCTGCCCTGGAAATCCGCGGCCTTCAGCGTGATCACCGCGCCGAACGGGATCACCGGCCGCGGCGTGGTGAACGACCGCTACCGGTACATACGCTGGACCGGCCCCCATCCGGACGAGGAACTGTACGACCACCGGAAGGACCCCAGGGAGTACACCAACCTGGCGCGCGTCCCCGCACACGAAGCGCCGCTCAAGAGCATGCGTGCGGTGCTTGACGCCGGCTGGCAGGCCGCCCGGGCGCAGCCGCCCGCCGCCGGTCCGCACCCCTAAGCACCGCAACCCGGGCGGGCCCGGCCGGAGGCTCTCCCATCCGGGACGCCGTCTTACGCCTGCGCTGCGTGCAGTGCTTTCGGGAAATCCTCGAGCCTCTGATCCAATTCGACGATGAACTTTTCCTGGAGCAGATGGACAATCCGGACCCCGATGGCCTTCCAATAGGTTTGCCGGGCGGGGTTGGGAGGCCATTGCACGGCCCACGACATCCAGTCGGGCCGGCGCCCTTTCAGAACCCGCACCAGGCCTTCGATACTGACGTCCCCGAGGCCATGGCCGATGAACAGCATCCCCATGTTCCCGAGCCTGTCGAGGAGCACTTGCGGGATCGCTTCGGGCACTCTGCCGGCCAGTTCGACAAAGTCGCGGCTGGTGAAGACATAGCTCGGCGGTAATGACAGTTCGGGGTGAAAGCCTCCGTGATATTTCACGACGACCGTGGATTCGTCCTCCAGGCGCCGGAAAGCGGCCGGCCGGTCGACGGCCCGGACTTCGCCCTGGGGCGTGCAGTAGACGAAACACCCGCGGCAAGGCTCTTCCCGGCGGAAAGTGAACAAATGATACTTCTCTCCCGCCTGGTCGAGGGCCCACTCCATCCAGTTGTCGTTATTCGTCGTCAGAATCATCAGGGGCGCGGGGCCGTATCCCTTTTCGAGCAAGCGTTGCCGCAGGGTGGCCAGGAACCAGTGGATCGCGGTCGGCTGCGGCGGGACGCGGTTGATAATGTCCCCTACCTGGGTATAGAGCGCATCGCGATCGTTGAGGTCGGTGAAGTGCTGTGCGATGTCCACCGGATGCAGCCCGGCGGCGTCGCTGCCCAGTCTGCGGGCCAGATCCTCATAGAAAGCGCGTCCCAGTGGAAGGCGGCCCATGCAGGCGCCGGCCCCCAGGAAGAACGCCATCCTGCCTTTGGCGATGCGATCGATGAGAGACGTGTATCCGGGAGTTTCCTGGCCTGCTTCCTCCGCCCAACCCGCATCAACGCCCTCGGCCAGATCGCGGAGTTCGAGTTCGAGGACCCGCCGGGCCACCCGGTAAGGTTCCGCGGGAGAGCGTGCCTCCGATTCGTCCCTGGCGCGTCGCGCTCCCAGGCGGTACGACGACATTCCGTCCAGGACCTGGCCAAGCAGGGATTGAATCCGTTCATGCCTGCCTTCCGGATACCAGAGCGGCACGATTCCGGCCCGCCGCAGAGTCTTCTCCCGAGCGCGAAACTCCTCTTCCCGGGCCGGCGCCTGGAGGATCGCAAAGTGCGCAATCCCTTTGTGCGCGCGCTGGATCTTCTCCAGAACGGCGACCACGCGATCCTGGACGAGGCTGCATCCGATAAAGAGAGCGGGACGGTTGGTGAGCGCGAGCCAGAGGAGATGCTCCAGGTCGCGATAGATGCGCTTGTACTCCTTTTCCGTAAAGACGCGCATCCGCCGGTCCTGCCAGTCGCCGTGAATCTTCCAAAGGACAAATCGATTCTGCTGCAGCGCCGGCACGACTTCATCCGGATTGGGCCCCTTGATGATGCCCTCGTCGAACGGGCGGCCGGCGCGCGCGAAAGCCCGCTCGACGACCCTGTCGAAATTCGTTGTGATCACGGGCCCGCCCGCGAGGAAGGGGAGGATCGCCACCGGCCCGGCTGAAAGATCGGCGTTCTTCAGGAGATGATCGCCGAATTTGGCGGCGATCGAGCGTTGAAACTCCTCGTCCCCGAGTGCGTCGGCGATTACAGCCGCGGCGCGCTCGTATTGCTCCTGCTTGAGCAGCGTTTCCACCGACGCGGCCTCGGCTGCGCCGGTCCTTTGCGCCAGTTCGCGAAGAGCCTCACCCCATTCCGGGAACAGGTTCAAGCCCTTGGAAAGACCGGCGCCGATGAACGGGATGACGCCGATCGGGGACCGGAGTTGCTCGACAAGTCTCCGGATACTCAAGTCGTTCTGTTTAGCGGCAAGTTCGATACCAGCGAATTCCATTTGCCCTGCCTCCTCTCCAACGGATATTTCGGATCACGGGCCCAGTTCCCTGATCCGAGGGCGCCTCCCGGGCCGCCACCCCAGCCGGGAGGGCGCTTAACGGAACTGGTACTGCCCAGGCACCGCGGGAGCGGGGATGCCGGGCGGAGGGAGGTGCCGCGGGTCGGGCGGCACGAATTCCAGCTTGGACGCCATGATCATCTCCCAGGTGATCTCCTGGCCGGAAAAGGCCGCTTCCCGAGCCATAATCGTCATCATGGTGCTTTCCGCGACCGCCAGCCCCAGGTTGATGTAAGGTCCCTGCCCGCGGATGCTCTTGACCAGGTTGACGTGCTCCTGCACTTTGGGCGGCAAGGGACCGCGCGGCGCCAGGTCGTGGCAGTTGCTGCTTCCCCTGGTCCCCACCACCAGCTCGCCGTTGCGCATCGCGCATCCCTTCTGGTAATGGCGCGAGTGACTGGAACAGATGACCCCGCCGGGAAAGGTGAACTCGGCCGAGATGTGGTCGTACTTGTCGCCGTAGACCCAGGTGGAGGGCATCCAGGCGCGGCTGCCGCTGGCCACCACTTTCGAGGGCCGGCCCAGCACCCAGTGGATTACGTCGATATTGTGAATGTGCTGCTCCACGATCTGGTCGCCGCCGATCGAGACGTACTGGGGCCAGTTGCGGATCTTGAACTCCAGCTCGCTCATCTCCGGAGGCTTGGCGTTGAGCCGGGGCAGCGGGCCGGAGAGGTTGTAGGCGTAAGCAGCCAGGATCTCGCCGAGGGCGCCATCCTTGATCCTGGCGACGGTCTCCTGGTATTCCGGCTGGCTGCGGCGCTGCGCGCCGACTCCCACAGTGAGTTTGAGCTCCTCCGCCTTGCGGGCGGCCGCCATCACCCGGCGGGCGCCCACCGGGTCCACCGCCAGCGGCTTTTCGGCGAAAATGTGCTTCCGCGCAGCCACGGCGGCTTCAAACTCCCGCGGCCGGTTGACGGGCGGGGTTTCCAGGAGGATCAGGTCGATGTCCGAGGCAAGGACTTTGTCGAAGGCGTCGAAGCCGGTGAACAGGTGCTCCGGGCCGGCCGTGATCTTGCTCTGAATGGCGGGATATCTGGCCGGGTTACGCACGGTGTTGAGAGCCTTCTCGAGATTGTTCTGATACAGGTCGCCGATGGCCGAAAGCTCCACATCGTCGTTGCCGGAGAGGAACTCGATCATGGCCTGCGTGCCCCGCAGTCCCACGCCCACGATCCCGGCCCGGATTCGGGCGTTGCCTGCGCCCCGCACCAGCTCCGGACGGACGATCACAAAACCGGTCCCCGCCGCCCCCCGGACAAACCCCCGCCGCGACAAAAAACCTTCCGACTCCGGCATCGACATTACCTTTCCGCCAGGATTCCCGCTCCTGGATCCGAAGCCGTCGAGCATATACCCGGCCCGTGTCTCCGTCAACTCGCGTTTCGAAACCGCTATTCTTTCCAGCCCTTTACGGCTGCCCGCAGGTGTATACTGACTCCGATCTCAACCTCTGGGGGGTTGATATGCCGAGAAGACTCCTGCTCGTTTTCCTGCTCGCCTCCGCGGCGGCAGCCCAGACCGTTTCCACTCAAATCCTTGGCCTGGTCACCGATCAAACCGGCGCGGCCATTCCCAACGCGGCCATCACGGCGCGGCGGGTGGCCACGGGGGATGTGCGCACGACCCAGGCCAACGAGACCGGCAACTACGTCTTCCCGCTGCTGGAGGTCGGCGAGTACGAAGTCACCGCCGCGGCACAGGGCTTCAAGACGGAGGTGCGCCGGGGCATCGTATTGCAGCTGCAGCAAAAGGCGCGCATCGACTTTCAGATGCAGGTGGGCCAGCAGGTGGAACGGATCGAGGTAACCTCGGCCGCGCCCCTGCTGAGAACCGAGGACGCCACGCTGGGCGCCGTGGTGGAGCAGAAGCGGGTGGTGGATCTGCCGCTGAACATGCGCAATTTCGGCCAGCTCGCCACGCTCACCCCGGGCGTCACCTTCACCAACGCCCGCATGGGCATGGACGGACAGGGAACCATCGGCACGCGCGCCATGCCCGGACAGATCATCGGCGTGACGGCCAACGGCCAGCGCGACATTACCCCGAACATCACCCTGGACGGCGTGAACGCCACCGACGGTTTCAAGAGCGCCATGCTGTTCTCCCCTTCCATCGAGGCCATCGAGGAATTCAAGATCCAGAGCGCGGTCTACTCGGCGGAGTACGGGATGAATTCGGGCGCGCAGATGAACGTGATCATCAAGTCGGGCGCCAACGCCGTTCACGGCAGCCTTTTTGAGTTCGTCCGCAACGACAAGTTCGACGCGCGCGGCGTCTTCCTGCCTCCTTCGGCCAGCAAGAACCGTTTGCGCCGCAACCAGTTCGGCGGCGTCATTTCGGGACCGCTCGTCAAGGACCGGACCTTCTGGCTGGTGAACTATGAGGGCCGCCGGGAAGTGCGCGGCACGCCCTCGCGCATGGCGGTGGCCACCATGGCCATGCGCTCCGGCGATTTCTCCGAGCTGCTGATCCCCCGCAACCGCTGGTATCCCACCGACACCAGTCCGGCGGCCACACGCGCCATACGCTTGCCCGGCGACACGGCGCCGTTTCCAAACAACATCATCCCGCCCAGCCTGCTCAATCCCGTCTCGCTCAACATCCTGACCTACAAGAAGACCAGCCCTTTCCCGGAGGGGGGATTCATCCCGCCGCCGAATTACGAGCAGGAAGCGCGGGCGGCCAACAGCACCTTCAACCGCATCGGCACCAACGACCAGCGGCTCAAGAGCGACCAGATCCTGGGGCGCGCCGACCACCGCTTCGGAGACAATGACCGCATCTTTGCGCGTTACGTGATCGTCGAATCGGCCTGGGTGGATGACCCGCTGGCCCGCAGCAGCCGCTTCACCACCGATTTCCGCGCGCAGAACCTGGGGCTGGGCTACACCAGGATCATCCGCCCGACGGTGGTAAACGACCTGCGGTTCGGCATCAACCGGATCCGCGCCAATCAGCTGGCCATCCAGACCAACACCGATTTCACGCATCGCGACCTGGGCTTCGATTTCCGGGTGGTGGCCGACGGCAACCGCGTCCTGACCCCGCGCGAGGAGGGGCTTCCCAACGTCAATATCACCGGCTATGCGGGCGCCAGCTCCGGAAACGTGACCTTCAACGTGAACCGGACTTACGAAATCGCCGACAGCCTGGTGATCAGCCGGGGCCGGCATACTTTCAAGCTGGGCGGCCAGTGGAGGACGGCGCCGACCGACAACGAGGCCAGCAACCAGCCGCGCGGACAGATCTCGTTCACCCGCGACATCACCGGCATCCCGGATGCCTTCGCCGCCTTCATGCTCGGCTATCCCCTGAATGCCAATTCGGCGGAAGGCGCGCCCCTCTCGGCGGTGCGCCAGCAAAAGGTGGGCCTGTACTGGCAGGATGACTTCAAGCCCACGCCCAGGCTCACCATCAACTACGGTCTGCGGTGGGACTGGTACGGCGGGGTGACGGATGCCGGGGGCAAGATCCGCAACCTCTCCTTCGCCGAGGGCGAGGCCCGCACGGTGAACGGGCTGTTCGTGCCGCTGCTGGTCCCCGACCCGTTCCTCAAGAAGGTGTTATACGACGTCAACTACAGGCAGTTCATGCCGCGGCTGGGCATCGCCTACCGCCTGTCCAATTCCATGGTGCTGCGCCTGGGCGGAGGACTCTACTACAGTCCGCAGCAGACCAATAACTTCAACATCCTGGGCTTGAACCCTCCCTTCTCCGGTTCCACGGTCTTTCAGAACGACCGCAACCGCCCCACGGCGACCATCCAAAACCCCTTCGCAGGCAGCCCGGTGGGAGCGGGCCCGCAAGCACTGGTGATGCTGGGGTGGCTGAAGGCTGAGCGCGGCAACCGCTCGATGTACCTGAACAACAACATCTGGCAGTGGACCGCGGAGATCGAGAAGAGCTTCGCGGATAACCTGGTGGTGGGCATCGCCTATGCGGGAAACGCGGCTTCGCATCTCGACATGCCGGTCTACAACACCAACAACCCCGACCCCGGCCTGGGCGACGTGCAGTCGCGCCGCCCCATGCCCTACTACGCGGATTCGCGCGACCCCGACCGGCTGCTGCAGCTGGGAACCGTGCGCCGGCTGGAAAGCTGGACCAGCGCCAACTACAATGCCATGCAGTTCCGGGTGGAGAAGCGCTACTCCCGCGGCCTGGCGCTGCACAGCGCCTTCAACTATCAGCGGGCCAACTCCATCGGATACAGCGTGAACGAGAGCGGCCCCTACGGCTACAACGGCATACAGGACCCCAACAATCGCAAAGCCGATTACGGCCGCTCGCAGATCGACCAGCGCTTCCGGCTGGTAGTCAGCCACATCTGGGAGCTGCCCTGGTTTCGGGACCGGCGCGGCCCGGCGAACTGGATTCTCGGCGGCTGGGCGGTGAACGGAATTGTGTCGCTCGGTTCGGGCCTGCCGGTGACGGTGACGCAGTCCGGCGATTCGCTCAACACGGGCACGGGCAGCGGGCCGCGGCCGCACATCGTGGACGGCCAGAAGGTGGAGCGGGTGATGTCCGGCCGCACCATCGACCGCTGGTTCAACACCGCCGCCTTCGTGCGCGCCAAGTGCGACGGCTGCTCCGGGGCCGGTCTGTTTCTGGGCCCCAAAGGGTATGGCAGTGCCGGCGTCTCCCTGTTCGACGCTCCGGCCCAGAAGACCTGGGACGTCAGCCTGCGCAAGGAATTCCGCGTGCGGGAAGGACACCGGCTCCAGTTCCGCTACGAGGCCTTCAATTTCCTGAACACGCCCCAGTTCGGCGCCCCCTCCCGCACCCTGGGCAGTTCCGATTTCGGCCGTGTCACCGGCACGGTGATCAACAACCGCGAGATGCAGTTCGGGTTGAAGTACCTGTTCTGAACGGAAGCCGGAGTCGAAACCGATCAGGCGACCGGCCGCAGCCAGGTGGGTATCCCGTTCCGAGGGGTGGCGGCAGGACTGCCGCCATGCGCGGCCCCGGCGTATACTCGATTCTCATGACAGGCCCGACTCGCAGAGAGATCTGTGCTGCCCTGCTCGCCGCCTCAACCGGCGCGGCGGGGACGGCCCGCGAACCCCAGGTCGAGGTCGAGGACCTCGTTTACGAGTACACTCCGGCCGATAACGGCGCCGGGCCGCTGTGGGACTACGGCGCTCCCGGAATCGTCCGGCTCGGCGACACGGTCTTCGTTCCGGGGCTGGACACGATTCCCGGCGCCAGGCCGCTGCACAACTGCCGCTGGGCGCTCCACCGCCGCGATGCGCGCGGGTGGCAGCGCGTCTTCACCGACGAGAACGGCCGCCAGCGCGAGCCCTGCCCCATCGGTATTTTCCCCGACGGCCGCCTGCTGGTTTCCGTCAACCCGACGCTCACCCCGCCCGGCGCGTATAACGGCCCCGCCGACCCGCACCTGCTCGAGTTTTCGGCCCGCAATCTGCGCCAGCCTCCCCGGCCCGTGCGTCCTGCCTGGAGCGGCGAGCCGCGCCTGACCGAGCACACCTATCGCGGCCTGGGAATCGACGCCGCCCGCGGCGCGGCCCTGGCGCTGCACAACGACGGCAGCGGCGCTCCGCGCGCCCATTGGGTCTATCTCGACCGCGAGGGTGTCTCCCGCCAGTCCGGTGTCATCGTCTATCCGATCCGCGGCTGCTATCCGCAGATCGCCCTGCGCGCCCCCGCGGCGCACGTGCTGGCGGTCGGTGACATCGTCGAACCCGTAGTCGAGTGGCGGAAGTGGAAGTTCGAGCAGACCGGCCGGCAGTGGGACTACGTCTTCCGCCGCCTTTACTACGTGCTGAATCCGGCGGCGGCATCAGGCCCGTTCACGGAGCCGGTCGAAGTCGCCAACCTGGATGCGACTGCCGGCCACATTCTCAACCTCGACCTCTGGCTCGCTCCCGACGGCGCCGCCCACCTGCTATGGCTGGAGCGGAGCGTGCAATCGAAGGCCATGCGCGAACGTTTCTTCCCGAAGGTGCCGCTCACGGCCTCCCTGATGCACTGCGTGGTGCGCGAAGGCCGGCCCGGCCCCAAGCGGACTCTCGCCGCGGGAGGGGAAGACACGCCCGGCCCGGCGCCAGCCTATGCGCGGTTCCACGCGGCGCCCGATGGCCGCCTGTTCGTACTGGCCTCCTTCCGAAAGGGAGAGGACATTGAGATGCGGCTCCTGCAGCCCGAATCCGGGCAGCCCGCCGTCCTCAGCCTGCGGTATCCCTTCACCAACTTCATGACCGCGACGGAGCGCGGCGGCTCGCGGCCTTCCAACCTGATCGACGTGACCGGCATCGCGGCCGGCGCTCCGAATGCGATCCGCTACGCCCGCCTGCGGATCTGAGATCACCGCGTCACGTCGACCTTCCCGATGGTATACAGCCGGTCCCGGTGCGGCGCGTCGACCGCCAGCCGGATGGCCGGCCTGCCCTGCGCGTCCACCAGCGCCAGCGCCAGCCCGTATGTCCCCGGCCTCAGCCCCTCGGGTATCGCGAGTCCCCCGGCGACGTCGTGATCTCCCGGCAGCCACTCGCGCGGGTCAGCCTCTAATCGCGCGCGCGCCGCGATCCCGCCCCTGGAGTCCAGCAGGAACTGTTCCAGCCAGTACCGGCGATACAACTTCCCGACTCCGACGTTCGACCATTTCATCGCGATGGCCAGCCGTCCGCCCGCCGCGACACTCCCGGCGTAGGTTGCCTCGCGCAGCACGAAACGGTATCCGGAGCGGCGCTGCAATTCCACCAGCTTGGGCATCTCGGCGGGCGGAACCGCGCCTACATTGTCATTGATCAGCGTCACGTGGTTGTCGAGCATGAACCGGATGGCGCGGTCGAAAGACCATTGCCGCTTCTGGAGGTACTCGTAATTCCCGTACCACTCGAACACCACGGGCGCCCTCTTCCAGGCGTCTGCAAATCCGGGCACGCCGGCGTACTTGGGCGACCCGATCCAGTTCTGCTCATGCCGCGGGGAACCGACTCCGTCGCGCCGGTATCCGGCGCCGCGCGGCAGGGCGTAGGCCATCGCCTCGGCGTCGTCCGACATCATCGCCAGCGGCGTCCGCCGGAAGGCTTTCAGGTACATATCGATGATCCCGCGGCGCGTCTCCCAGCCCGCCGGATGCGAGGTGTGCCATTCGCCCCAGATGCCGTAGGAGCCGACGTCCAGGAACTCGACATCCGCATGGCCGTCGTAGCGCTTTCCCAACTCGGCCAGGAAGCGGCCGTGCTTCTCCAGGTACAGCGGGTCGGAATAATCGGGCTCGATACGCGGGATGCGCCGGCCGCCGGAGGTCGGGTCGTCGCCCCCGCGAACGTACTCGAACCGCTTGCAGCCCGCGTCGAACAGCCACTTGGGCGAGCAGTAGTAACCCTGCGAGTGCGCATTCGCCGTCATGATGCGGAAGGCCGCTCGCATGCCGTGCGCCCGCCCCGCTTCGATGCGCTGATCGATCGGGCTCCAGTCGATGTGGCCCTCCGCGGGCTCGAGCAGGTCCCAGTTCAGGCGGAAGTACGTGACCGAGGCCGGAAAGCGGGGCTCCGCGCGCCCTCCCGTCATCCAGCCCTTGCCGGGATTCCGGAACGTTTCCTGCGTCTCCCGAAACCTCACCGTGACGGAGGGACCGGCGGCCAGCGCGGCGGTGGCAGCGGCAAAGACCAGCAATCGCATAGCGAGTCCGATTATAGTTCCGAAGCGATCGCCGGGTGGACTACAATTGAGTACCATGAGGCGGCGGAAATTCCTTGGCATGAGCGTGCTGGCGGTCACTGGGACGGCCGGCGGCAAATCGGCGTTCGCGGCGGACCAAACGCCCGTCGAGTGGCGCAACAGGCAGTCCGGCATGGCGTACCGCCGGCTGGGCAGGACGGGATTCATGGTGTCCGAGATTGTCATGGGCGGCAATCTCATCAGCCCGCGCAACTATGATCACGTGCTGGCGGCTCTCGACATGGGACTGAACTACCTCGACACCGCGCCGGCCTACGGGCGGGGCGCGAGCGAGGAGGGCTACCGGCAGGTCATCAAAGCGCGGCCTCGCGACCGCTTCTTCCTCAACACTAAGGTCAGCCTCTGGGACGGCAACCGGACCAGGCTCTACCAGGACATCTTCGACAGCCTTGCGGAATCCGAGCAGAAGCGGATCCGGGGCCAGGTGGAGGAGGAACTCTCGCGGCGCGACGTGCTCCATCGCGACTACATCGGCATGTATAACGACAGCCAGCCGGACCAGGTGAGGGCGGCCGTGCTGGCCAACGTGATGTCGCGCCAGTACGGCCGCCGGATCGATCGCGCCAGGCACTACCGGCAACTCGTGATCGATTCGGTGGAGGAGAGCCTGCGAAGGCTGGGCACCGACTACCTGGATGTAATCACCTGCCCCCACGGCGCCAGCACACCCTTCGAAGTGCTCGAACACCCGGAGATCTTCGACGCCTTCGAGAAGCTCAAGAAGGACGGCAAGGCGCGGCATCTGAGCGTCTCCGCGCACAACGATCCGGGCGGGGTGCTCAACGCGGCGGTGGACACCGGCGCCTACTCCATGGCCATGGTGGCCTACAACGTGGTGAATCACGAGTGGGTGGCGAAAGCCCTGGAAAAAGCGAAACAGCGCGACGTGGGCGTAATCGCCATGAAATGCGCGCGCCCGGTCTACGACGCGCGTCCCGGCCGTCAAGTGGACCCCGCGCGGGTCCGGAAGATCCAGGACGCTGTGCCGGGACCCCTCAAGGTTCCCCAGAAAGCGTACCTGTGGTGCCTCCGCAATCCGAATCTGGGCGCCGCCATCGCGGAGATGAGCACGCTGAGCCATGTGCAGGAGAACCTGCCGCTGGCCGGGCGCAAGAGCTGAAAGCGGCTGCGCGGGCTGAACGGCCGCCTTCGCTACCGGGCGCGGACGTGTTTCACGAGTTCGTCGGTCTTCCCGGCGACGATCTCCTCCACTGTCTCGCGAAACGGCGCCGGCTGGCCGTACGGCGCCATCGCGCCGCCGCCTTCGTATCCGCCCTCTCTTAGAACGCGCAGGGAAGGGATGTACGCAAAGACGTCGTTGCAGTAGCCGGCAACCCAGGTGTTGTCCCAGCCATACCGGCCTTTGAAACGCAGCGCGTAGTCGGCCACCACCTCGCCCGCCATGGGGATCAGCGTGAGATCGTCTCCGAACTTCCACACCTGTACCGGGTACGGGTACCTGTCCGCCAGGCGCCCGTCCCGTTCCAGTTTCTCCAGGAGGTACTGCGCGTAACGGCGCCGGGTGGCATCCGCCTGGGCCGCCTGGGCCTGCAGCTGCTCCCGGGTGGGAGCCGGCTGAAACGGCAGATCGACCGATCCCCAGGCGGCGCGTAGAGGGCCCGCCACCGGTCTCATCTTTCCCTTCAAGACCAGGTCGACGGCGGCTGCCAGAATCCGGCCGTACATCTGGGTCAGTTCCACCGTCCCCCGCGGCAGCGGGTTGGCGTCCGCGCCGCACCCGGCGATGAAAAGCGCGGCGGCGCCCGGATTGGCCTTCTCGATTTCGGACTGCGCCACGCCCGAGTAGTCGCCGCTGAACCGGTATCCCGAGAGGTTCGTGTTGTGGCACGCGTAGCCGAACACCACCGCCTTGAGCTTGCCCCCGCCGCCGCGCACGGCCAGCACCGGCACGTCGTGATCGACCGGACCGGGCCGGTGGCGCGCGCCGACCCGCCTGCGGTTTACGGCAAACCCCGCGAAGCCCTGCTCGAACGACAACTCCGCCGGCTCGAGATTCGCGAGGGCAGCGCCTACCACCTCCACAACCTGGTCCAGAAAACCGGCGGTGTAGCGGTTGATGGTCGCGATCTGTTCGGCGTCCAGGGGATAGGCCGGCCGCAGCACCTCGCCGGTGACCGGACCGCTGTGCGTATGGCTCGCGCTCAGCACCAGGCGCGCGCGGGGGATGCCGTACTTCTTCTCGATGCGCCCGCTCACCGCCTCCGCCATGTCACGCGAGAAGCCCAGGATTTCCGCCGCTACGATCACCGATCGCGTCCCGCCCGCGTCCTCCAGCGCCAGCGCCTTGGCGTAGATCTCGTGCAACACGCCTTCGGAAGGCCGGGTACGGCTGGCGTAGCCGGCCATCCACACCGGCTCCCTGGGCGTGATCGCTACCTTGGCGACTCCTGCCTTCCACTGGCCCTGCCCCTGCGCGGCCGCACACAGGACCACGGCGGCAAGCGCAAGGCGCCCCGAAATTACACCTCCCGTCATTTTCAAGCCTCCCAGCCTAAGCCCCGATCTCCGAATCCGCCAAGGCACGATTGTACAGCCTCACGTCGCGAACAATCCCGTTGAAATAATCGTGATCGCCGAATCCGATGCGCAGCGGCGCCGTGTTGGTCAGGTCGAAGTCGCGCGGCTCGAACGGCGCGGACCTGGCGGCCAGCCTGCCATCCACGTACAGCTTGAGAGCGCCGCCGGCCCGCACGGCCGCCAGATGCCGCCAGCCGGAGGGCAGGGAGCGGTCGTGCGTCACGCTTCTGCCGGCCTCCAGCGAGTGGACATGGCCTGACGGCAGCGTGCCGCAGAACAGCTTCCCCTGAAAGACGGCCATGCACCAGGCCCGCCGGTATTTCACGTCCGGCGTCCGGTCGAGCCGGCCGGTGCGCGTCCACGCCGCTCCCGATTCGTAGCGGTAGACCTCCGCCAGCGGGAGCGTCCCGCCGTACATCTTGCCGTTGTAGACTGCCAGGCCCATGGTCTCCTTCTCATCGCCCAGGCGTCCGCAATCGGCCCAATTGTGATCGCCGTCGTAGCGGTACACCCTGGCATTCGGCCAGGTGGAGACGTAGAGCTTGCCCTGGTAGATCGCGAAGCCGTAGGTCTGTGTGGTTTCGGGCAGCCGGCCGATGGTGCTCCATTCCCTGCCGTCGAAACGGTACACTTCGCCGGCATCGTAGCCCGTTCCATAGAGCCCCCCGTTGTAGACGGCCATGGCCTCCACGCGGCGTCCGCCCGGGGTGCCGCAGGGAACCCACCTTTGGCCGCCTTCGTAACGGAAGGTGCCCGCAGGGGCGTATAGAGAACTGGCGTACAATCGGCCGCGGTATACCGCCATTCCGGAGAGCGCAGCGGAGTCGCCAAGGCGGCCGCAGTCAGTCCACCTTCCGGGGCCTTCGTAACGGTAGACCCGCCCGCCCGGATGGTCGTTGGGAGAGACTTCGAGCGCCGATCCGGCCGTGTTGTAGCGGGTGGAAGCGGCGTACAGCCTGCCCTGGTATTCGGCGAGCGAGGAGATCGCGTTGGCTTTGTCCGGCGCGCCGCAGTCCTGCCAGTTCCCGCCGCCGGCGTAGCGGTAGATATGGCCGGCCTCGTTTTTTCCCGCCTCGCAGGTGCCCGCGTACAGTTCTCCGTCGAACGCGATCAGGCCCAGCACGAAGATGGCCTTTCCCGGCCGGCCGCGGTCCTGCCACTCGCCCATGCGCCCGTTGTCGATTCCGAACTGCAGGTGGCGGTCGTTGGACTGGCTGAAGGTGACCGCGTTGGTCTTGATTCCGAAGGTGAATCCACGGCGCGCGGCCGGGTCGTACTGGCTCACGATATCGCCGGCCACGTCGTCCATGTCGCGCCCGGTGTGGACGCGCGCCGCAAGCGTGAAGTCCTCCGTTCCCAGTTGCAGCGCCGGGCGCCCGGGCACTTCGACATAACCGCTCCGTCCGTTGCACCTCGCGCCCTGTGCGGTCAGTTCCAGGCCCCGGTTCTCCCCGTGGTTCCCCAGGCCGGAGGAATCGCGGGCATCACCCTCCAGGCGCCAGTGGCCGATCAACCCCCGGGACTTCGCCGCCACGGCGGCGGGCGCCGCAAGAAGACTCCTGCGCGTCAGATCCGCCACTCCCCTTTCTCCTTCATCCCCTCAATGCGGCGCGAAGAGCGTCACGCATGGTCCGCTCGCATTCCGGGAAAGCGATCCAGCTGTACTCGTCGTCGTATCCGTCGGCGGCATCCCGTGCCGTGGGGATGTAGCCCGGCGCGCATTCGCCGAAGCCCATCGCCACCACCATCGTGTCCGGCCGCATTTCCTGCGCCCAGAGCTGGTATTGCACAAAGGTTTCCGCGGGCATCAGGACGATCTGCGCGATGCCCAGGTCAATGGCAGGCACGTCGATCGCGTGGCCCGCGTCCAAACGCCGGCGCCAGCTCAGACCCAGCGCCGCGTTGAACCGCTGGAGGCGGGCGGCTTTCGGATCCGCCAGCGTCCTGCGGAAATCTTCGAGGCTGAAACCGGGTCCCCGCCGCGGCGCGAGCCGCATGGGCACGCAGCGGAAACCGACCGCCCGCAGGGCCTGCCGTTTGGTCGCAGCCCAGGCGGCACGCATGCCCTCCTGGATGCGGCCCGCCAGAACCGGCCGGTTGCCCGGGCTGCCGTCGTTGAACTTGCCTGCGATCGTGTCGCCGGCGCACCCGGTGCAGTAGATCTGCGCCACCTCCGGCGTCTCCTTCTGCCGGTTGCGCCGCGCGATGCCGGGGAAGTCGCAGGAGACGCCGCCCTGCCCGTAAAACGTCATGGGGTGAGTGGAGTAGCAGCTGATGGCCGCCACCGGCCGGTCGCCATCCCAAAAGCTGACGGTCTTCAGCCACGGATCGATAGTGCCGATGGGCTTGGCGCGCACGGCCGGATCGCGGGTCGCGCTGGTGCGTCCGTACGATACTTTGCCGTCGTCCGTCACATAGCGCCGGTTGGAGGCCACCTGCTTCACTTGCGCCTGGCCCGCCCCCACGTGCGTGATCCGGCGGGGATTGCGCAGGCTGGCGCGAAGCGCCGCCGCCACCCGCTCCAGCATCCGGCCGTTGAACTCCGGGTCGCACAGGTCTTCGGCCACGCGGTTCTCCTTGAGCAGCCGCTGCGCGACGTCGTCGATGTACGGCGCATCGTGCTGATGCACACAGGTCACCAGGACGCGGCTCCTGTCGGTCCCCGCGGCCTCGGCCAGCACGCGGCGCCACTGCTCGTAGGACTGGTTGCGGATTTCGCACCAGTCCAGCGATACCAGGACCAGCGGTTTCTCCCCGCCGCTCAGCACGATGCCATGCGCCTCCAGCGGGTCCGCCACGGACCGCGCACGGACGGCATTGAAGAGAGGCGCGCCCAGCGGCGGGGTCACGTCGGTTTGAAAGACGCCGAGCGTGTGGCCGCCGCCCGCCGCCAGGGGCAGCACGCCGGCCACGCTCTTGAGCACATCCCGCCGCCGGAGGTTTCCGCATCTCATACGTACTCCATTTATACCCAAGTTCCACCCGGAGAAACGGCGGTGTGCGGTCCCGGGTGCCGCCCCGGATCTCACGGCGCCATTGTATATTGACAGATCGATGCCCATCCTCACCGCCCGGCAATCCCCTTCGCGTCCCACCCGGAGGCGCCTGCTGCAGACCGCGCTCGTTTCGGCCGCCGCGCCGTTCGCTTCCGCCGGGTTCCAGATCGGCTGCTACACACGCCCCTGGGACCAGTTCGATTACCGCGCCGGACTCGACGGCATGGCCGAAGCCGGCTACAAGTACGCCGGCCTCATGACCCACAAGGGCAAGACCTGGGTCATCGTGACCACCCGGACGACGGCCGAGGAGGCTGCCGCCATGGGCGCGGAGGTCCGCCGCCGCGGGCTCGAACTGGCCTCCGTCTACGTGGGCGACTTCCCCGTGGAGAAATCCGTCCAGGCCGGGATCGAGGGGCTCACCCACCTCATCGACTGCTGCGCCGCCGCCCGCAGCCCCCGCGCGCTCATCGGCGGCACCGGCAAACCGGAACTGGTGGAGCCCTACTACAAAGTGGTTGCGGAGTGCTGCGACTACGCGGCGTCGAAGAACATCGGCATCAGCGTCAAGCCGCACGGCGGCACGAACGCCACCGCCGCCCAGTGCCGCAAGATCATCGAGATGGTGGGCAGGAAAAACTTCGGGATGTGGTACGATCCCGGCAACATCTTCTACTACTCGGACGGCAAGGTTGACCCGCTCGACGATGTACCGGATGCCCGCGGCCTCATCGTGGGAATGAGTATCAAGGACTATAAGCCGCCCAAGGAGGTCCTGGTCACCCCCGGCACCGGGCTGGTGAATTTCCGCGGAGTGCTGGCGCGAGCCCGGGAGGGCGGGTTCACGCGCGGGCCGCTGCTGGTGGAATGCCTCGACCGGCGTGCGACGGCGGCGGAGATCACCGCCGAGGCCCGCAAGGCCCGCCTGTTTCTCGAAGAGGCCGCGCGGTCCTGACCGGTCGCCTCACCTTTGCCGCCGGCGTCCCGCCGGCAGGCAGTCTGCTACAGTGAAATCGCCATATGCGACATCCGGAACGAATCAGCAGGCGCAGGTTCATGCAGGCCGGTGCCGCCGCAAGCGCAGCTCTCGGCCTGGTGCCAGGCGCGCAGTCCGGCGCCCCGGGCATCCGGGAGCCGAGAGCCGGTGAGACGGAGTATTTCTGGTACCGCGAGCAACCGCCCGGCAAGTACATCGACTCGCAGCGCGGCGACAAGGCCTTCGCCCATGCCGGGGGCAGGGTCTTCCTGTCCGCGGATAACGGCCGGACATGGCCCCACAGCGCCCCTTTTCCGGATGCCTCCCGGATTACCTTCAGCCACATCCTGAAGAACGGCAACATTCTCTTCGCCACCGGATCGAAGCTGTACCTGAGCACCGACAACCTGAAGGATTACCGCGAAGTCATCGTGAAGACGCCGGATGGCGCCGACTTCGTTCCGCACACCTCCCGGAACCCGCAGCTCGACGGCTGGTACTTCCACACGCTCCCCGGAGTGGTGTCCTGGGACGTCGATGGGAAAGAAATGATGGTCTGGGGCAACTACTGCAACGTTCTTGGCGGCGCGGCGCCGGTGAACATCTACTACTCCACCGACAGCGGCCGCACGGTCAAAATCGCCTACAGCTTCGGGCAGAATCCCTTCTTCTCCGACACCGGTTCGCCGGGGGAGGCAAGGGCGGCGCGCTCCTGGGCAATCCCGACAACAAGACCATCGCCCGTCACGTGCACACCGTGGCGTACAACCCGGTGGAGAAGGCCTTCTACGCAACCACGGGCGACGGCACTCGCGGATTCGGGCACGAGTGCCACTGGCTGCGGGGAACCTATGACGCGAAGCGGGACCGCTGGGACTGGGACGTGATCGTCTCCGACGTCTCGAACTCGCGCTACAAATGCGGCGGCCTCAACTTCGTGGACGGCAGGCTCTACTGGATCAGCGACTCCAACGGTCCGCCGCCGTACGACCGGGGCATCTTCGCCTGCGACCCCAGGGATCTCAGGGATCCCCGGAAACACGTGCGTCTCTTCGACCCGGGAGTCGAATCCGGCTGCATGATCATTCAGGACGGCACTTTCCTGGCCACCCACTGCGCTCCGGCTTCCCCCTTGAACACCGGCTTTATCGTATCCAACGACATGGGAAGAACCTGGGCTCAGCCCGATCTGAAGGAGTTCGGAAAGCGGTCGCCGGTCCGGCTCCACGAGAAGAACGGGGAGGGCTGGTTCCGGGTCGATTTGCGGTCGGGCTGGATCGAGCACGCGGAAGTGCTCTTCATCAAGCCGAAGCCGGCGCGCCGGCAAGGTTGAGCCCGGGCCGGCGGGGAGCTTTGACCGCGAGCGCCGGTAAGATATCACCCGCTTGCCCCTTCGCGCTCTCCGCGCCTTGCCGTACAATCGTGACATGGTTCCGCGCTGGGTCCTGGGAGCCCTCACTCTGTCCGTGCTGCTTGGCGCCGGACCGCACGGCCAGCGGCGATGGGCCATGTATGAGGGCGAGATGCAGGACCCCGTCGACGATCCGCCGGATGCCTGGGAGAAAACGGAGTTTGCGTTCGCGCGCCTCCGTTTCCGTTCCCCGCGCGACGGCTTCTACTACAGCCGCTGGGGCATCGATGCGAACCGCTCCGAACGCCAGTTTGTTCAGGGACTGCGGCGGTTGACGAGGCTTCATACCCGGTCGGTCGAGGAGATCGTCGATATCGACAGCGACCGGATCTACGAATGGCCCTGGCTGTACGCGGTGGCCGCCGGGGACTGGGCCCTCACGGAATCGCAGGTGCTGCGGCTGCGCCACTACCTGGAACGCGGCGGTTTCCTGATGGTGGACGATTTCCACGGCGAGGGGGAGTGGAGGGGCTTCGCCGGCGGTGTGGCGCGTATCCTGCCCGGCCGTCCGATCGTCGAACTGGAAGACAGCCATCCCATCTTCCATGTACTTTTCGACCTCAAGGAGCGCCTCCAGGTGCCGGGGCAGAATGTGGTGCATGGGCCGGGTTACGAACGCGGCGGCGTCGTTCCGCACTGGCGCGCCGTTCTGGACGGCAAAGGCCGCGTGCAGATCGCCATTTGCTTCAATATGGACCTCGGCGATGCCTGGGAGTTCGCCGACGACCCGGACTATCCCGAACGCTTCGCTTCGCACGCCTACCGGCTGGGCATCAATTACGTCCTCTATGCCCTGACCCATTAGATTCCAGCCCGCAAAGTCTGAGAATTTGTCGCGCAGATCTCCGGCTGTCAGCGGTCAGTGGTCAGCGCTCAGCCGAATAGATTCGCAACGCACGGAGAGGGAGCGAGCTTGGCGCGGCGCCGCCCAGCGGCAATTGGGAGAGAAGGCGGCTTCTGGGCTGGCGGTCACGCGGCTATCAGGTCGACCAGCTTCTGAATGGCATCGTCGGCTTTCCGA
>JADZAF010000321.1 GCA_020852755.1 Bryobacterales bacterium
ATGTAGGGCCTTTGCCTTCTGAGGTTCATCCTGCAATGGCCCGAAGAGAGTAACTGGGATGCTCTGTCACTTCTGCGGCAGGAAACTCAGCTATCTGCGGAAGCTGGCCGGCCACCGGTTCTGCTGCGACGGGCATGAACAGGCATACCTCGAAAAGCAGAACGAATTGGGCCTGGCGCGGCTCAGGGAAGCCCTCGGCCCGCCGGCGGCGCGGCCGGAGCCGGCTTCCGACAACGGGACGCTGCCGGTCGAGGCGGGGCCTCTGCCGTACCTTCCGGCCGCCTGCCGGATGCCGTTCGGTTGCCTTGCAGCCGGATGGGCGCCGGCGGCGGCGCTTCCCCGGTGGCGGGCGCAGCGGCTTGCCGGACCACGGCCGGACCTGCCGGGGCCGGCGCTCTCCTCGTGTTCCCCGGCCGGCCGCGAGGCCAGGTTCCGGGCTGCGCCAAAGCCGCGCTGCGCGACAGGCCTCCGGCCGTCAGGCTTTCCGGCGCCCCGGCGGGCGCCTTGCCCGGCGCCGGTCACCGCCGCCGCAGTCTGGCCGGCTGCCGCTTTGTGCTCGGCCGGCACTCCTGACGCCATCCTGGGCCCGCGCCGGGATGGCCTGGCAGCCCCTCTCAAGGTTCCAGGGCGCGGCCTTGCAGGTCCGGTTCTGCAGGCCGGGCGCGCCCTGGTCGTTCGGTTCCCGGCGGCCGAGGCCGCCGCCGCGCCCCACATTCAGAAAGCCCGGGACTGGAAGGTCCGGCCAGGTTGGCAGCCGCCCGCGGCCGTTTCGACAACCGCCCGCTTCCCACTTCAACCGCAAGTGGCGCTGAAGCCGCCGTTCGCCCTCCGCGGGTCCCCGGTGATCCGCCGCAGCGAAACGCTTGGCCGCCTGCGCTGCCGGATGGCGCCCCTTACCGGCCGCAGAAAGCCCGTGCTCGCGGCTGGCGCCGGGTCGCGCGTTGCAGCCTGTCGCGCCGGACCGTTGCACCGTCGGAAGGCGGTTCCGGTTGAGGCTGCCCCTGATGCCGGCGGCCCGGCGGGGCGTAGCCGCTCGATCCGTCTCCCCCGGCATCCGCCGCCCGCCGCCACCGCCGGTTTCCGCCTGGTCCCCGGAGGTGCTACGGGGTTCCTGAAGCCCCTGAGGGAGGAAGCCGGGGCTTTGGGATTCGCGCCGGGTAATCTGACGCCAGCGGTTGCTTTTCCGCCGGGCCGGCGGCCTGTCTCGCGCATCCCGCCGGAGGCCGGCCCGCTGGCGCTGCCCGTACCTTGCGGCAAGACGCCCGTATTCGCCCGGCACAACCCGCAAGCGCGTATCGCGGTCCCCGGCCCGCGCTGTCCCGCGCCCGCCCGGCAGCCGCATCTGTGCGGGCCGCCAAACCTGGCCGGTCCCGCCCTACTCCCGCCTCCGCCGGCCGCCCGAATGGCCGCGTTCCCGGAGCCGCCCGCCGCCTGCAGGTCCTGGGGACTCTGCCGTTTACCCGGAAGGGGGCGGATGGAGCGGCCCGTTTCGCCTGCGGCCCAGCCGCGACCGGACCCGCCGCCGGCCGAAACAGTTCACCATGCTCCCGCCGTCCTTCAGCCGGTCGCCGCCCAGGCCGATCTCCGCCGCCGCTTGCGCATGCTGCGGCCGGGAATCCGCAGGCTCCTCCTGCCGGTTTCCGGGCTGTGTGTCTCGGCGCTGGCCGCCGGGTGGTTCCTCCAGCCGGCCCGGAGCCTGGCCGGCCGCCTCCAGGATGCCATCGAATCCCGCGCTGCCGTCGAACTGGAGGACGATTTCCGCAGCGGATTGTCCCGCTGGGTGGACGAAGGCGGGATGAAAGGCTGGGAGTACGACCCGGCCGGCTTCCTCCGTCCCGGCCGGCGGCTGGCCCTCTTTCGCGATTCGCTGCACCTGACGGATTACCGGTTGGAGTTTCTCGCCCAGGTAGAGCAAAAAGGTCTGCAGTGGGTGTTCCGCGCAACGGGACCCGGTAATCACTACGGATCCGGGATTGTGATTTTGAAACCCGGCCCGCTGCCGGTCGCCGCCATCCTGAGGAGCGTTGTTATCGACGGCAAGGAAGTGGCGCGGGCCCGGCTTCCCTTGCCGCAGACCATTCGCCCCGACACCATGTACCGGGTAAGCGTGCATGTGCGCGGTTCTCAGTTCACCACCTTCGTGAACGGACAGTTGGTCGACACCTGGAGCGACACCCGGCTCCCTTCCGGCGGGGTAGGCTTCCTTTGCGAGAACGACGGGAGGGCGCGTTTGCGCTGGGTCCGGGTAGTGGATCGCGACGACTGGCTGGGCAGGCTGTGCTCTTACGTTTCCGGGTGGAAGTGACGATATGCAGCTTGTGGATACAGAATCGATCGCCCGGGTAGTTTCGTTGCACCTGGAGGGAAAGGGCGACGAAGCGCTGGCGGAACTCGAGCCCGCCCTGCGCAACGGGGACCGGTCGCCCGAACTGCTGGCCGCGGCCGGCTACATCCGGTACGAGCGCGGCCAGTTCTCGGAGGCCGCCGGGGATTACCGCCGGTTGATCGAAATCCAGGCCGACCACATGCCTGGGCGCTACAACCTCGCCGTTTGCCTGGAGGCCCTGGGGGAGTGGGAAGAAGCGGCCGCCCATTACGAGAAGGTTCTGAGCCTGCACCCGAGCCGCACGGAAGCGCAGTTGGGCCTGGCCTCCTGCCGCCTGCGCCTGGGAGCGCCGCGCCAGGCACAGGAAATCTACGACCGGCTGCTGCTGCGGGATCCCAACCTGGAGGCGGCCCTGCTGGGAAAAGGCGTCGCCCTGCAGATGCAGAAGAAGCCGGCCGAGGCCGCCGAGCTCTACCGCCGCGTGTTGAGCGCCGACCCGGCCTCCCCGGAGGCGCTGGCCAACCTTATCGGGGTCAGCTGCGAACTCAAGGACAAGGAGGCCGCTGCATCCCATGCCGAGCGCCTGCTGGCCCTCCAGCCGGACTCCCCTGAAGCGCTGCAGGGCCTGGCGATGCTGGCCTTTGAATCGGGCGACGGCGAGGGCGCGGCCGCCTGGTGCCGCCGGCTGGCGGAACTGGCTCCCGATGCCTTCGAGAACTGGTTCAACCTGGGAGTGGCTCACCAGACGTGCGGCCAGACCGAGGAGGCGATCCAGGCATACACCCGCGCCCTGGAGATCCAGCCCGAGGACGTGCACGGGTTGTTGAACCTGGGCATCGCCCGGCAGGAGTCCGGCGACCTGGAAGGAGCGCGGGAGGCTTACGAGAGAGCGCTGCGGCAGGCGCCCGATGCGATTTCCCCGCTGTGGAACCTCGCGCTGGTGCTCGAGACCCAGGGATTGCCCGAGCAGGCAGAGAGGCTGTACGAGCGCCTCCTGGAGAAAGACCCCGACCGGGAGGATGCCCGCTTCCGCCTGGGTTTCCTGCGCCTGGAGGCGGGCGATTGCCGTGCGGCCGCCGAAGCCTTCCAGGCCTGCCTGTGGAAACGCGGCAACTGGCCGGAGGCGCAGATCAACACCGGCCTGGCCTACTGGCGCATGGGAGATCTGGACCTTGCGCAGGACGCCTTCCGGAAAGCGCTGGCCCTGGCGCCCGAATCGACGGAAGCGTTGCGCGGTCTGGCCGGGGTTGCCATGGATCGCGGCGACACCGGGGAAGCGCTGGACCTTCACACACGTTTGCTTCAGTCCGGCGATCGCACTCCGGAGCTGCTGTACAACACGGCCCTCCTGCTTCAGCGCCTGGGGCGCGACCAGGAAGCGGCCGGCTACTACCGGGAAGCGCTCGATCAACGCCCCGATTTCGGAGAAGCCCTCCTGAACCTCGGAATCGCCTTGAAAGCCCAAGGCCAGGAGGAGCAGGCCCGGGAGTGCTGGCGCAAGGCCCTGGCCGCGAAGCCGGAACTGGCGAAGGGATATTTCCGATAGCCGTCAGCCATCGATTCGGCCAACCGCCGTCCGAATTCCCCACCCGGTTGAAAGCCATATGGTTCCGGGACACACCGGACGCCGGTTCGGTCCGCTCGCCTGACGGGTGGGGCGGCTGAAGACTCTCTGCCCGAAACCATCGCCCTCCGCCCAGCGTCATAACAGGACGGTCGTAATTAGGGGGGCCGTGTGCCGGTGCGGCGCCGGAATGCGCCAAATACCAGTTGCCTACGCCGCGAAATCGAAGGACACTGAGTTTCGGGAGGGAAGTTGGAAAGAAATGGGGTGAAGGGCTCCGCTCTGCTGGAGCCCGCCAAGCGATGGACGGTCCAGGACGCCAGCGAACTCTACGACGTAGCTAGCTGGGGCAAGGGCTATTTCTCCGTGGACGCCAAGGGGCACGTGTGGGTGCATCCCGACAAGGATCCGGCCCGCGCCATCGACCTGAAACATCTGGTGGACAGCCTGGTGTTGCGCGGCATCTCTCTGCCGGTGCTGGTCCGCTTTCGCGAGATCCTGAAACACCGGCTGGGCGAGTTGTACGGAGCTTTCCAAACGGCCATCCTGGAACACCACTACCAGGGCGATTACCGCTGCATCTATCCGATCAAGGTCAACCAGCAGCGGCAGGTAGTCGAGGAAATCCTGGAATTCGGCAAGCCCTACCGTTTCGGTCTGGAGGCCGGTTCCAAGCCGGAGCTGCTGGCCGTGATGGCGCTGGCCGACAACCAGACGCCCATCATCTGCAACGGGTTCAAGGACGACGAATACATCGAAATGGCCATGCTGGCTCAGAAGATGGGCCGGCCGATCATTCCGGTCATCGAGAAATACACGGAACTGCACCTGATCGTCCGGAATGCCGAGAAGGTTGGGGTGCGCCCCACCATCGGTGTGCGGGTGAAACTGGCCAGCCGGGGGTCGGGGCGCTGGAAATCGTCCGCCGGTTACCGTTCCAAGTTCGGTTTGACGGCCAGCGAGGCGGTGCGCGTCCTGGACGAATTGAAGGTCCTGGGCATGGCCGACTGCCTGCACCTGCTGCACTTTCACCTGGGCAGCCAGATCACTAACATCCGGCACGTGAAGGCGGCGGTGACCGAGGCGGCGCGCCTGTACGCGGAACTGTCCCGGGCGGGTGCGGGGTTGCGCTACCTGGACGTCGGCGGCGGGCTGGGCATCGATTACGACGGCTCACAGACCGATTTCGAATCGAGTGTCAATTACACCCTGCAGGAATACGCCAACGACGTGGTGTACCACATCCAGAACGCCTGTGACGAGGCCCAGGTGCCCCATCCGACCATCGTCACGGAGAGCGGCCGGGCGATCGCCGCCTATCACAGCGTGCTGGTGTTCAACGTGTTGGGCGTGGCCGGCCTGGGCGAGGAAGAGGCCGTCCAGCAGTTGCCCGCCGAGCCGGAGCAGCCTCTCATCGACCTGCTGGAGACCTACCGCTCGCTGACCACCAAGAACCTGCTGGAAAGCTACCACGACGCCCACCAGGCCCTGGACGAAGCCTTGAACCTGTTCAGCCTGGGCTACCTGCCGCTGGACCAACGCTGCCTGGCCGAGAACCTGTTCTGGGCCATCTGCCGGCGCATTCAGCGGCTGAGCGCCGAGCTGGATTACACGCCCGAGGAACTGGAAGGGCTGGACGCCATGCTCTCGGACACCTATTTCTGCAATTTCTCGCTGTTCCAGAGTATGCCCGACAGCTGGGCCATCAAGCACCTGTTTCCGATCATGCCCATCCACCGGCTGGAGGAGAAGCCCACCCGCCACGCCGTGCTGGGTGACATCACCTGCGATTCCGACGGCAAGATCGACCAGTTCATCGACCGGCGCGACGTCAAGCGCACGCTGCCGCTCCACTCGTTCAACGGTGAAGACTACTACCTGGGGGCTTTCCTGGTGGGAGCCTATCAGGAAATCCTGGGCGATCTGCACAATCTGTTCGGCGATACGAACGCCGTCCACGTGCGCCTGAGCGAGAGCGGCGAGGTGATTTTGGAAGACGTCATCAAGGGTGATACCGTCCGGGAGGTGCTCAACTACGTGCAATACTCCACCGAATCCCTGGTGACGAAGCTGCGGCGTGACGTGGAGACGGCCCTGCGGGAAGGCCGGCTGGGCTACGAAGAGTCGGGGCGCCTGCTGCGTTTCTACGAGGAAGGACTGCAAGGCTACACGTACCTGGAGTAGCATGTCGCTGCCACCCATACCTCCGGTGTTCGAACAGCTCGGCCGGCGGCCGTTCTCGTTCTACCCGCCCATCCGGAACGTCGAGCACAACGAGTGGCTGTTCGTCCGCGCCACGTGGTCCGAGCTGCTGATGGTCAACACGAAGACCGGCTGCGAGGTGTGGATCCCCCGCCGGTTCCTGGGAGAGGTTTCGGCGGTTGCGGCGCCGGTCGTGATCGTCGGGCTGTCGAGGGAGCTGGAGTACTCGGCCGGAGCGGTCTGGCCGCACCAGAGGCGGGTGATCGAGATGCCGGTGGCGGTGGGAGACATTCCGCGCTCGCCGGTGGCCGCGCGGCCGGAGCCCGCGCCGGTAGTGGGAATCCGGCTGGAAACCCGGGCGGAGTCGCGCATCGGCCGGCTGATCGTTGCCACCATGACGGTGGGGGTCATTGCGTGCCTGGCGGTGATCACCGTCTACCGGCAGTCCCAGATGCGTCCGCGCATCGTGTTCACCTTGCGCGATCAGTCGTTCCTGGAATTGACTCCCCAGGACGACTACTACGCCGTGGTGCGCAAGCTGGGCGTTCCCAGGGAAGACCACTGGCGGCCGGAGAGCGGCGAAATCCAGTACCGCGCCCTGGCCTATCCGGAGCGTTCGTACATCATCATCCTCATGGGCGCGGACCAGGACAGCGCGCGCTACGTGGGTGCCATCGACGGCAACTGGAAAACCGTGCTGCACGACGTGGCCCTGCCACGAGGCGGCTCCACCGCTTCGCTGCTGCGCGGCCTGAGGAAATTCTGAAATCGAAGGGGCAGAGGGATTCATTGTTGAGACGGCCGCAAGCAGTCTTTCTGTCCCCTTTCCGTGGCTGGTCGCGGCGCGGGCCGTGCTGCTTCTGCACCTGGCGTGGATCCTGTGGGTCGTCGCCGGGGCGCTGTGGACCCGGCGGCGGCCGTGGCTCGGGTGGGCGCACGTGGTCTCGCTGGTCTACGGAATCTTCATTGAGCTTTCATCCCGGCCGTGCCCGCTCACCCTGCTCGAGCGGGCGCTGCAGCGCCGCGCGGGCCTGGCGGCGTACCAGGGCGATTTCCTGACCCACTGGCTCGAGACCCTCATCTACCCCGATGTTCCCGCCGCGCTGCTGACGCCCGTGGCCGTTGCCGTTTGCCTGCTGAACCTCTCCATTTACGGCAGCCGGCTCCGCCGGGCCCGAAAAAACAGCAGCCGCCCGGCAGAGTAAGATCGTAGATTCATGAAGAAGATACTCGGACACCTCATGTGGGCGGGAGTGTCGGTGGTGGCGGCCTTCTGCCTGGGAATCATTGCGCTGGAGCGGGGCGAGCGCATCAATAGCATGTGGCTGGTGCTGGCCGCCGCCTGCACCTACCTGGTGGGCTTCCGCTTCTATGCCAGCTTCATCGCGGCACGGGTCATGGCCCTGAACGACAAGCGCGCCACCCCGGCCGAGCGCTTGCGCAACGGCCACGATTTCGAGCCTACCAACAAGTGGATTCTGTTCGGCCACCATTTCGCGGCCATTGCCGGGCCCGGCCCGCTGGTGGGTCCCGTGTTGGCGGCCCAGTTCGGCTACCTGCCGGGCACCCTGTGGATCATCATCGGCGCGGTGCTGGGCGGCGCCGTGCAGGATTTCGTGATCCTGTTCGCCTCCATGCGGCGGGACGGCAAGTCGCTGGGAGAGATGGCGCGCGAGGAGATCGGCAGACTGGGCGGAGTCACGGCCCTGCTCACCGTGCTGCTGATCATGGTCATCCTGCTGGCGGTCATCGCCCTGGTGGTGGTGAACGCGCTGCGCGGCAGCCCCTGGGGCACCTTCACCATCGCGGCCACCATGCCGATCGCGGTCTTCATGGGCCTCTACCTGCGCTACCTGAGGCCGGGCAAGGTGCTGGAAGTTTCAGTGATCGGCTTCGTGCTGGTGGTGGTCGCGATCTTCGGCGGCCAGTGGGTGGCGGAATCGCCCGCCCTGGCGCCCGTCTTCACGCTTTCCGGAGTGGCCCTGGCCTTCGCCGTGATCATCTACGGTTTCTTCGCCAGCGCCCTGCCGGTCTGGCTGCTGCTGGCCCCGCGCGACTACCTCAGCAGCTTCGTGAAACTGGGCGTGGTCTTCATGCTGGCGATCGGAATCCTGTTCGTCCGGCCGCAGCTGGAGCTGCCCGCTTTCACCCGCTTCGTTGACGGAACCGGGCCGATTTTCGCGGGCACTATCTTCCCGTTCTGTTTCATCACGATCGCCTGCGGCGCGATTTCCGGGTTCCATGCACTGATCTCATCCGGCACCACGCCGAAGATGATCGGCAAGGAATCGCATGCCTGGCCGATCGGCTACGGCTCGATGCTGCTGGAAAGCTTCGTGGCCATCATGGCCATGATCGCCGCCTGCGTATTGCAGCCGGGCGTCTACTTCGCGGTCAATTCGCCGGCGGGAATCGTGGGGGAGACTCCGGCTGCGGCGGTCGAGACCATCACCAACTGGGGCTTTCCGGTGACGGTGGCGGACATGGAAACGCTGGCGGACGATGTCGGCGAACAGACCCTGTTCCATCGCACCGGCGGGGCCCCTTCGCTGGCGCTGGGCATGGCCCACATCTTTGCGCGGGGAGGCGGGGGCCGCGCCATCATCGGCTTCTGGTATCACTTCGCCATCATGTTCGAGGCGCTCTTCATCCTCACCATCATTGACGCCGGCACACGGGTCGGGCGGTTCATGCTGCAGGACGTTCTGGGCCACGTGTGGAAGCCGCTGGGCCGCACCAGCTGGATGCCCAGCGTGCTGCTGACCTCGAGCGCCATCGTGGTGGCCTGGGGCTACTTCCTCTACCAGGGGGTGCTGGACCCGCTGGGCGGGATCAACTCACTCTGGCCGCTGTTCGGCATCGCCAACCAGTTGCTGGCGGCGGTGGCGCTGTGCGTGGCCACTACCATCCTGCTCAAGATGCACGGCAAGCGCTATCTCTGGATCACGCTGATCCCGCTGGCCTGGCTGGTGACGGTGACCTTCACCGCCGCCTATCAGAAGATCTTCTCGCCCATGCCCCGGCTGGGTTTCCTGGCGGAGGCCGCCCGGCTGGAAGCCACCCTGGCCGCCGGGCCGCTGAGCGCCGGGAAGATAGCCGAAACCCAGCGGCTCATCTTCAACGCCCGCCTGGACGCGGTGGTGTGCGGCATCTTCGTGCTGCTGGTGACGGCTATCCTGTTCGACTCGATCCGGGTGTGGGCGGGGATCCTGCGCGGGACGCGCCCGGCTCACCTGGTGGAAGCGCCTTTCGTGGCGTCGCAACTGAGAGCGGAGGAGATATGAAGCGGATCCGCAAAGCCTGCCGTCTTCTGCTGGCCGCCCTGCGCGAGATCGCCGACGAGAACGCCTATCAGCGCCACCTGGCCGCGCACGGGCGGCGTCCGTCGGGTGAGGAGTGGCGGCGCTTCTCGGAAGAGCGCCTGCGCGCGAAGTACGTGCGGCCTCGCTGCTGCTGAGGGGCTGCTCAGTCGCGATCCCCAGCGAACAGGCGGTAGCCGCGCCGCGGAGGAAACCAGCGGGCCATCAGCGCCAGGCGGTGCTGGAGCGCCCCGGCGGGGAGGTGTTCCGGGCCGCTGCGCACGGTGACGTCGTGCCAGAGGCTGTGCAGGTATTCCGCGGCCGTGCCGGTAAACGACGAGCGGGCGTACTGGCGCAGGCGGCCGCGGCTACGCGCGGAAGTCCGGCTGGACAACAGCACGCGCTTGTCGCGCAGGGACTCTTCATCGATTTCGCCCTGGACGCCGGCGCGGATCTCGGCGTCCAGCAGTTTCAGATAGGCCTGGATCTCGCTGTCGTCCAGCCGCTCCCACAACGCCTCGCCCAGGCAGAGAAGCAGCTCCATAGCGATGTCGTGGTCCTCCCGGCCTTCGGCCCGTAGCGCGATGTCCGGGCCTGCCGGCGTCCAGTCCCAGTCCGAACTCCAGTCCTCCTCGAGAAGGCCCCGGGCCAGGAAGATCCGGCAGCTTCCGAGGCGGGCGGCGATCCGGCCGGGCACGGCGCGCACGGCCGGACGTATGAACTCCCGGACCAGAGCGCCGGACACCGGCGCGGTCGTCTCCAGCCGCCATCCGTGCGCCAGCCGCATAGTTCTCAAACAGAGCGTCACACGCGATTGCTCATCCGCTCCCCGGCCGCGGGCCGGAAAGCGATTCCGGGCCACGACCGCAGGGAGCGGGTAGCTTGATGCGCGGGAAGTAATGTCCCCGTTCTTAGTTTAGTTTTAGTGGTCCGGCGCGTTCCGCAGCGTGCCGTCTTCGGTGATGTGCGGGTAGGGTCCCCGTTCCCAGATTCCGAAGGACACCACCGGAAAATCGAACTGCGGCGTGGGCTCGAAATAGCCCGGATAGCGCAGGTGCTCCTTGACCACGTCGTCGTTCAGGGTCACCCCGAGGCCCGGCGCCTCCGGCACCTGGATGTAACCCTGGTTGACGATGGGCTTCGGCGTGCCGTGCACCATATCGTCCCACCAGGGAATGTCTACTGCGTGATTCTCCATCACGATGAAGTTCCGGATGGTGGCGGCGCAGTGCACCGAGGCCATGCAGCCAACCGGGGAGCCGGCGAAGTGGAACACCGTGGGGATGCCGTGCTCGTCGGCGTAGCCGGCCAGCAGGGCGGTTTCGCGGATGGCGCCCGAGGTTTCCGGGTCGGGCTGAATGAGGTCGATGGCCTCGTTCTCGATCAGATCGCGGAAACCGTCCACACCGAAGATATCCTCGCCGGTCAGAACCGGAGTGGAGACGGCGGCGGCGATCTGCTTCAGGCCGCGCCACTCCGTCCACGGAATGGGATCCTCGAGCCAGGCCAGTTCGAAGCGCTCGAAGGCGTGGCCCAGCCGGATGGCGTCCTGGACCCCCAGGGGTCCGTAGTGGTCGGTGCCCAGCGGCGCCTCGTAGCCGATGGCGTCGCGGATGGCCTGCAGGTACTCGCCCATGTAGGCGAGGCCCTTCTCGGTCGGCACCCGGTCGCGCAGGGCGCCCGGACGGTCGCGGATCAGCCCCACCCCGATGTCAGCCTTGAAGAACGTGAAACCGCGTTTCTTGCGGTCCAGCATGCGCTGTGCGTAGACCTTGGGGTCTTTCGAGGGGATCGTGTCGCAGTAAACCCGGATACGATCGCGCCGTTTGTCGCCGATCAGCCGGTAGGCCGGCACTCCGTAGACCTTGCCGGCGATGTCGTGCAGGGCCATGTCGATGGCGCTGTATCCGCCGCCCAAACGGCCGTGCCCGGCGTACGGCTTCAGGCGGTCCAGAATGGTGTGAATCTGCAGCGGATTGCGGCCCATGATCAGCGGCTTCAGGACCAGCGCCTGGCCTTTCACGCCGCCGTCGCGGACTTCTCCCAGCCCGTAGACGCCCTGGTTGGTGTCGATGCGGATCAGGGGGTAATCGAAATTCGAGGCCACCGTGCAGCCCCGGATATCGGTGATCTTGAGAGCGCTCGGGGCCGAATTGGTGTTCAGCCTCGGAGATTGGCGGGATTGTGCTTGCGACGAACTCTGCGAGAGGCCGAGAGCCGATGCCACCGCTCCCGCCTGCAGCAGTTTCCGCCGCGTGGTCTTGGCGTTTGATATCAAATCCAAAATGACCTCCAAATGTCAGTCTTCCCGGACGCTCAGCAGTCCCACCCCGATCTGCCCGTTAAGATTCTCGTCCGGGGAAGGACGGTCGCCGCCGCCGAACCAAAGGCGGATGGAACCGTCTCGGGCCTCCACCTCGGGATCGCAGAGCACGCGCCGGTTCCATGCCTGCGGGCCGCGGAACACGAAAGGCAATTTCTCCCAGCGCGCGCCGTCCCGGGAGCGGGCCATGCCCAGGCTGCGGTTCTCTTCGCGGTCGCGGCCCGTGTAGACCATCCAGTAGTAGCCCTGCCGGGACCAGACCGCCGGCTCGCCCAGCCCGTTCTCGTCGAAGCTGCCCGCCTCGCCCGGTTCCAGGATCGGATTGGAGCGCAGCTTCTCCCAGTCAATGCCGTCCTCCGAGCGCGCCAGGCCCAGCCGCTGCCTCCGGGCGCGGTCCTGACCCAGGTAAAACAGATAGAAGCTGCCTCCCGCGCGAATCACGTAGGGGTCGCCCAGGCCCCGCTCGTCCCAACTGCCGCGCGGCCCGGTTTCCAGCACCGGCTCGGGGAGTTTGCGCCAGCGCCGGCCGTCGCCGGAACGGGCCAGGCCGATGCGCGGGCGTTCCCGCGGCCCGGCCTGGTACCAGTAAAGAAAGCGGTCCTGCACGAAGGCGGCCGATCCGTTGGCGGCGATGTAGCCGCCCTCCCAGCTGGCGGGGTCGGGCGCCAGCACCATGCCCGATTTCTCCCATCGCAACCCGTCCTTCGAAACCGCCATGCCGGTACGCCAGGTGCGGCCGTCGAAGCCCGAATAGAAGTTGAAGTAGCGGTCGCGATAGCGGACCACCGAGGGGTTCAGGACGTCAACCGAGTCCCACTCCCCGGGCGCGCCCGGGGCCAGTACGGGCGCCGGTTCGGCGGAGAAGTCGTAGGCCGCCTCGATGGCCGGTTCTCCGGAGGGAGAGGGGAGAGTGAAGTCGGCATAGCGGCCGCAGCCGCAAAGGCAAAGGCAAAGGAGCGCGGCCGGAAAGCGCACGGGCTCAGACCGGGACCTTGAACTTCAGACCGGAGCCCCGCCCGGGCCGCGACTCAAGCGTGAAGCCGACCCCGATACTGCGCGCCCGCCGCTTGATGCTCACCGGACCCAGGCGCAGCAGATCCAGCTCATCCAGCGAGTAGACGCCGCCGAAGGGAAACCCTACGCCGTTGTCGTCGATCGTGATGTGCAACTCCTTTCCCGACTGCTCCACCCCCACCGCCACCCGGGTGGCGTGGGCGTGCTTCTGCACGTTGTGCAGCGCTTCCCGCACCATCCGCAGAACGTCGGTGGAAAGCTCCGGAGCCACCGGCACGGGAGTGTCGCTGCCCACGAAGGCCACCGCGATCCCGCTCTCCTTGCGGAAATCGTCGGCCAGCCGCCGTATGGCGGCGGTCAGGCTGGCCTCGACGTCCACCGGCCGCATGCGCCGCACGAAGGAACGCAATTCGCGCACTTGAGACTGACACAGTTCCTGCAACTGGCGCAACTCCTCGAGTCCGGCGGGAAGGTCCCGCTCCAGCACCCGGCGAAGGATGTCCAGGCGGATCTGAAAACTGATGAAGCTCTGCAGCGGACCGTCGTGGAAGTCGGCGGCAATGGTCTGCCGCTCCGATTCCCGGGCCGTCTGCGCTTCCCGTCCTGCCGCAGCGGCCTCTTTGAGAGCCCGCGCCAGAGTGGAGTCGAGCCGCTTCTTCCAGAAGGCCCCGGCAGAGGTCAACACCCCTCCCACCAGCACTGCGGGAACCAGTTCGCGGGGCCTGGCGACCAGGACGAAGAGCAGAGAAACGGAGGATACCAGCCAGACCTCCCGGGGGCCGTACAGCAGCAGGGCCGCCGAGATCAAGTAGAGGTAGAAGGCCAGGGACGGCCAGAACATCGCCGGCATCCCCAGGTTGACCAGAAACAGGAAGAAGACCGTATCGGCGAACAGGGCCAGCAGGCCGAAGACCCCGGCCGCCACCCCGCCCCGAATTGCCAACAGCGTACTGTGGGCCGTGAACACGGCCATAACGGCGGTGGCCAGAGAGGAGACTTCCTGTCCGGCCAGCAGACTCACTACCAGGCAAACAACCGCCAATCCAGCCCGCGCCCCGGCCAGCCACCGGGCGTGTCGCGGGCGCTCACCCAAACGCTGTGTCCGCACGAAAGGGAATCAGTAGAGCGGAATCGGTTCCTTGTGTTCCACTCCCTCTTTCTTCAGATTGGTGAAAAAATCCTGCGCAGCCGCCCGCATCAGGCTCAGGTCGCTGGGGCCCTGGATGAAGCGGAACCCCTGCTGTATCATGGCGCGGATCTGCGCCGGCGATCCGGCCGGGCCGCCCACCGGGATCCTGCGCCGGGTCCCCTCGGCCAGAACCTTGCGTACGGCATCCTGCACGGCCGGAGCGCTCGAGTTGCCTCTTGTCCCGTAGGAATAGGAGAGATCGCTGGTGCCGATGAAGAGCACGTCGATGCCGGGGACGGCCGCGATCTCGGCGATGCGCTCCACCGCTTCCTTCTGCTCGATGATCACGATCACCATCACGTTCCGGTTGGCCCACTGCGGGTAGCCCTGTACGGGCCAGCGCAGCATGGCCAGGGAGGGCCCCGATCCGCGCACGCCCTCGGGGGGATACTTGCAGGCCGCCACCGCCTGCCGGGCCAGTTCGGGGGTGCTGGTGAAGGGGAAGATGACTCCCAGGCTGCCGATGTCCAGCATCCGTTTGGCCGTCCAGGTTTCGTTGACCGGCACCCGCGTGAAGGGGACGGCCTTGAGGCCCCGGGTGGCCAGAATCATGTTGCGGGTGGTTTCCAAGGTGATCGGGCTGTGTTCGCCCTCGATCCAGAGGAAGTCGAAGCCGGCATTGGCCATCACCGCGGCGGTGTCCAGGTTCGCCGCCGTGATGGTTCCTCCGAAGACGATTCCTCCGGAGTCGAGGACCCGTTTCACCGGATTGACGGAATCGGCCGGCTCGGCCGCCAGGCCGGCAGCCGCCAGCAACACGGGCAGGAAACGGTGGAACATGGATCACCTCCTGTAGAGGTATAGCGTATGGCTGCGGCCCTCGCCGTCGTCGTCGATGGTCTCGACCTTCTCGGGCTTCCAGTCCCGGAATTCGAAATCGTGCGCGACTACCCGGGCCCCTTTCTTGAGCTGTTTTTCGAGTATGGGACGCACCTTGTCGTTGGAGGCGGGCAGCAGGTACACGGTGATCAGGTCGGCCGAGCGGTAGTCTTGCGCCTGGATGTCGCCGTTGATGATCCGCGCGGTCTTCTGCAAGCCAAGCTTGCGGATTCTCTGCGTGCTCTGCCGGTACAGGTCTTTGTCGATCTCCACTCCGGTGGCATCGGCATGGAACTTCTGGGCCGCCATTACCACGATGCGCCCGTCTCCGCTGCCCAGGTCGAACATGGTTTCCCCGGCCTTCAGTTCCCCCAGGGTCAGCATGCGCTCGACGATCGTCTCGGGCGTGGGATAGTAGGGCGCCAGTTTCTCTACATCCTGGCTGAAAACAGGCGCCAGTAGGAGAAAAACGAAAGGTATGGTAATCAGTCTCTTCATCACTCTTCCAGTCTGCCGTTCATTCTAGCGCATCCGGCTTCGCATACCCAGCCGGCTGGAGTTACGACTCGATCTCCCTGACCAGGTGCCGCAAACCGGTCCAGCGCTCGCAGATGACGATCGAATTGGCCGGGTTCTGCGGGTGATACTTGAGGTTGGCGGGCCCGATCAGGGCGGAACGGTCCTCCGGCAGCAGATCCCGGAAATGGGAAATGTCCTGGGACGCGGCGTAGGCTACACCCCGCACCGAATAGGCGTAACTGATCAGGTCTCCGTGTACATCGGTGATGACGGCATCCGTCATGCGGCCGGCTGAATTCACGGCCAGCCTGCGCTGCCGCTCGCGCTCCTCGGGCCCCACCCGCGCCCGTTTCAGGATCCAGAGCAGGCTGGCGGCCAGCAGCGCGGCCAGCGCCGCAAGGCCCGCCATGAGGGCGCCCGATCCGGTCATCGGAAGAACCATCGCGAGGACTTCAAATAGTAGCATCGGCCCTAATTCCGTATCGGCGTCTCGAAGCACTTCCCCGGCGCGCTGCTGGAAAAAGCGTATCCAGAGCCGGAGGGAACGGCCGCCCTCCGGGCGTTTGACGGCCGCCGGGGTGCGGGAAACGGCCCGAGGGACAGGTTATCCCCTCCCTTTGGCGGCGCCCCGGAAACGGCGCTCCCCGAGTGTCATAGCCTTTGGCCGTCCGCAGGTCCATAGGTCAAGTCCGGACACTAATGAAACGTCACCGCGACCGGGGGCGACTGGGCGCTTTCGTTGCCGGTGCGGTCCACCGCGCCGACCGCGTAGCGGTAGGACTTCCCTTTTTCGGCCGTCCGGTCGCTGAAGCTGGGCGTTTCCACGGAGCCGGCAACCAGGGTGAACCGGCCTCCTTCCCCGGCCCGGTAGACGCGATAGGCTTGTAAGTCCTCCTCCGTGTTCCGCTCCCAAACCAGCTCGATGGATTCCAAACCGGCGACGGCAGTCAGGCCGGTTGGAACGGCAGGCGGGAACGTATCCTTGGGCACGATCTCAACGGGTTCCGAGATCCCGCTTTCGGCGTTCTCATTGCCGGCTTGCCGCACCGCCTGAATCAGGTAGACGTAGCGCTGCCCGAACCGGGTGCGAGTATCCACCCATTCGGCCCTCTCGGCCCGGGCGATCTCGACCGGCTTTCCCTCCGGTTCGCTCCTGTAGATCCGGAACGAGCTGTCGCCTCCGGTCCACTGGAGGCGAACCCCTTCCGGCACCGCCGTGGCGGTGAGGGAGGCCGGAACCGGCAGGGGAGGAATCACCTTCAGGACCGGGAAATTGGACCAGCCGGACGGGCGGCCGCTGGGCCCGATCACGTTGACCGCCAGAACGACCTCCCGGCCTACCCACTCGGCCGCCGGCACCCGGTAGCTGACCGGATTCCCCTCGCAGGGAACGTCCGGGTACAGCTTGGCTCCCGCCGCCCACGCTTCCGCATCGAACGCGCCTTGAGGCGCCGGCCCGATGCGGAGTTCAATGCGCGACAGGCGTTTGAGGGGGATCCCCTCGGTGTTCAGGACGGGCGGCGTGAATTCCACCAGGATGTGTCCGGCGTGTTCGATCGAGCGCAGGTCGGAGACCGGCTGCGGAATGTTCAGCAGCGGCGGCAAAGGTTCCCCGACGTAGCCGCAGCCCCCAAGCAGCAGGCACACGGCCGCCCAAGTCACCAAAGACGCCACCGGTAACCGCCGCACGCCGGACATTTACAGGATGTAGCGGCTCAGGTCCTGGTCCTTGACAATCTCGGCCAGTTGCTTGCGCACATAGTTGGCATCGATCCGGATGTTCTTCCTCTTGAGATCGGGGCCTTCGAAGGAGATCTCTTCCAGCAGTTTCTCCATGATGGTGTGGAGGCGCCGCGCGCCGATGTTCTCGGAACTCTCGTTCACCTGGGCGGCGAAACGGGCCACCTCCTCCAGAGCGTCGTCGGTGAAGGTGAGATGCAGGCCTTCGGTTTCCATCAAGGCGCTGTACTGTTTGGCGAGGGCGTTCTTGGGCTCTTTCAGAATGCGGATGAAGTCCTCGATGCTCAAGGATTTCAGTTCCACCCGGATCGGAAACCGGCCTTGCAGCTCGGGGATGAGGTCGCTGGGCTTGGAGACGTGGAACGCGCCGGCGGCGATGAACAGGATGTGGTCGGTGCGGACAAACCCGTGGCGGGTATTGACAGTAGTGCCTTCGACGATGGGCAGGATGTCGCGCTGCACACCCTCCCGGCTGACGTCCGGACCGTGCCCGCTTTCCCGGCCCGCGATCTTGTCCACCTCGTCGAGGAAGATGATGCCGCTGCTTTCCACCCGCTCCAGCGCCACGCGGGTCACCTGGTCCATATCGATCAGCTTCTGCTCTTCCTCCTGCACGAGGTAGTCCATGGCTTCCGCCACCCGCATCTTCCTGCGGCGGGTCTTCTGGCCGAAGATGTTGGGCAGGACATCCTTCAGATTGATGTCCATCTCTTCGACGCCCTGGGCCGTGCTGATCTCGAAGGTCGGGCCGCGTTCCTTGACGTCCAGTTCCACCAGCCGTTCGTCCAGCTTGCCCTCGCGCAGCTTCTCGCGCAGTTTCTCACGGGAGCGCTCGGCGGTTTCGGAAGGCTCGGTTTGCGGCGGCATCAGCAGGTCGAGCAGGCGCTCCTCGGCGTTGTGCTCGGCGCGATCCGCCACCTCTTCCAGCCGTTCCTCGCGCACCATGTCGATGGCGATATCCACCAGATCGCGGATCATCGATTCCACGTCGCGGCCGACGTAGCCCACTTCCGTGAACTTGCTGGCTTCCACTTTCAGGAACGGCGAATTGGCCAGCCGGGCCAGGCGGCGGGCGATCTCGGTCTTGCCCACGCCGGTCGGGCCGATCATGAGGATGTTCTTGGGCATCACATCCTCGGCCATTTCCGGAGGCAGTTTCTGCCGGCGGATGCGATTGCGCAAAGCAACCGCCACGGCCCGCTTGGCCTCGGACTGGCCGATCACGTAGCGGTCCAGTTCGCGCACGATCTCGCGGGGCGTCAGTTCGTCCAGGACCGGCGCCTCATCGACGGATTGGGCAGGCAGATAGATCACCATGGTCTAACCGAGTTCCTCGTAGGACACCTTTTCATTGGTGAAGATGCAGATCCTGCCGGCGATCTCCATGGCCTGCTCGACCACCTGCCGGGCGGTCATCTTCGTGTTGCGAAGCAGGGCGGTGGCGGCGGCCAGGGCGAAGGGGCCTCCGGAACCGATGGCCGCCACCGCTTCATCCGGCTCGATGACATCGCCGTTGCCGCTGACCAGGAAGATGCTCTTGGCATCCGCCACCAGCAGCAAGGCCTCCAGGTGGCGCAGAATCCGGTCCGTGCGCCACTCCTTGGCCAACTCCACGACGGCGCGGGACAGGTTGCCGTTGAACTGCTCGAGCTTGGACTCAAAGCGGGAGAACAGCGCGAATGCGTCGGCGGTGGAGCCGGCGAAGCCGGCCAGGATCTTATCGTTATAGAGGCGGCGGACTTTGCGGGCCGAGGCCTTCAAGACCTCGTTGTTCATGGTCACCTGGCCGTCGCCCGCCATCACTACTTTCCCGTCGCGGCGCACGCATAGCACGGTCGTGGACCGGATCTTATTCTTCATGTGGGGCTTATTCTATTCTAGCGCGGCGGCTAGCGCCTGGCCGCGCCGGGTCCGATGTGTTCGCGCCAGGCGGTGGCGAAGTTGTGAAACGCGGTCGGATGCCGGAAGCCGAGCAGCATGCGCACCCCCTCCAGGGCCGCCCAGGCCAGGTAGGCGAGGGTCACCCACCAGTGGATGCCCCGGGCAAGGGTGCCCCAGAAGCCGGGGCCGGGAGTCACCGGTGAAAGGGCAAACTGCACGCCCCAGAGGGAGAACAGCGCCAGGGCTTCCCACCAGGCCAGTTCCATGTTGATCAGGAACATGGTGCCGATCAACTGCTGTGCCAGCGTCATCAGGATCTCGAGCCGCTGTTGGTCGTCGAACGGAATGCTCGACTGCCCCCCGCCCATGTAGAACACGATGGGCAGCATGGCTGCCAGCAGGGTCCACTGGTTGATGTTGCTGGAGACCATGTTCATCAGCGCCATGGAAGCCTTTTCGATGGTCCGGGCCCAGTAGAACGCGGAGACTTTCTCGGGAAACTCCGATACGAACGGCGCCACCCACTGCACGAAGACGAAGCTGGGCACGCCCAGCGCGGCGGAGAGCGAGAGCAGGCTGCCCAGGAACGGCTCGGCCACGAAGTAGATCAGCAGGCCGCCGCCGAAGAACAGGCCCAGGATGGCGGCGATGCGTACCGGACGCCGGGCCTTGACGATACTGCGCGGGATCCGCTCCAGGTCCTCCATGCCTTCGGCTTCCTGCGGGGGCATGCGCCGCAGCAGCAGCAGGTAGCCGATGTAGATCCCGATGAGCACAGCGGCGTCATAGAGATTGAGAGACGCCTTCCACCAGATCACCGCCGCGTAGGCCATGCAGGCGATGAGGCCCACCACTTCCACCGAGTGCTCGTCGGCCAGCCGGATGCGGCGCAGCGGGCGCCGGTAGGTGTAGCGGTGCGACATGGCCGCCACGAAATAAATCATGGGCCAGGCCAGGCCGGTGAGCAGGCGTAAGGCTCCCGTCAGATTGGCGGTCAGCAGGTGTACCTGCTGCTTCCAGGCCAGCACCGCCTCCACGGCAAACTCCGGCAGGGTCTGCAGCCAGGCCAGGATCGCCAGGGCAAAACCCTGGGCGACGAAAAACTGCGCCGATTCCGCGGCCCAGGCGATGAGCATGGCCGCGCCCAGGATGGCGGGCGCGGTCCACAGGACCGCCCAGGGGCTCAACTCTCTGATGGGCGCAGCGGCCAGCAGGAGCAGGGCACAGACCGGCGCCACGATCTGTCGCGGGCTAACGGAAACTTGGGTCATGGTTCTTCGAGACGATGGAGTGCAGCTGGAACTCGGGCCGTTTCTCGGGAAAATCAGTGCGGTAGTGGGCGCCGCGGCTTTCCGGGCGCGCCAGCGCGCAGCGCGCGATCAACAGCGCGACAGTGTGGATATTGCGCAGCTCGTGTTGGTCCAGGCCGGCTTCGGGGTTGGGACCGGCGGCGATTTCGCTCAAGCGGCGCACCGCCGTCTCCAGGCTCTCGACCGACCGCAGGATGCCGCACTGGTGCCAGGCCAGCTCCCGCACTTCGGCCTCGGCGGCGCAGGGGAAGCGTGCCTCCGGCGCCGATCCCGATCCGGGCAGCGCCTTTCCGGCCCATTCCCGCATGGCGGCTCCGGCGCGCGCGCCGAACACCACCCCCTCCAGGAGGGAATTGCTGGCCAGCCGGTTGGCTCCGTGCACTCCCGTGCAGGCCACCTCGCCTGCCGCGTAGAGGCGTCTCAGGCTGGTGCGGCCGTCCAGGTCGGTGCGGACACCGCCCATGGCGTAGTGCGCGGCCGGATGCACGGGCACCAGCGCCGCCGTGATGTCCAGGCCGTAGCGCAGGCAGGTCTGATAGATGCGCGGGAAACGGCCGCGGATGAAGGCGGCATCCAGGTGAGTCAGGTCCAGGTAGATCCGCCACACGCCGGTGGCGCTCATCTCCTTCACCATGGAACGCGACACGATGTCGCGCGGCGCGAGTTCGGCCAGGGGATGGTAGCGCGTCATGAAGCGCTCGCCCGAGGCGTTGCGCAGCCAGGCGCCCTCCCCGCGCATCGCCTCGGACAGCAAAAAACGCGGGGCGTTCTTCAAATGCAGAGCCGTGGGGTGAAACTGCACGAACTCGATATCGGAGATCTCCGCCCCGGCCCGGTAGGCCATGGCCACGCCGTCGCCCGTGGCGATATCCGGGTTGGTAGTGTCCCGGAAGACGCGGCCGAGGCCTCCGCTGGCCAGCAACACCGCGCGTGCGCGCGCGGGGGTGTATTGACGAGTGGCCTCGTCGAAGACCAGCGCGCCGCACACTTCCCCGTTTTCCAACAGCAGGTCGGTGATGGCGGAGAAGCTCCGGAAACGGATGTTCGGGCGCGAGGCCGCCTCGCGGTAGAGGGTGCGGGCGATCTCCTGCCCGGTCGAATCCCCGTGCGCGTGCAGGATCCGGTTCCGGGAGTGCGCGCCTTCGCGCGTCAGGGCAAGGCGGCCGCCGGAACGGTCGAACGCCGCGCCCCAGGCGATCAACTGTTCGATCGCGGCGGGTCCTTCTTCCACCAGCGTGCGCACGGCCGCCGGGTCGCACAACCCGTCGCCGGCTGCCAGGGTATCCTGCTCGTGGAGTTCAATATGGTCATCCTCGCCGATGGCTACCGCAATGCCGCCCTGTGCATATTCGGACGACGATTCCTGCAGCGTGTCTTTGGCGACAACCAGAACTTCGCCCGCCCGGGAAAGCTCGATGGCTGCGCGCAAACCCGCGACACCGGCGCCGATGACCAGAAAATCCGCTGTCATAGGGTAAATGCGATTATAGCGAGGCGGCCTTGCTCTCCGTTGGAACGTGCGGAGGCGCGCGTCGTGCAGCCGCGGAGCTTCAGACCAGCGGGCAAGGACAATTGCCGGGCGGGAACCGGTGACCCGCGGCTCCCACCGACCGGCGCGGAAGCCGCGTGGTACAACAATGTCTATGTCCACGTTCCCGGTCCAGACGCCGCAACGAACCTACTGCGCCACGGTGGAGCGAGGCATTCTCGAGCGCGCCTCGGCGCACCTGCCCGCCGGGACGGGAAAGGTCTTCGTCGTCAGCACCGAAGACGTGTGGCGCCACCAGGGCGCGCGTCTCCGCCGGGGCCTGGAATCTTTTCGCCACGAGCTGCTCTTTCTGCCCGGCGGAGAGGATCAGAAGCGCCTGGCGCCGCTGGAAATCCTGGCCGGAGAAATGGTGCGCCGGGGCGGTGACCGTTCCAGCCTGGTGATCGCGTTCGGCGGCGGGGTGGTCAACGACATGGGTGGTTTTCTGGCCTCCATCTTCATGCGCGGCGTCCCTGTGATCCAGGCGCCCACCACCCTGCTGGCTCAGGTGGACGCGGCCATCGGCGGCAAGACCGGCGTCAACCTGGTGGAGGGCAAGAACCTGGTGGGAACTTTCCATCAGCCGCTGGCCGTTCTGATCGACCCGGCCGCTCTGGACACCCTGCCCGAACGCGAATACCGCGCCGGGCTCTTTGAAGTGATCAAGACCGGCGTGATCCGCAGCCAGCCCCTGTTTCGCATGCTGGCCGACCAGTCCGAGCAGGTTCTGGCGCGCGCGCCGGAAGCGGTGGATTACCTCATCGGCGAGTCGGTTCGCATCAAAGCGGAGGTGGTTTCCGCGGATGAGCGCGAGGGCGGCCTGCGCCGCATTCTCAACTTCGGGCATACCATCGGGCACGCCCTGGAGGCCGAAACCGGCTACCGGCGCTTCCTGCACGGGGAAGCCGTGGCGTTCGGGATGCGGGCTGCCGTCTACCTGGCCGAATCCACCGGCTATCTTTCGGCCGAGGACAGTGTGGACATACTGGAGGTGATCGAGCGCTACGGCCCGGTCCCGCCGCTGGAAGGCATCGCAGCCGAAGCGCTGCTGCGGAGACTGACCAGCGACAAGAAGACCGTGCAGGGACGCATCCACTTCGTCCTGCCGGTGCGGATCGGCGAGGTCACGGTGGTTTCAGGACTGGATGAGCGGCTGGTGCTGGCGGCCATCTGGTCGGCGCTGGGATGAAGGGCACCACTCCAGCCGGGGCCCGCGACGAGCGTGAGGCGGCCCGCTGGGTGCGGGGGATGTTCGGCCGCGTGGCCGGACGCTACGACCTGCTCAACCACCTGCTCTCCTTCAACACCGACCACTATTGGCGCGCCCGCACCGTGCGCGCTCTGGCCGCCCCTCTGAAACGGCCGGGCGCCCGGGTGCTTGACTTATGCTGCGGCACCGGCGACCTGCTGCTGGCCCTGGAACGGGTAACGGGGGGCCGGGTGGCGGGCGCCGATTTCTGCCATCCCATGCTGCTGGAAGCCCGGCGCAAGATGGACCGCCGGGGCTCCGCCGGGTTGTTGTTCGAGGCCGACGGCCTGGCGCTACCGCTGGCCGGACAGAGCCTCGACGTGGTTACCGTGGCCTTCGGCTTCCGCAACTTCGCCAATTACCGGCGGGGGCTGATGGAACTGAAACGGGTGCTGCGGCCAGGCGGGACGGCGGCCATTCTTGAGTTTTCGCAGCCGTCCAACGCCGTCTTCGCGGCTCTCTACGCCTGGTATTCCCGGAGCGTTCTGCCACGCCTGGGCGGCTGGATTTCCGGGCATCCCGACGCCTACACGTACCTGCCCGACTCGGTTCGCAAGTTCCCCTCGGCCGCAGAACTGGCGGAAGAGATGCGGAGGACGGGATTCGAACAGGTTCGCTTCGTGCGGATGACGGGCGGCATCGTCGCTCTTCACCTCGGATCGGCCTGATCGATCGCCCGGGCCAGGGCCCTCTCCAGTTCCTCCTTGCCCAGCCCGGTGCTGATGAACAGCTCCTGGCGGGCGCCGGCGCTCAGGGCGATAGCCTTCCAGCCATTCTGCGTGGGCACGGTCACGCGCACCCGGATTCTGCCCCTCGCGTCCCGCACCTGGCGGATCACTCCCGGGATCACCGAGCGGATCTCGGGCGAGCCCGCCAGCAGCCGTTCCAACACTTCCCGCAGTCCGTCGATGATGCTGTGCTCGACCTTCAACCTGTCCTTCGCGGCGCGGAGGCGCATCGCTATCTCCAGCCCTGGTATCCCCGCAGGGGAACGAAACGGCACAAGGCCGCCGTCCGGGTTTCGGTCTTGCCGCCTCTCCTGGTGATAACCCACAGTTCCTGGTCGCCCATGGTCCCTACCGGGATCACGAGACGGCCGGGATCCGCCAACTGGTCCAGGAGGGCCTGCGGGGTTTCCGGCGCCCCGGCGGCCACCGAAATGCCGTGATAGGGCGCCGCCTCCGGGAAGCCCTCGGAGCCGTCTCCGCAAACGACCCGGATGTTGTTCCCGCGCCCGGTCCGCTGCAGGTTGGAGCGCGCCTGCTCGGCCAGGGCGGGAATGATCTCGACGGAGATCACCTCCGCGGCCAGCGCCCCCAGCACGGCCGCGTGGTAGCCGGACCCCGCGCCGACATCCAGCACCCTCTCGCCGCCTGCGAGTTCCAGGCACTGCGCCATCAGGGCGGTCATGTAGGGCTGGGAGATGGTCTGGCCGTGTCCGATGGGCAGCGGCTCGTCCTGGTAGGAGGACAGGCGGTGCTGCAACGGCACGAACTCCTCCCGGGGAATCTGCCCCATGGCCTCCAGCACGCGGGGATCCCGGATCCCGCGTGCCCGCAGCTGCCTCTCCACCATCCGGTCGCGCTCTCCGGCCCAATGCGGTATCACAGGCACTCCCGCCCCAAGTATAGTAGGAAGCGCCGCCGTCCGGCTTCGTTTCGAAACCGTGGGATAGCCACCGTATAATAGCCACCATGGCCCACCAAATCACGTTGATACCCGGAGACGGCATCGGTCCTGAAGTAGCCGACGCCACGGTTCGAGCAGTTGAGGCCGCCGGGGTGCCCGTCGCCTGGGAGCGGGTGGAACTGAATGCCCGGCTGATCGAAGCCGCCGGCGAGAGCGTTCCCGAATCGGTGCTGAATTCCATCAAGCGGACCCAGGTCGGGCTGAAGGGTCCGGTCACCACCCCCATCGCCGGGGGATTCCAAAGTGTGAACGTAGCCCTCCGCAAGAAGCTCGACCTGTTCGCCAACGTCCGGCCGGTGCGCGGCTTGCCCGGTTTGAAGACCCGCTTCGCCGACGCCCACATCGACCTGGTGATCTTCCGCGAGAACACCGAGGACCTCTACTCCGGCCTGGAACACGAAGTGGTCTCCGGGGTGGTGGAGAGCCTCAAGATCATCACCCGCGAGGCCTCCCTGCGGATCGCCCGCAAGGCCTTTTCCTTCGCCCGCTGGGCGCCGCGCAAGAAGATCACGGCCATTCACAAGGCCAATATCATGAAATTGAGCGACGGCCTGTTCCTGCGCTGCTGCCGGGAGGTGGCCGAGGAATACCCCGACATCGAGTACGGCGAGCTGATCGTGGACAACGCCAGCATGCAGCTGGTGATGCGGCCGGAGACCTTCGACGTGCTGCTGATGCCGAACCTGTACGGAGATATCGTCTCCGATCTGGCCGCCGGCCTGGTGGGCGGCTTGGGCGTGGTGCCGGGCGCGAACATCGGGGCGCACCAGGCGGTCTTCGAAGCGGTTCACGGAAGCGCGCCCGATATCGCCGGCAAGGGCCTGGCCAACCCCACCGCCCTGATGCTCTCCGCCTGCCTGATGCTGATCCACATCGGCGAGCAGAAGGCCGCCGCGCGTCTGCAGGCGGCCATCGAGAGCGTCTACGCCGGGGGGCTCCACCTCACCCGCGACGTGGGCGGCACGGCTACCACGCAGGAGTTCACCGACGCCATCGTCAGGGCTCTCGAGGAAAACCCAGAAAAAGCGGCAAGCCCAGCCGTTTGAAGGGGTTAGAGCGGATGGCCGGATTTCGGCGCCGTACCCGGTTCGTCCAGCCCCGAGGGCTGGTGGGATTCCGGCGGCCGAATACAGGGTTCACGGTATCGTCTCCGGCACGGACCCGGTCCTACCATGGAAGTACGATGAAGGTTATTTTCACCGACCTGGACGGAACTCTGCTCGATCACAACAGCTATTCCACCGCCGCGGCGGAGGAGGCTTTGCACCTGATCCGGCAGCAGGGCATCCCGCTGGTGTTCTCCACCAGCAAGACGCGCGCCGAGGTGGAGTTGTGGCGCCGGAAGCTGGGGATCGAAGGCCCCTTCATCGTCGAGAACGGCGGCGCGATCTATATCCCCCGGGGGTACTTCGATTTCCCGCTTCCCAAAGGGCGGCAGTCCGGCGGCTACCGGGTTATCGAATACGGCGACCCCTACCCCGAGTTGGTGGCTACCCTCGAAGACGCGGCGCGCTGGAGCGGATGCCGGGTGCTCGGGTTCCATTCCATGAGCGTGGCGGAACTCTGCCTGCGCACCCGGCTGCCGGTCGCCCAGGCGGAACTGGCCAAGCAGCGGGAGTACGACGAGCCCTTCGAGGTGCTGGATTCGGGCACCTATCGCCTGCTGGAAGCGATCGAGGCGCGCGGCAAACGCTGGACGCGCGGCGGGCGTTTCTACCACATCACGGGGAAGAACGATAAGGCCACCGCGGTGCGGCAGCTGAGCGACCTGTTCCGCAAGGCGCACGGCAGCGTGGCGACCATCGGGATCGGGGACGGTTGGAACGATGTCCCCTTCCTCCAGGCCGTGGATGTTCCCATCGTCATCCGGTCGGGGATCTCGGACGCGTTGCGAAGGGCCGTCCCGAATAGCGCCCTGACCCCGCTGCCGGGCGTGTCCGGCTGGAACCGGGCGGTGCTCGGAGCGGTCTCCGGGATGGCTGCGGCCGCCGGATAGGCCCGGGATGGGCCGGTACCATGCGATACTGGCCCCGCATGGGCTCCGAGCGGTTCGTGGGCATCACGGTGATGCCTGAGTATATCCAGACCGAGGGCATCGACCGGGTTCTCGCCAATCTCG
>JADZAF010000322.1 GCA_020852755.1 Bryobacterales bacterium
CGCGAGGAAGCCCTGCACGGGGCGGCTGTCCGGAAGACGGAAATCCGGCCGCCGGTTTTCGTCCTGGGACACTGGCGCAACGGGACCACCCTCCTGCACGAACTGCTGGCGCTGGACACCCGCTTCGCTTATCCCAACTGGTTCGAAGCCACCAATCCCCACTGCTTTCTCACGCGGGAGGAGATTTTTGCCCGGATGCGCGCCCGGATGCCGGCCCGCAAGCGGCCCATGGACAACATGGCGATCACCTTCGAGAGTCCGGGAGAAGACGAATTCGGACTGTCGGTGATGTCGCTGCGCTCGCCGGAGATGGGGCTTGCTTTTGCCCGGCGGCAGGAGTACTACGACCGGTACCTGAGCTTTCGGGGAGTTCCGGAAAGCGAATTGCGGGAGTTCACCTCGGCCCTGACGCTGCTGCTCCAGAAGCTGACGTACAAGTACCGGCGGCCGCTCATCCTGAAATCGCCCGCCCACACCGCCCGCGTGGCCATTCTGCGGAAGCTGTTTCCTGAAGCCCGCTTCGTGCATATTATCCGCGACCCCGGCGTGGTCTACCGCTCCATGATCCGTCTCTACGAAAAGACGCTCCCCGGCAGGTTTCTGCAGCAGCCGCCCGAGGGATCCATTGAAGCCGGCATCCTGCGACGCTACTCGCTGATGTACGATGCCTTCCTCAACGAATGCGACGCCATTCCGGAGGGCCGTTTCTGCGAGGTGCGCTTTGAAGAACTGGAGCGGGATATGGTGGGACAGGTGGCGCGCATCTATCGTGAACTGGAGCTGCCGGATTTCGAGGCAGTGCGGCCCCGGCTCGAGCAACACGCGCAATCGCTGGCGGGGTATAGCAAGAACGTGTACCGGCCGCTGCCGGACGCCGTCCGCGCCAGCCTGCAGGCAGCCTGGGGCCGCTTCTTCCACCACTGGGGGTACGCCGTTTGACCGCGGACCAGCCACTCCCGGCGCGACAGGCTCTTTTCAACCGCGGCTTGCTGCTGCTGTTGGCCGGGCAGACCATCAGCATGGCCGGAAATCAGATCTACGGCGTGGCGCGGGTGTTGTGGCTGAAGCGGGCGACGGAATCGGCCAGCCTGATCGCGCTGATGGGCATCATCGCCGCCAGCCTGTCGGTCTTGCTGAGTCCGCTGGGAGGGGCGGTGGCGGACCGCTACCCGAGGCGGCGCCTCCTGGTGCTCAGCGACACTCTGAACGGAACCGCCGTGCTGCTGATCGCGGTGCTCATGTTCGCGGCGCCGGATTCCACTGCTCTCATCGTCACCGCCCTCATTGCCATGACCGCGCTCGCCGCCGCCAACGGTTCCTACTTCGGTCCGTCCATGGCGGCTTCGGTGCCCGACCTGGTGGCGCCCCGCCAGGTTCCCGCGGCGACCTCGGCCATGCAGAGTTCGTTCCAGATCTCGACCCTGCTGGGCCAGGCCGCCGGCGGCGCCCTGTTCCAATGGCTGGGGGCCCCGGTGCTTTTTCTGGTCAACGCGATCAGTTTCGGAGTGGCGGCCACCAGCGAGTCCTTTCTCAGGATGCCTCCCCCGGCCCAGGATCCGGAAGGCCGGAGCACCTTCCGCCGGGAAACCAGCGCGGGGATCCGTTACGTGTGGAGCACGCGCGGCCTGCGCGCCACGGTGATCGGGTCCTCGCTGCTGGGCTTCTTCGCGGTCCCGGTTCAGATCCTGTTTCCTTTCTTCGTGGACGACTTCCTGAAAGCCGGTCCAAGCTGGTACGGTTACATCCTGGCCGCGCAGGGCATCGGCTCGCTGGCCGGGCTGGTTCTGGCGGGATCGCTGCCTCTTTCGGGCGGGGGCAGGGGCCGCTGGGTGCTTGCCTGCATGCTGGCGCAGCCCTTGGCCCTTGGGGTCCTGGCGATGGTGCGCCGTCCCGGAGCCGCCCTGGCGCTGGCTTTATTCGCGGGAGTGGTGTCGGGCTTCGTGGGAGTCGCCATTAACTCGATCCTGCAGTGCAACACGCCCCGGGAGTTTCGCGGCCGCGTCTTCGGTGCGGTACGTTCCATCAGCGCCGCCGCCTCGCCGCTCGCCATGGGGCTGGCCGGGATCGCGGCCGATGCGCTGGACAAGAACATTCCGCTCATCTACCAATTCTGCAGCGCCAGCATGCTGGCGACCGCTTGTTTGCTGGCTTTCAACCGCGAATTCCGCCGCTATGTCAGTCAGGAATTTCATGGGAACGCGGCGATCGGGGAAGCCCGTGTCTAGAATCGCCTTCTGCAGTGTGCCGGAGGAAGGCCATTTCTACGCTGCTTTCGGCCTGGCCAGGACGCTTGCCGCCCGCGGCCACCGGACGGCCTTTTTCGCGGTTCCCGACTATGAGCCTCTCGTAGCGGCGCACGGGTTTGAGTTCCATCCCATTCTGGAACATGTGCGGCCCAAGGGCAGCACTCCTCTCAGCACCACCGCCGCGAAACGCGGTCCTGGTGTTCGGGACTCGGCGCTGGCCCGTCTTCGCGAAGACGGCCAGCGGCTGAAGGAAACCTACGACTACTGGCAAAACGACGGGCTGAGGCCGGTGGTGGAAGAGTTCGCGCCGGAACTGGCGCTGGTCGATCACCAGTTGGGCGGCGCCGCACTGGCCTTTTACCGGTATCGAATACCCGTCGTGCTGCTCAGTACGACCCTGCCCCGGACAGACGATGATCCAGCGATTCCGCCGCTGGACACCGCCCTGCTGCCCGCCCGGACCCGGTGGGAACGGTGGGTCGTGCGGCGTGCATGGCAGCGCCGCCGCTGGTCCGCCCGGCTGGGCCGGAAACTGGCCACCCTTGCCGGGGTGGATCTGGACGTGCTTCGACTGATGAGAAGACTCGCCCGCGCGGTGGGATACCCGGTCGACCAGATCGACGCCAGCGCCTTGTTCCGCCCCGCCCTCAACTTCCCGGAACTGGTCCTTTGCCCAGAGGTCTTCGACTTTCCCCGGCCGCGGCGCCCCGGACGCGTGTACGTGGAGGCCGGCATCGACAGCGGCCGCGCAGCTCCGTCGTTCCCCCTCGAACGGCTGGATCCCGGCAAGCCCCTGATTCTGTGTGCGCTGGGGAGCCAGTGCCACCGCTACCACTACAGCCGGAGGGTTCTGCGCGCCGTGGCCGGCGCTCTGGCCGGGCTGACCGGTTACCAGGCGGTGATCGCCACCGGCAGGGACCTGGATCCCCGGGAGTTCGAGGGATCGCCCAACGTTCTGGCGGTCAACTGGATGCCGCAAACCGAGTTGTTGCAGAAGGCCGTACTGATGATCAGCCACGGAGGCCTCGCGTCGGTGAAGGAATGCGTCTACTTCGGAGTGCCGGTGATCGTCTTTCCGCTGACCCGCGACCAGCCGGGCAACGGCGCGCGGGTGGTCTATCATGGCCTGGGAGCCATGGCCGCTCCTCGCAGCGCCACACCGGAGGGAGTGCGGGCGCTGATCCGGCGGGTGCTGGCGCCGCCTTACCCGCAGCGGGTGCGGGCCATGTCGGAAGCATTTCGGCGGGTCGAGGAATCGGATCTCGCGGTGCGGACAATCGAGAACCTGATGAGCGATTACCGGCCGCCGGGCGTCCTCTGAACCCGGCGGTATGATGGCCTGGAGAACTCCCGTGGTTGACCAGACATGAGCGGCGGCAGTCCGATCCCCCCGGCGGCGACTCCCTGGATCGCGCACCGGCGGCCCAATCCGTCCGCCGGCCTCCGCCTCTTCTGTTTCCCCTATTCCGGCGCGGATGCCTCCATCTTCGTCCGGTGGGCGGACAGCCTGCCCGCAAGCCTGGAGGTTTGCCCGGTGCAGCTGCCGGGCCGGGGAGCGAGGCTTTCGGAGAAGCCGTTCATCGACGTTCATCCCTTGGCCGAGGCCTGCGCGGCAGGCCTGCTGCCGTGGCTGGACAAGCCCTTCGCCCTGTTCGGACACAGCATGGGAGCGCTGGTGGCTTTCGAGCTGGCTCGCTTTCTGCGGCGCCGCCACGGCCTGGAACCGTTTCATCTGATCGCTTCCGGCTGCGGCGCTCCGCAATTGCCTGAGCGCGAGACCAACATGCACCACCTGCCGGACGCCGAGTTCATCGAAGCGCTGCGGCGGCTGCAGGGGACCCCCGAGGCCGTGCTGGCCGACCCCGAGCTGCGCGAGCTGGTGCTGCCGATTCTGCGTGCGGATTTTACGATCTGCGAGACCTATCAATACCGCGAGGAAGGGCCGCTGGCCTGCCCGATATCCGCCTACGGCGGCCTGCGCGATGCGTACGTCGGCCGGGATCGCATCGAAGCCTGGCGGAAGCAGACGACGGGCGCCTTCAGCGCGCGCCTGTTTCCAGGCGATCACTTCTTCCTGAACGGCGATCGCGCTCTCCTGCTGCGCGTCCTTTCGCAGGACCTGTGCCGTCCCGCGGGGCCGCCTGCCGGGAGGGGGGCTTGGTGAGCCCGGCTGAGGTTCAGGTCTGGCGCGTTCCCCTCGAGGGCGGGGGCGACCCCCGGGTTCTCTCGGAACAGGAGCGCGAGCGCGCGGCGAGGTTCCGCTTCGAGCGCCACCGGCGGCGGTTCACCGCGGCTCACACGGCCCTGCGGAGCATCCTTGCGCGCGCCACCGGAGAGCTTCCCGGATCGCTTCGCTTCGCGTTCGGGCCCTATGGCAAGCCCGCGCTGGAATCGGGCCGGGTCCGTTTCAATCTCAGTCATTCGAGTGAAGTGGCGCTGGTGGCGCTGGCGGTAGACCGGGAGGTCGGTGTGGATGTGGAGCGCATGCGCCCGGAGATCACCGCAGAGCGCATCGCGGAGCGCTTCTTCTCGCCGCATGAGGTGGAGGCCCTGCGGGCGCTGCCCGAGGAGCGCCGCTTCGAAGCCTTCTTCCACTGCTGGACACGCAAGGAGGCCTTCATCAAAGCCCGGGGCGAGGGCTTCTCGCATCCGCTGGACAGTTTCGATGTTTCGCTCGTTCCCGGTGAACCGGCGCGCTTGCTGGCTACCCGCCCGGACGCCGCGGAGGCGTCCCGCTGGTCGCTGGCGGAGTTGCCGGTTCCCTCGGGATACACGGCCGCGCTGGCGGTGGAGGGGACATCGTTTCAACTGGCCATTTACGACTGGCCGGGTACAATCACTGGAGTGGAGAACGTGAGCTATGGACGAGACAGAAGACACTACGGTCTATAAGGTAGTCGTGAACCACGAGGAGCAGTATTCCATCTGGCCGGCGGACCGCGCCAACCCGCTGGGCTGGAACGATGTGGGCAAGCAGGGCCAGAAGGCCGAATGCCTGGCCTACATCAAGGAAGTCTGGACCGACATGCGCCCTCTCAGCCTGCGCAAGCAGATGGAGCAGGACGCAGCCAAGCAGCAGTAAGCCCGGGCGGCGGCAGGCAAATGCGGGAAACGCGCAGGCAGTGGCTGCGCCGCACCGCGGCGGCGCCGCTGGGAGCCGCCTTCGGATCTCCCGGGGCCGGAGACCGTCTGGGCATCTTCTGCCATCTTGGCGAAGGAGAGAACCAGGCACGCAGGGTTCTCGCGGCGGCGCGCGCGGCCGGATTCCGCCGCACCCAGATCTTCATTCCCTGGGACCGCGCCGGCGAAGGATACCTCAAAGCCCTGCCCGGCTGGCTTCGGGAGGCTGGAATCCAGGCCGAGGTATTGAGCGCCTACGTCAACTGCTGCAGCCCGGAGACGGTGCTCATGAACTGCCGCCGCACCGATTTCGAAAAAGCCCTGGAATACGCCGGCCAGGTGGGATCGCGCTGCCTGGCGGCCTGGACCGGCGGGTATGGCTCGGGCCTGATGACCGCCGATCCGCGCAACTTCACCCCGCAGGCCGGAGATGCCATCGTGCGCTTTCTGGAACCGTACTGCCGGAAACTGGAAAGCGCCGGCCTCCAACTCGCCCTGGAAAGCTACATCACGCTGGCCTGCCCGGACGCTCCCTCGCTGCGGAGTGTCCTGAACCGGCTCCCGTCCTGCATCGGGGCTGTGCTTGACCCGCCCAATCTCACTCCCCCGGCGCGCTATGCCGCGCGCGACCAGGTTTTGGAAGAGATGATGCGGGTGCTTCGCGGGCGTATCGCGCTGGTTCATTTGAAGGACTTCCGGCTGGCCGCGGACAACCGCGGTTACGAACTGCCTGGCCCGCTGGAGGGGGAGATGAACTACCGGCTCTACGCGAAGCACGTGCTGAGCCTGCCCGCGTCCATCCCCCTGGTGGCCGAACATATCCCGCCGGAGGGCTTCGCCGCAGCCCGCCGCCTGTTACGGGAGTTTCGGTGACAGGCTACATAACCCCCAAACTCCGCCTTGCAACAAGTTACGGGAGTTTGGGGGTTATGTAGGGGGTTATGTAGCCTGTCACCGAAACTCCA
>JADZAF010000323.1 GCA_020852755.1 Bryobacterales bacterium
CCGCCGGGAAAAATGGCGGCGTCGACGTCCGCGGCGTGGACCATGGCCAGGTCGCGGATCTTGCCCCGGGCAATCCGGGCCGATTCCACCAGGACGTTGCGGGTCTCGCCGACCAGCTCGACGCCGGCCAGGTGGTTCATCACGTCAGCCTGGGGGATGTTCGGGGCGCAGCAGACAACCTGGGCGCCGGCCTGATCCAGGGCGATCAGGGTACTGACCGCCTCGTGGATCTCCGATCCGTCCATCACGCCGCATCCGCTGAGCACCACCGCTACCTGGGTCATGGGTCGGCTCCCTGCAGCTCCCGCCATGATCTTGGGTCACGCCGCCGCCGCCGGCGATTGTAACCCGCGCCGCCGCCGCCCGGCAAGGCCGCCGATCGGATCACAGGGCTGCGGAATGAGCGGGGCCGGGGGGGAGCGGTGGGCGGCGCGGGCCAGGGGGCCAGCAGGGGGCGGAATTTGTGGAGACACGGGGGCGAGCCCATCGGGCAGGCGGGAGCCGCGGGTGATCGGGGGGAACTGACCTGTACAGAAGAACCGGGAACCGAAGCCGCCTACCGCGCGGAGCTGTCGATCCTAGGAGCTGTCCAGTCGAATCTGCATGGCTCGTGCTGCCGCCAGATCCCCGGCGGCAGGGTCGATGACCGTCTGGCGAAGGGATTCGGCCAGCCGCCGCAAGTAGTTCCGCAGAGAGCCCAGCAGCTTGCCGAAGTCGGGTAGCAGACTGCCCTTGGTGATCAGTTGGTTGATGGCATGGGCCACTTGCAGCAAGAAGTAGAAGTTTTTGGCGGCGATGGGGTTTTCGCTGTAGACGTGCTCCAGTGCGTAGCCGTGGTTCTTCTGGATGTTGAAGCCTTCGTTCTCAATCTTCCACCGTAAACGTCCTCCTTGATTGGCTAGGGTCACGGCGCTGGCGCAACCGACGGGGATATTGGTAAGCCAGGCGAAGTACTGTTGGCCATGGTCATCCCGCTCGCGACATTCAAAGGCCGAGAGGCGATGGCCCTCGTAGAGCAGGTCATTGACCCAGGCGAATTCCTGCACCAGCGGACCGTCGCGGCGCTGGGTGCGGTTCTGCGGGGAAAGGTCCCGCAAGGTCTGGAACTCCGCAAACATCGCCGGCATCGATCCGGACTTGAAGGTGAAGATGAACTGCCAGCGATTTGTCCGACAGATATGGAAGGCCCCTTGGCAGGCATAGGCGCTGTCGCCCAGCAGGATGATGGGCAGTTGAGGCCAGTCACGCCTCAGGGTAACGGCCAATCGCCGAAAGGCCTTGCGTTCGCAGTCCTGCTTGGTGGCCTTGGGGTCGGCGTTCTCGATGAACTCCGTGGCGATGGAAAAGGCCAGTCCATTGGCCGTCACCAGCTTGGCCTCCAGGACGTGGTGAAAGTAGAGCGTCTGTCCGCTGGCGGTCTTCTGGGTCAGGCAGGCCGGGCAATGCCGCTGACGATAGAAGTGTTGGCCGGTGCCGTCCAGGACCACCAGAAAACGCCCGTGCAAGCGCCAGTGGTCCAGGGCCTTCATGCGGATCAGCCGGCGCACGATATGCACCGGGAGCCGGGCGCACGGTAGGGACACCAGCACTTCGAGGTAACGGGCCACGGTGTCATCATGCGGGGCGGTCTCGACCGCCGCCGAAGCGATGGTATTGAGGTTGGCGGCGAAGGCCTGGTTGCGGGACTCGAAGCGAAACTGGCGGCGGGACCGCAGTCCCAGCAAGAACATCAAGATGCCCGACCAGAGTAGGATCCGTTTGGGGTAGTACTTCTTCTTCGGGCGGCGGGGATCCGGGAACGAGTTCAGCACCGAGCCCAAATCGGGCAGGAAGTGGTGGACCGTCTTGAGCAGCACCGCCCCTAGCTCCGGGAGAGTTTTCGGCTCCTGGCGACGGCCCGGCTTGCTGGAACGTGGTGTCGCAGGATGGCCAGGCTCTGGTAGGAGATCTCCCGGATCAGCTTTTTGACTTGCCGGTATTCCTGCACCCATCGTCGGACCTCCATGAGTAGATCCTTGGGTACGTGTACGGTCTTGGTCTTGGCGTGGACCTTGTAGGTCAGGACGTAGGCCTGGTGGGGCTGATCGCGGCTGCAGCGACAGCGCGGGTTGCCGCAGCGGCGTCGCACCCGGCACAGTGAGGCGGTGACAAAGGGTCGGCAGCGGGCCAACCGCTTCAGAGCGGCGGCCCGACGAACGTCGAAACGCGACATCGGCAATGCCTTTCTTACTTATCAGTATAACTACTGATAATAACTGGTCAACAAGAAAATGGCTGCGACGAAAAAATTCCTGGGAGTCCTACCGCCCTCTACCGGCGCCCCGACTTAGGACCGCTGCCTTGGCCCGGCGGCCCTCCCAGCCGACCCTAGCCGCTGCCTTATAGCCCCCCGCCGAGGTGCGACAAATCTTGATTCCGCAGCCCTGGTTCCGTCGATTCGGTGTTTACTTTTGGTCCGACTTCGACGACGCTATGGCCCATGCTTTTGTGGCCCCAAAATGTCCGGCTGCGACGGA
>JADZAF010000324.1 GCA_020852755.1 Bryobacterales bacterium
CGGCAGCGCGGGCCGCAATCGAGGACAGGTATCCGGCCTACCTGTGCACCAGGGCGAAAATCTGCGCGCCGTACTTCTCCACCACGGAAAGGCTGACGCCCGGGATCGCCAGCAGGTCGCGAATGGTTTGCGGGCGCTGCCCGGCGATCGCTTCCAGCGCCCGGTCGGTGAGGATGCGGAAGGCCGGCACCCCACGGCGGCGGGCCTCTTCGAGACGCCAGCCGCGCAGGGCCTGCTCCACCGGATCTCCGGCCGGCTTCTTCTTCGCCGGCTCCGGCCGCGGCGCGGGAGGCTTCGCCTTGCGCTTCCCCTTGCGCCGCAATCCCGGGCCGGAGGACTTGATGGGAGCTTTCATGTTCAACGAAAGCTCTTCCCCGGAGGCCTCGAGACCCGCCGCGGTGAGCGCCGCCTTGCGGTACTCGATCTTCCTGCCGCCCTTCTGAAACACGCAGTCCTGAAGTTCGATCAGGCCCGCACGAGCGAGGGATCCCAGCAGCAGCTCGAAGGAGTGGCGGTCCATGGATTCGCCGCCGAACAAGTCGGTATGCAGCCGCCCGGTAGGCCGCGGTCCGGTTTTCAGCGCCTCCAGCACCCGCCGCGCGGCCTGGGTCTCCTCCGGGCCGGCCGGACGGAAACGCTGCGCGACGCAGGCCTCCGGCACACAGAAATCGCAGATGCCGCAGGGTTCCTGCGAATCGTCCTGGTCGCCGAAGTGCCGCACCAGTCCCAGCATGCGGCAGGCGTTGGCGCCCGCGTACCACAGCATCTGGTTCAACTGCGCCAGCTTGTGCTCGGCCTGCTCCTGGTACGACTGCCGCCAGTGGTCGTGCCCGCGCGCCACGTTCTCGGCATAGTCGATCTGCGCGCCTCCGTGGATCCAGAGTTTTTCGAGCGCAGTCTCGAACACCTCGGGAGGCAGGCGGACCAGGCCGGCCAGAACGTCCTTGGGCAGGGCCTGATCGGAAAGCCGCGCGGCGACCGTCTCCAGCACCGAGACGTCCGGGTAGTCCCGCTCGAAGAAGAACTCGTGGGTGTGGCGGTCCGCCCAGGAGTGCATCAGCACGGCCCGGGAGGGCAGCCCGTCCCGCCCGGCGCGCCCGACCTCCTGGTAGTACCCTTCGATGCTGGCGGGCGTGGCCAGGTGGATCACCGAGCGTATATCGGGCTTGTCCACGCCCATGCCGAACGCAATGGTGGCCACGATGACCTCGAGCCGCCCGTCCAGGAACTCGGCCTGGACGCGGTCGCGGCGGGCGGGTTCCAGGCCGGCGTGGTAGGCCCCGGAGGGGAAATGCCGGTTCAACCCCGCCGCGCAGCCCTCCGCCATCTTGCGCGTGGGCACGTACACAATGGCGGGACGCCGCCCGGGCTCCAGCAGCAGGTCCAGCGTGAGGGCGGTCCGCTCGCCGGGCGGGCACTCCACGATCTCGATGGCGATGTTCCTTCTGCGGAAACCGTGGATAAAGCGGCCGGGACTCTGCAACCCCAGCTGGGTGGCGATGTCCTCCTGCACCAGCGGGGTGGCGGTGGCCGTCAAAGCGATGACGGGCGCCGGCCGGAGGCTGGGCAGGTGCTCGCCGATGCGCCGGTAATCGGGGCGGAAATCGTGGCCCCATTGAGAGATGCAGTGCGCCTCGTCGATGGCCACCAGGCACGGCTTGCGCCTGGCCAGCATCTCCGCGAACCCCGGAATGCGGAGGCGCTCGGGAGCGATATACAGGAACTGCAGACGGCCGTTCAGGTAGTCGATGCAGACCTGCCGCGAGGCGGCCCGGTCGCGGCCGGAGTGGATCCGCTCGGCGGCGAAACCACGTTCCTTGAGCTTAGCCACCTGGTCCTCCATCAGAGCGATGAGGGGGCTGACCACCAGGGCCGTCCCGCCGCGGGCAATGGCGGGGAACTGGTAGCAGAGCGACTTGCCCGAGCCGGTGGGCATGACCAGCAGGACGTCCCGCCCGGCCACCAGCGAGCGGCACACCGCCTCCTGGTTCGGACGAAACGATTCGAAGCCGAAGGCCGAGCGCAGCAGGTCGAGGAACCGGCCGGCGGCGGGCGCCGCAGCCTGTGCCTCCGGGCTCGCAACCGGAGTCTCAACGGCCGGGCCGGCGGGCGGCGGCTCCGCGGCGGAAGAGGCGGCGGCCGCGCGCGCCGGAGGGGCGACCGCCCCCTTGCCCACCACTTCGCGCACGTACTCCTCGATGCTCTCCAGAAACGGCGCCAGCCGGGCCTCGCCGCGCTCGATGCGCCGCAGCCGGGCCTCCCACTGTCCCGTCATGGCGGGCGTCTTGACCTCGGGATGCACCACCTGGATGAGCCGTATGCCTTTTTCCGTCGCCGCCAGGCTCTTGCCCTGCCGCTCGATGTACTGGCGTTTCAGCAGCACCTCGATGATGGCGGCGCGGGTGGCGGGCGTGCCCAGCCCGGACTCCTTCATCGCGTCGGAGAGTTCTTTCTCGTCCAGGGTCCTGCCCGCGGTTTCCATGGCGGTGAGCAGGGTGGCTTCGGTGAACCGCTTGGGTGGGCGGGTGGTCTTGCGGACCGCTTCCACGTCCTGCACGGTCTGGGGCTGCCCGGTCTCCAGGCCGGGCGGAAGGGCCTGGGCTTCCTCGGCGGCCGCGGTCTCCGCGCCGCCGCGCCCCTTCTTCTTCCCGGCGCGCTCGCCGGCCGGTTCCAGCACCTTCCAGCCCTGCTGGCGCACGGCGGTTCCGGAACTGTGGTAGCGGTCGATGATCTCGTCCGTGTGGATGGCCGTGATGACGGTGGTGATGGCGGCGATGTAATCGTCGTGCCAGGCCGAGAGCAGGCGGCGGCACACCAGGTCGTAGATGCGCGCCTCGCTTTCATCCAACCTGGCCCCGGCCGGAGAGGTGGGCGTGGGAATGATGGCGTGGTGGTCGGTGACTTTGGCATCGTCGACGAAGCGCCGCCCCAAGGCGCGCTCGCCGGTGCCCGGGGCCAGCAGGCCCTCGTAGCGGTCCCGGATCACATCCACAATGCGGGGCAGCGTGGACGCCACGTCGCGGGAGAGATGGCGGCTGTCGGTGCGCGGGTAGCTGATCAGCTTGTGCCGCTCATAGAGCGACTGGGCGAGATCGAGCGTCTTCTGGGCGCTGAAGCCGAACAAGCGGTTGGCGTGGCGCTGCAATTCGGTGAGGTCGTAGAGTTCCGGAGGCGGGGTGCGCCGGGTCTCCGGCTCGATCGACTCGATGCGGGCCTGGCCGCGCCGGGCGCGCTCCACGATGCGGCCCGCTTCTTCGCCGCCGGCCGGCAGGCGCATGGCCGCGCTCAAGGCGGTCCGGTCGCGCGCGTCCTCTCCGGAACGGAACCAGGTCCCCTTGTAGCCGGCGATGCCGTCCGGCGAGAAGGTAGCCACCACCTCCAGGTAATCCTCGGGGACGAAGGCCCGGATCTCCAGTTCCCGCTCCACCACCATGGCCAGCGTCGGCGTCTGCACGCGCCCCACGGACAGCTCATCGCGGTACGCCAGGGAGTAGAGGCGCGAGAGGTTCATGCCCACCAGCCAGTCGGCCCGGCTACGCCCGCGCGCCGCGTCGGCCAGGCGGTCGTATTCCTTCCCGTCCTTGACCGAGGCCAGGCCCTTGCGGATGGCTTCCGGGGTGAGCGACGAGATCCACAGCCGGCTGAACGGCTTGGTGCAGCCGGACGCTTCGTAGATGTAGCGGAAGATGAGTTCGCCTTCCCTTCCCGCGTCGGTGGCGCACACGATGCGAGCGACCTTCGGTGAATTCAGGATGCGGCGCACCACCTCGAACTGGTCCTTGGTCTTCTCGTAGACCACCAGGGGCCAATCCGCGGGCAGCATGGGGAGCAGGTCGCGGCGCCAGTGGCGCCACTCGGGCCGGATCTCGTGCGGCTGGGCCAGCGCGACCAGGTGGCCGATCGCCCAGGTGACGATATGCCCGTTGCCGTGCAGGTAGCCTTCACCCTGTTTGGTCGCGCCGACAACGCGCGCGATGTCCCGCGCCACCGACGGTTTCTCGGCAAGCACGGCGACAACCGGGGAATCCTGAGAACCGGCGGCCATTCAAGATCCCATTGTAGCCGCCCGCCGCAGGGGCTCCGGGAGCGTACGGGACCCGACCGCTCCCTCCGGTCGCGGCTCGGTGTGGGTACGGACCGGCGACATCGGTAACAAAACAGACCGGCGACATCGGTAACACTTTCATTCGGCGTGGCGAACCTCAAAACTGGGGCATATGCCCTGGCAGGAGAGGAACGCGGTGGAAGAACGAA
>JADZAF010000325.1 GCA_020852755.1 Bryobacterales bacterium
ATGCCGCGCAACGTGATCTTCAGCCGCGCGGGGAGCGTGGAGAGGGAATCCCAGGCGGACTACAAGGTAGTGGGCCGGTCGGCCCTGGAGCTGAAGGACGGATCGGTTTTCGCGGATCCGCTGTTCGTAGATGCGGCCAGGGGAGACTACCGCTTCCGGGAGGGCAGCCCGGCTCTGAAGCTGGGCATTGAGCCGCTGGACCTGGACAGGGCGCGTGTCCCCGCGAGTGGGAGCAGTGCACGTTGAGGACGTGTTGGGAAACCGCTTCCTCTGGTCGCGGCTCGGAAACGCGAACAGAGCGCATACCGAGGCGGGACCGCGGGCTTGGACCGCCCCGGGTGACGCCGCCCTGAGAGGCCGGAACCCGGGGGCAAGCATGGGAAGCGCCTAGAATTCCGCGCCGCCGTTGACCACCAGATTGGCTCCGGTAGTGTAGCGTGAGCCGCAGCCGGCCAGGAGGACGACGGCCGCGGCCACTTCGTCCGGTTCGGCCAGCCGTCCGAGCGGATGATCCTGGGCGATGATTTCGAGCGCGCGGTCCGGATAGTGGCGCAGCAATTCCGTCCGGGTCATGCCGGGGGAAACGGCATTGACGAAAATCCCTTGGGGCAGCAGTTCCTTGGCGGCGGCCCGGACCAGGCCCCACAGGGCTCCTTTGGCCGCCAGGTACGGCCCCATCTGCACCGGGGGCGTGTGAAACAGCGCGTCGGTGAGCAGGACTACCACCCGGCTGCCGGTCCCCAGCAGCGGCCGCGCCGCCTGGATGCAGTGCAGGAAGCCGGCGCAGGCCACCTCCAGGTGCGGCAGGATGTCGCACCGCCAGTCGCACTTGGCCAGGCGCCTGGGGACCAGCGGCGGAGCGGCGCCGTGCACCAGCACGTCCAGGCGGCCGGTTGCCGAGCCGGCAACCTGGAACATCTGGCGCACCGCCTCGGGATCGCTGACATCCGCCTCGATGGTTTCCACCCGGCCCCGTCCGGAGCGCCGCACCTCCTCGCGCACCTGTTCGGCCGCCTCCCGGCTCCGGCAGTAGTTCAGAAACACCAGGCTGCCTTGCGCAGCCAGGCGGCGCACGACCGCGGCGCCGATCCCCCGCGAGCCGCCGGTCACCAGGCAGACCCGCGCGTCCGTCTCAGAAACCCATGTAGACGACATTCTGAATGTCCGAATCGGCCAGCAGCAGGAGAAACGCGATCACCACCAGGGTCTTCAGCAGCACGTAGCGATAGAGATGAGCCGGTTGGTCCAGCCGGGCTTTCCAGCCCTCCAGAAACGAAATCCACAGCTTCATGCCAGTACCTTCGTTACGACCATCCTCAGCGTCCTTGCGGTCGCGTCCAGCCCGGGGGTGAAGAACAGGAACGTGAAGCAGACATAGTGCAGGGTGGCGAACACGGAGGCGCGCCGGATCCACGGGTGGCTCATGTAGCGCTTCACGCCGGCCCGTCCCAGGCGTCGCGACAGCAAGTCCCCATAGATCATGGTGGCGGCCACTCCCAACCCGTGCAGCAGGCCGAAGACCGCGAAGTTGGAGGTGGAGCCGTGCCAGACACCGGCCAGGAAGAGGGCCACACCGGCCAGCGCGTACCCGGCCCGCGTAGCGTGCGCGGTCCAGCGTTCCGCCACCCACTTGTAGGGAGCCATGAAGACGTAGTCGCGGATCCAGCGGGTGAGCGTGATGTGCCAGCGGTTCCAGAAATCCACCAGGTTGCGGGCCAGGTACGGCCGGTCGAAGTTCTCCGCGTGTTTCATTCCCAGCAGTCCGGCCGCGCCGATCACCATGTCGCAATAGCCCGAGAAGTTACTGTAGACGTACAGCGGGTAGAGGTAGAAGGAGAGCAGGAAACTGAGGGCGGCGGAAGGGGCGTCGGCGGCCCTCACCAGTTCGTCGCGCGAATACTGGTAAGCGTACCGGGCGGCGAAGGCCACAACGCCGAGCTTGATCATCCCGGTCAGAATCCGGTTCCAATGCCGCATTCCCTGGTGCTCCGCCCCGTAGCCCCGGTCGATGCCCGCCCAGAATTCGTGGAACTCGCCGTAGCGCTGAATGGGGCCGGCCACCAAAGAGAAGAATCCAATCTGGTAATTCAGGTAGCTCAGGAAGCTGAAGCGGGGAAGCTGCCCCTGGTGCTGATCCACCAGCATGTGAATCAGCTTGAAAGTCATGTAGGAAATTCCCACCAGTTCCAGGGCGTGCTGTGTCCAGCTTCCAGGGAGCAGCACGGCGAGGAAATCATAGCGTTTGACGTAGACCAGGGCGGCCACCGCGGCGGCAATGAACACGGGCGGCCAGAGGCGTGAAGGACGGGCGCGCACCAGGCACAGCATGCCATAGCCGCACAGCAGAAACACGGCCAGGGCGGCCAGGCTGGGTCCGCTGGTCACCAGCGTCAGCAGAAAGCCGGTGTTGGCGAGGGTCAGGAGCGCGCGCCGGTACTTCTTCGACCGGGAGCGCTGGTAGACCAGCAGCAGAACGCCCAGGAAAACCAGGAAGTGAAAGGAGAAGAAACTCATGCCCCCGCGGTCCGGCTCTGCATTCCCAGTTTGCGTTCCAGCAGCCGCACGAACGAACCGATGTTCTGTCCCGGCTCTTTCAATCCGGAGATCTCATCGGTGGCGAACCGGATGGCGAAATGCTTCTCCACCGCGATGATCAGGTTGATGTGTTGGAGCGAGTCCCATCCGTCCACGTCCTTGGCCGACATCTCGTCGGTAAGGACAGCGTCCGGATCGTCAAAGACCTGCCGAAAGACCTGCTGCAATCGTTCGCGAATCTCGTTCATGAGTCTTTTCCGTTCGTATATAGGTGTGCCGCGGCTGATAGGATTCGTCCACCCGGAGGACCCAGCGCGCCGCCGAATCATCGGCGCCGGAAGCCTGGAAGCCGAGCCGGCCATAGTGATCCCTCACCATGCCGTTCCGCTCCGTGGGGATGTAGAGGCCGGTCACGGTATGGCAGCCGCGGGCGCGGGCGGCGGCCACAATCTCATTCAGCGCCAGTTGCTCCACGGTACGCTGCAGGACCCGGCAGCTCATCAGCCAGGTGTCGATCTCCAATGAGCCATGCGACTGGACCAGGAAGATCACCGAGATCAATCCGTTGTCGCCGAGCCGGTCCGCCAGGCTGATGGTGAGGGTGTGCCAATCCGGGTCCCGGGAAAGGGCTTCGATTTCGGCGCGGGTGCGCCGCCGGGTGGTCAGGTTGAACTGGTTGCTCTTGTTGACGAGCTGGGTGACGCGCTCGATGTTCAACGGGTTCACCGGCTCGATCCTGGCCCGCATCTCCAGCGAACCGAGGAAGGAGTCGAGGTCGGCGAAGGCGGAGGCCATCCGGGCGCGCTCGGCGTTTTGGGCGTAGTACTGTGCGCGGCTGGCGTCTTCCCGGGTCCATGACACGGTTTCGAAGTAGCGGTGCCGGGCAAGCGCCGCCACGTATCCGGCGGGGTCTTCCGGCATATCGGGAACGGCAACCTCCGGCGCGAAGCGGCGGACCACGGCACGCTCGGCCGGATTATCGTCCACGAACACCAGCGAGTCCACGCCCAGCTCCAGACGGCGCGCGATCTCCCTCAGATTATCGGCCTTGTTGTTCCAGTTGGCGATGAAGCAGGAAATGTGGTCCAGCGTCAGAATCATGTCGTCGCGCAAGCGGAACGGCCGCCGCGCGATCTCTTCGTCGTTCTTGGAACAGACGGCCAGCAGGATTCCGCGGTCATGCAGTTGCCTGCAGTAGGCCTGGAAGGCGAGAAACGCCTCGCCCTGGCCGGAGCCCTGGCCCAGTTGGATCCCCTCCGCGCCGTCGTCCCCGACGACGCCGCCCCAGAGGGTGTTGTCGAGATCCAGGACCAGGACCTTGCGGGATTTTCCTCGAATGGCCAGGACCAGGCCGGCCGCGCTGTGGGCATAGGCTACCAGGCATTCGGGGCCGCAGGGCATCTTGGCTTCCAGGTAGAAGCGGGGGTCGAACCAGTCCCGGGCGCCGGCTGCCACCACCAGGGAATTGAGGTCATGCAGCACGACGTGGGCGGGCGCCTGCTCCGCCATGCGCCGGTTCAACAGTGCCAGGTAGTTTTCCCGGGAAGCGGGGTGGCGCAGCGAGTAGTGGCCCAGAACGCCCCAGGGGTCGATGTCGAAGCTGTTCTGGATGACGGTTGCCCCCCAGCGTTCGCGAACCACCTGCCAGAGCCCGGCCCAGCCGGAAAGTTCCTCTTCCGCCATCCGCTCCACTTCCTCGCGGCCGGCGGCAACGGGAGGAAACACGCCGACGTCGCGCGCTCCGGTGGCCAGAAAGACGATGTTCGGCCGGAAGCAGTCCAGCCCCGAACCGGGAGTCAGGATCTCCTGGCGGAACAGGCCGTATTCGCACTCATACAGCTCGAAGGTCAGGTCCCGTCCGGCCAGAAAGATCCGAATCAGCTCGACCAGTTGCAGCGTGGTCGGCCCGCCCAGAACGGCAATCCGCAGCGCCTCTTCCTGGCCGGGACCGGCCTTTCCAGCGTGGATGAACCTCTTGAGAGCGAGCAGGGAGGTGTAGTCCAGATCGGGTGAGACGGCGCGGCGCGCCGCGGCTGCCGCTGCCTTCGGATCCTGGGACCGCAGCTGTTTCAGCGCCGCGAGAAAGCTCTTGAACAGCCCGGTCCGCTGCCGGGCATCCGACTCCAGATACCGTTCAAGGGTGTCCAAATGAATTTCGTTAGCCATGGATGCTGGTGATTCCGGTTTGAATTTTGGCGGTTGCGATCAGCAGCCCATCCTGGTTCCTGACCACCGCCTTCAGAATCAGGGTTTGTACGGACTCGATGAATTCGTGCACTTCCAGCCGCAGGTGCAGGCAGTCTCCCGGGTAGCACGGATTCCGGAAGGAAAAGCTGGCCTGCTGCAGCACGCCCGCGTGGCCGGGCAGTTCGGTTCCGACCAGGGCAGAGAGCAGAGAGCCGATGAGCAGGCCATGCGCGATGCGGGTACGGAAGCCGCGCTCCCGGGCGAAGCCATCGTCCACATGGATAGAGCTGCTGTCGCCGGAGAGCGCGACGAAGCGGTCGATCAATTCCGGGGTGACCGCCACCCGGCGCTCCACGGTCTTTCCGAGCCAGTCTCCGGCCCGAGTCATGGAACAGCGGGCGGGCCGGCCGGGAGCCCGGAGTGCGAAACGGCGCCCGATCCGCGCACTGACTCGAGCCAGTGCACGAAATGCCGGGTCCACTTGCGGGCGCCGGCCCGGTTGAGATGCCCCCAATCGGCAAAGTCGCGCTCGGTGAGGCCGGCGTCCTCGGGCAACTGCCACCAGCCGATTTCGAATCCCAGCTCGCCGGCCAGGCGTTGAAGCCGGGCCTTCAGGTAATGGTAGGGATCCCGCGGCACTTTGGCGAGCATCTCGAAATAGGCTTTGGTAGTGGGCAAGTACACCACGTAGACGCGGGCCCCGTCGCTTTTCACCATTTGGATGAAACGCGCCAGTTGCTCCTCCATGATGGGCGACGGAGCGTAATCCGGATAGCCCCAATGCAGCCAGTATTCCAGCGCCTTGCCGGTGAAGTTCCTCTCCTCGTGCAGGTCGTCCGGCATGGCGGCGGCGCCTGCCACCGCCAGCCTGCCGGTGCCGTCGATGAAGAAGCGCTGGCGGGGCGGCCGCCCGCGCTTCAACCAGTCCTTCAGATACTGGCTGGCTACCGGCAGGGCGACATCCATGCCGAAAACATAATCGGCCAGCAGGCGGGCCCGGGCGCGGCCGGTATAGGCCATGCGATCGTGCCAGGACGCGTATCTGCGGTAGCGCGCGGGAGGGGGATAGCCGCCCGCCGACAGTTGAAACGGATCCAGCTGGAGTACGACGAGATCCGCCCGCGACAGAGCGGCGCGGTTCCGCTGGTAGGTCAATAGCGCGTCGAGAACATTGATGCCGCCCATCGCCAGCGGCAGGACCTGGCCTTTTTGCAGGCCCAGCATGGCCTCCATCTGGGCGGGCAGAAAGGCTTCACGGCCGCGCGAGGAGCCGAAGACCAGCACCCGCGGATCGGAGCTCTTCGCGATGACGACTTCCTCCAGTTTGAGCAGGCCGCCGATATCGTTGGATGGCGCCAGCTTCCAGACGAAGTCGGTTCTGCCGACGGCGATCTCCACCAGGGCGACCAAAACCAGAAGGAAGACGACGTAGGACGTCACGCCGTAGCGGCGGTAACCGGGATGGCCGGCGGAGCCCCGTGAAATGGGTTCGGTTGCTACGGAATTGGCCGTTGTCATGCTTTCAGGTTCAGGATGATTTCGGCGCCGGGATGCATGAAGGGGAAGCCGCCGGCTGGTCGGAGCGGTACACGCGCCAGCCGGTTCCGTCGATCGGCGTGCCTTCCGAGGCGCCCAGCCGGTTCTGGAAATTCGAGCGCGCGCCGGTACGGGCTTCCGGACCTACAAACCGGTAGCAGAAAATCTGCCACCAGTCGCGCCAGGTCTCGATGGGATAGCCGCGCAGCATGGGCAGCGCCGTCCGGCGGGCCTGTTCCCGCCTGGGGACGGGCACCGGCGGCATGCTGACGAAGAAGACCGGGCCGGGGTGGCAGTCGAGGAACTCGCGCCGGACGGGGGCGATGCTCTGGAAGGGCCGGCCCGTATAGAAGGTCATCACCAGGTGTTCGTTGGGCGCGGCATAGAGCCTGGCGCCGGAAGGCGGTTCAGCCTCAAAGTGGCGTACCAGGGCCTCGATGGCGGGGAAGCCGCCCCCTGCGGTGAGCCGCATGGCGGCCTCGACGCGATCGCCGGCCAGCATCAGTATGACGGCCACGCAGGCCGAGGCGACCGTTCCCCCGCGCAGCGTCCGGGCGCTGTGGGCCAGCACGATGGCAGTCAGCAGGGCTGCGGGGCCGACCAGGCCGACGGTCATCCGTTGCTGGAACTGGCTGGCGGCCGGCATGAGCAGATGGAATCCCAGGAAGGAAAGAGCCACCCATGCAGCCAGCAGGCCGGCCGCGGTCCTGGCCGGCGGCGAGAGCGTGCGCCTGGCCAGAAACAGGTAGGCCGCGGCGAGCCCCAGGACGTAGGGCAGGCGAACGCGCAGAGGCTCCCAGAGATCGCCGGGCAGGTCGATCACACGCCAGCCGGACGGAACCAGGAACGAAGTGGCCAGGAACCCGCTGAGAACCGCCCAGGGCACCGAAGCGGCGGCGACCGCGCCCCACAATGCCAGCACCCTGGTCCTGAGGGCCGGATGTTTGAGAAACAGCAAAATGCTGAGTGGCAGAGCCGCCAGCGCGGCGGTGAAGAAGGTCAACAGGTGCGTGTGGAAAAGCAGGGCCAGGCCGAACCCGGCCAGAATGAAATCCCTCCCTCCGCGGAAGCGCCAAACCCTCCACAAGCCGTACACGCAAAGAACGGAGGCGAAGACGGTGAAGGAATAGTAGCGCGCCTGCCTTCCGTACCAGATCAGGCTGGGAGTGGCAGCGCCCACGATGAGCGCCGCCCAGGCCGCGGCGGGTCCGGCCATGGCCCGGGCGGCGATATACAGAAGCGGCAACAGCAGGACGCTGACGAGCGCCGCCGGAAGTCGAGCGGCCAGCGTTCGCTTTCGAAGCGCGTTGGTGTCCCGAACGGCGTGGGCCGCCCGGCCCGGTTCAACGCCGGACAGCCGGAAAGAGGCTGCGATGGCGTACAGGGGAAGCCACTGGTGATAGACCGCCAGTCCCCGGTCCGAGTAGCTGATATCGCGGAACTCGTACTCCGGATTTCCCGGCCAGGGCTTGACCAGCGTATTCTCGTACAGCGGCAGGCCGAGGTAGGAATCCACCGGCAGGCCGTGTTGCAGGATCGTCAGGGCATTGACGGCCGATTCCGCTTCGTCCACCCACAGGGGCGAATCGCCCAGCCCCCACAGGCGGAGATAGGCTCCGAAGGTCAGGATGGCAGCCAGGCAGGCGGAGCTAAGCGCGCTGCGAACTCTGGCTGGCCAGCGCCTCCCCGCGGAACTTGCGCTCGCAGTAGAGGTCGACAACCCAGGGCAGGAATCGATTGAGGAGGTCAAACCCGTGTACCGTCCATGGCGTTACCACGTACCGCCGCCGCCGCTCCAGTCCCCGCACGACCGCCCTGGCCAGGCGCTCCACCGCCATGCCCCGGATACGCGCCACGGCGGGAGGCGCTACTCCTCCCAGGACGTTGGATCGAAATCCGGTACTGACCACGCCCGCCATCACAGTCAGCACGTGTATGTTCTGCTGGCACAGTTCGCGGTACAGGCCTTCACTCAGGGAGTGGAGAGCGTGCTTGCTGGAACAGTACACGGGAGCCCAGGGCAGCGTCACGCGCCCTCCCACCGAGCCGACGTTGACGATAGCGCCCGAACCCTGCCGTTGAAAGTGCGGCAGGACCAGGTGCACCATGTTGAGGACGCTGAAGAAGTTGACTTCGAAAAGACGCCGCGCGCAATCGAGTGTCGTCTCCGAAGCCAGGGCATAGAGGCCGACCCCGGCGCTGTTGACCAGAACGTCCACCCGGCCGTGTTCTTCGATGGTCCGGACCACCAGATGCGCTCGGAACCGGGCATCGGTGATATCGCCATGGAAGGTCGTGATGCCGTCCAAAGGCGACGCCTCCCGGTGCTCGGGCAGGCCGCAGGCCAGAACATGGGCGCCGGCCGCCCGGAATTCGCGCGCACAGGCCGCCCCGATTCCCTGAGTGCCGCCTGTAATGAGCACTACCTTGTTCTTGAAAGGCAATCAAACTCCTCTGGCTCCGGGTGATTTCCATCAACGCAGGCTGAGTGTCCGCATGGCGGACGAACCGCTGGTGTTTCCCAGCGAGATGGACACCGACTGGATGGCGTCCACCAGGCTTCCCCCATTCGGCGCGCTGCCTTCCAGACTGACCGGAAGCGTTGCCGTGAACAAGCTGCCGAACTGCTGGGATTGCGTGCTCTGATACCAGGACAGAAACGCGGACTCCACGTTGATGGTGAACCGCGTGGCCTGCATGTTCACGCCCGCCGCCGGGGTCAGTTGCAGTTCCAGCTGGGTGATGGAACGGCTGGTGGAATAGCCGGTGATCAGAACCGAGAAGGAGTTTGCACTCTTGGCGCCGAGTTGCAGCGCCGTGACTTCCGGCGCGGCCTGGGCCACGTTGATGCGGATGGTGGGTGGATCGGACGGGGTGATGTTGACGCCGCCTTCGGTTGCGAAGGAGGGCGTCAGGGTAATGGTTCCGGCCACGCTTCCGGTCTGCAGACGAATTTGCGAGGCGTTGTTCGGAAAGACCGCGCTGGTCGAGTTGGCCGGGATGGTGAACGGCACGCTGCGCCCGCCGGTGGAGAATTGGACGGTGGCGTCGTTGGCGAAGACCTCCGAGTTGAACGCGAGCGTGAGGACGCCGGAGACATTGATGGGATACGGCTCCGCCAGCTTCAAAGTGTAGCTGGGCTGTCCCAGGGCCGGCTGCTGGCCGCTGGGGCCTTCCAGAAGAACGGCGGGCAGGGGATCCGGAGCGGCGGCCGTGCCGGAAAGCGTGAAGGAGCTGCTCTCCACCCGCAGGGTGGCGTTAGCGGTTCCCACGGCGCTGGGAGAGAAAGATACCTGGAATTCAAGGGACTCCTTGGGCGCCAGGGTGACCGGCAGCGCGGGCAGGCCCTCCAGGGCGAAGACGCTGCTGGGAGCCGCCAGCGAGATGTTGCCGAGGCTGGCCGGGCCGTTGCCGTCGTTCGTCACCGTGAAACGGAGGATCGACTTGCGCCCTACCTGCACGCTGTTGAACAACAGCGTGCCGTTATTCTGGACCGGAATGGAGCTTCCGGTGGTCGCGTACCGGAAACTCAGGGCGGCGCCGACCGCCATGCCCTGCAGATTCAGCGCGGTACTGCCGACCAGCAGGCGTCCGGCCGCGCTGCCGGGCTGAGCCGGCGCGAAGATCAGGGTGAAGGTCAGGGAGTTGCCCGGGGCCAGAGTGAGAGGCACCACCGGGAGATCGGCCAGTTGGTACCCGGCTCCGGTGACGTTGATCGCGGCGATACTCCCGTTCAGGCTGCCCGTGTTGGTCACCCGGACGCCGAAGACGCTCCTACCGCCCACCGGGGTGTCGGGCAGGGTCACGGGCTTGTCCGGCGACAAAGGGGTAGCGCCGTCCTCCTGCAGCAACTCGTAGGAGAACACGGCAGAGACGCCGCTGCCCTGAAGGTTGAACGAGAGGGACCTCCCGGTCAAATCGATGGTCATGGCGCCGCTGTAATCGGTGCGGTCCACAGGGTTAAAGCTCAGGTTGAAGCGGAGATCCCGCCCGGGATCGATCACCGCCGGAGGCAGCGGCAGGCCCGACAGCTGGAACGCGCCGCCGCTCGAACGGAATCCGGTGACCGTTCCCGGCGCCGTCCCGCGGTTGCTGATCGCGATCACCGCCGACAGCGTGTTGCCGGTAGCGGTAGGGGGAAACTGGAGAAGGCCGCCATCCGGCAGCAGGGTCGCATTGCCGCCCGGAAACACGTAGCTGACCACCAGGTCGGGAGTGATGCCGACCAGGTTGATGATGAACTGCGAGGGCGGAGAGGCGCCGTCCGTGAAGTTGATGGCCACTCTTCCCTGCGCCCGGTTCCCCGACACAGGCACATAGCGGATGTTGACGTCCAGCGACTGCTGCGACTGCAGGGTGGCGGGGAGTTGCAGGGCCGCGATGGAGAAATCGTTGGATCCCGTGCGGTCGACCGAAGTGATGACCGCCGACGCGGTGCCCCGGTAGGAGACCGTCAGGCGGGCCTGCACGGCGGCGCCGATAAACTCGCCCACCATGGTCACCGTTCCGTTGTGAGCCACCTGGCTCACCCCCTGGGGTTGATCGGCGAAGACGGCGAACTGCGACTGGGCCGCGGCCGGCAGCGCGGCTGCGAGCAACAGGAGGAACTTCGCGGGATTCGCTTTCCACATGGCGCTAGTTCTCCTCCTGGGCAGCCGGACCGCCGGTGGGGACGAAATACACGCGGGGCTCGAAGCCCGCGTCGAGCACCAGCAAGGGGTCGCCGTTGCCGGGTGCGTTCAAGGCGTACAGAGAGCCGCCGGAGAGAAGTTCCAGCCGCGAGGGAGGGGAATCGACCTCGAGCACGCGCTCCATCGCTCCATCACCGAGATTCAGTACCAGTACGCGTGCCGGGCGGCGTGCGGCCACGAACAAGCGTTTTCCGTCCGCGGAGCAGGCCGCGCCCACGATCTCCGCTTCCTCGCCCGCGTCAAGCGGCAGCGATGCGCTTTCGGCCGCACCGGCCGCGTCCCGGATGATGCGGGCCTCCCCTCCGGACCAGCCGACGGCGATCAGGTCCCGGTCCCCGTTGGCCAGGGCCAGGTAGGAGGACCCGCCGAGCGGCGCCACCAGGCGCGTGCCGGCAGCCGCCGAGGCAATGTAGACGCCGGTGGACTGGCCGGACTCGCGAACAAAGAAGACGCTGCGGGCGTCGCGCGCGACCGCCAGGGCGGAAACGCGCTCCTCGCCGGCGGTCTCGGGCCAGTGAATCCCGGGTTCGCCGCCCTGCACCTGGAGCAGGCGCAGGCCGGTTTGCGAATAAACGGCCACCGCGCTGGAAGCCGCGCTCCAGGCGGCAATGACGGTTGATCCGGCCTCGTCGATGGGGAGCCAGGCTGGCTCGGAATCCCCGAGGCCGCGCACCAGAAATACCTGGCCGTCATGCACCACTACCGCGGCGCGAGCGTCGGGAGCCGGCCACGCCTGATCCAGTCCGGATAGCCTGGCTCCCCCCAGGTAGCCGCTGCCCGGGATGCCCAGAAAGGGCCGGAGCGCCCTTTGTGCCGGGTCGAAAACAAGACCCGAAGTCAGTCCATCCAGGGTGAACCCCTGGGCGAACGCCGAGGATGCGAAGAGAGCGAAACAAACGATGGCTCGGTTGATCATGGTACTCCTGAAGCTAGCGCGGGCCGCCCACGGTGATGGTGCCGGGCACCGCTACGACGGGAGGGGGACCGCCGGCCGCTCCGGGACTCTTCCGGGTGGCGAGCACGACACCGGCGACGGCGCCGGCGGCCGCTCCGCCCGCCAGCAGAATCCACAGGGTCTTCCGCGATTTCTTCGCCACCGGCTCCTCGACCTTGGTGAGGTTCGACTGAGGGATCACGATGCTGGCGGTCTTGTCGCGCAGCGAAGCGGTCACCTTCAGCTCGAACTTGCCCAGCACGTCGTTGGGAACAAAGCCGCTGGTGGCTGCCTGGCCCTGAAAGTTGGTGACGGCGGTCATGGTGGTCCGGCCGCCGGGGAACGAGCCGCCCGGACCCGAAGCGGGCAACTGGAAGACCACCCGGGCGTTAGGGACCGTGCGGTTAGTCTGGTCGCGCACCTCCACGACGGTCTGGGTTGCGGTTTTGGTTGTCACGCTGTGCGTGGCGTTCTGGCCCTGCAAAACGACCAGCGTGAGCGTTTCCGTCCGGGGCGCTGCCGAGGGCGGCTGCTGGGCGTAGGCGGCAGGCGAAGCCGCCAGGAAGGCGCACAAAGCGGCGCTGATCGCTGACTGGATTGTCATATTGAATTACTTGCGGAGACTCACAGAATCGTAACTTGTTTTCAGGCCTGTAACTCCCGGTTAGGCGAAGGGGAGCTACCGCAGGAAAACTACCGGAGGAATCCGGCCGGAGAAACGTCGATTGCTGCGATTGTAGCAGCGAATCCCGGACCCGTCAACAGATTAGACCTGGCAGTATCGATAGTACTCTGGTTATTTGCGCACACCTCAAATCGGCTCCGCTGTTTCAGTAACTTAGCAGGATTTTGAATTGAAAATAGTAAGAATTTACACGGGCCTGGAATTTTGTGAATTGACAGCCGATCGGGCCTCACGTCATGATTACTTCTGTCCGCAACAGGTTTATACTGTTGCCAAAGCGCCACTGGGCACACCGTAAGGAATTCCGGGATCGATTCATCGGCCCAGACGAGCTGGTTAGACTTGATGTGACCGTTGAGGCGGTAGCACGCCTGCTTGCCAAAAGGGGGCGCAAGCCGGCTGATTCAGGGGTTCCCCTCAGCGTCACCGTTCTTGATGATCTGGGAGCAACATGAATAGCGATACGGACGATCGTTTTTGCGCCGGTTTGGAGTGGTACGCCTTACAGACGAAGCCCCGGTACGAGCACCTGACTAACCTGATGCTCCGGAACAAAGGCTACGAAAGCTTTCTTCCGGTGAAGAAGGTACGGAAACGGTGGTCCGACCGGTACAAGGAACTGCAGCAAGCTCTCTTCCCGGGCTATGTGTTCTGCCGCTTCGATGTATATCAGCGCCTTCCCATCCTGATTACTCCCGGGGTAAGCCGCATCGTCGGAGTGGGGCGGACGCCCTGCCCCGTGCCGGATTCTGAGATCGCGGCGCTCCGGCTGATCGAAGAATCCGGGCTGAACTACGAGCCGTGGCCTTTTCTGAAGGCCGGCCAGAGGGTCCGGATCGAAAGCGGCCCCCTGCAGGGCCTGGAGGGGCTCCTGGTGGAAGTGAAGAGCCGGCGCCGGCTGGTGGTTTCCGTAACCCTGCTGCAGCGCTCGGTGGGAGCGGAAGTGGACAGCGCCGATGTGACCCCGCTGGAGGGATTGCAGGTAGCGTACCGGGAGATGCGGCAGAGCGCGGCCCGGCCGGCGCCGGCCCCCGTGCCGGCCCGCGCTGCAGCTGCCGCGGCGGGCGGATGGGACGCGGGCTTCTCCCAGGCATGAGCCGCTTCGCCAAGGAGGGACGAATGTCCAGGACATTGAGGACCGCAATTCTGGCCGGATGGGCGATGTCGGCCGCGGTGCTGGCCCAGGAGGCGGCGCCGGCCGTTCCCGCGACCCCCAAAGTCGAAACCGATCCGAAAGCCGCGGGTGGTTACATCCTGGGAGCCGAGGACCAGTTGCAGGTCTGGGCCCGCGACGCCGATGAAATCTCGGCGCGCCCCTACCGGATCGATCACACCGGAAGTATCAACCTCCCCCTGGTCGGGCGGATCGAGGCCGCGGGCATGACCGTGCAGGATCTGGAATTCGACCTCGAGTTGCGCCTCAGGAAGTTCATCAAGGAACCCGAAGTCACCGTTTCGGTGACGGAGTTCCGAAGTTCCGCGGCTTTCGTCTTCGGGGCCGTGCGAACGCCGGGCCTGGTGCAGCTGCTGGGTCCCAAGACCTTGCTGGAGATCCTGTCGCTGGCCGGAGGATTGAACCCCGACGCCAGCAATACGGTGATTCTCACGCGCCGCAGCGAATACGGCAAGATCCCGCTGGCCTCCGCGCAAACGGAGAACAGCGAGGAGTACAGCGTGGCCGAAATCGACGTGAAGTCGCTGATCGACGGCAGGCGCCCGGAAGAGAACCTGGTCATCCGGCCTTTCGACGTCATCACGGTTCCGCGCAGCGATGTGGTCTATGTTACCGGCGAGGTGCGCAGCCCGGGCTCCTTCCAGCCGAAGGAGCAGCCCCTCACCGTGCTTCAGGTAGTCTCCATGGCGGGCGGAGTCACTCCGGCCGCGGTGGCGCAGAACGCCAAGATCATGCGCCCGATCATGGGCGGACCCAAGCGCTACGACATTCCCCTGGATGTCAAGCAGATCATCGCCGGCCGGGCCACGGACTTCCCGCTGCAGCCCGGCGACATCCTCTTCATTCCCAGCCAGAGCCTGACCAAGAACAGGGTCGTGACGCGCATCACCGAAGCGGTCATCAACTACGGTGCGCAGATTGCCCTTTGGTCCATCCTGTGGCGGGGGCGCTAGCCAAACCCCGGGGGGTGGACCCACATGAGCGACCTGCAACCGACCAAGCCGGCGACTGCCGCCATTCCGGCGGCGAACGGCTCGTCCTACGACCTGCTGCTGAAGAAAGACTACCTCGATGTAGCGCTCCGCGACGGCGACGGTGAGCCGGACGCAACCGCGCTGCTGCGCTATGCCGGCGCGCTTCACCGGCGCTGGGGCACCCTGCTGGTCTGCGGTCTGCTGGGCGCTGTCGTGGGCCTCGTCATGGCCCTGTCGCAGCCGGCGCAATACAGGGCACGAGCCACGGTCGAGATTCAGGCCATCAACCAGCGGTTCCTGAATACCGACGACGTGGATCCGATGGCCGGTACCCGCAGCGGCGCCGACCTGCCCACCGAGATCGCCGTCATGCAGAGCGAAAGCATGATCAAGCGGGCCCGGGAAAAGGCGCTGGCCCAACCGCAGCCCGTCATTCAATCCCAGCCCCATCCGCTGTGGTCCTGGCTGCAATCGGCCGGCGTGGTCCCCAAGAGCCAGCGCACCGACTGGCCAAAGGCCATCGCGATGGCCGCTTCGAAAGTCAAGGTTGCTCCGCTGGGGGTGACCCGGGTGGTCGAGATCACCACCGAGTCGGTGGACGCGCAAGCCGCGGCCGTGTTCGTCAACGCCCTGGCGGATGTCTACATCGATCAAAGCATCGAGGCGCGCTGGCAGTCCGCCCAACGGGTCAACGCCTGGCTCAGCCGGCAGCTCGCCGACCTGCGCGACAAGCTGCAGAAGTCGGAGGCCGAACTGCAGAACTATGGCCGCAGCGCCGGGCTGCTGTTCTCGGCGGGCAGCGGCACCGTGGCCACCGACAAGCTGCGCCAGTTACGCGAGGAACTGCTGAAGGCCCAATCCGCCAAGCGCGATCAGCAGGCCCGCTATCTGGCCGTTTCCAACGCCAGGCCGGAAACGCTGCTCGAGGTCGTGGAAGACCCCGTCCTGCGCTCCTATCAGATCAAACTCAGCGACCTGCGGCAGCAGATGGCCGAGCTGAGCACGACTTTCACTCCGGAACATTACCGCGTGCAGCGCCTGCAGGCCCAGATCCAGGAAGTGGAGGGGGTCATTCAGCGGGAGCGAAATCGCATCGTCAACCGCTTCCGCAACGACTTTGAATTCGCCTCCGGGCAGGAGAAGGAACTGGCCGCGGCCTACTCCGCCCAGGAAAGAACGGTCTCCAACGAGGAAGAGAAGACTATCAAGTACAACCTGATCCGGCGCGAAGTGGAGACCACCCGCCAGTTGTACGACGCCATGCTGCAGAAGATGAAGGAAGCCAGCGTGGCGCAAACCATGCTGGCCAACAACATACGCGTGGTGGACCCGGCCCAGCCCAGCAAGACGGCCCGGAGCGCCGACCCCATGCGCAACGGTTTTATGGGGTTCTTCGGCGGAGGGCTCCTTTGCGCCGGGCTGATCGTGCTGGTCACCGCCCTGGATCCGCGGTTCCGTTCGCCGGGCCAGGCTTCGGCTTCCCTGGGACTGCCGGAACTGGGAGTGATTCCGGCGGCTGAGTCCGACCCGGGGATGGAAGGGCACCGGGTGGGCGGGGTGCTGTTCGGCGCCCGAAAGCTGAGCGGCCTGCGCGATTCCGAAGGCAACGGGCCGGCCGGGGACCATGTGTCGGGCCGGCTGGAACTGGTGACCTGGGACCGCAAGCCGTCCATGCTGGCGGAGTCGTTCCGGGCCGTGCTGACCTCCATCCTGGTTCAGGGCGACAACGGCAACGCACCACGGGTTCTGGCGATCACGAGTTCGGTGCCGCAGGAAGGCAAGAGCACGGTGACCAGCAACCTGGGCCTGGCTCTCGCCGAGACCAGCCGGCGCGTGCTGCTGATCGACGCCGATCTGCGGAGACCGCGGCTGCATTCCGTGTACAACGTGCCCAACACCTGGGGACTGAGCGACCTGTTGCGCGAGAAAGGCTCCTTGCAGACCTGCCCCCTGGAAGGCCTGGTGCGCCCCACCAGCATCCCGGGGCTGTCGGTGCTGCCCAGCGGGCCGGAAGCGCTCAACATCGCCAGCCTGCTGACGCCCGGCCGCCTGGCGGAGCTGCTCGACCGGTTCCGCGGGGAGTTCGACCGGATCTTCATCGATACTCCTCCCGTGATGCAAATGGTGGATGCCCGCCTGATCGGCCGCCTGGCGGACGGCGTGATCCTGGTGCTGCGTGCGGGGCACACCAGCCGCAGCATCGCCATGATGGCGCGCAAGCGGCTGAGTGACGACGGGTGCCGGATTCTGGGCACGGTCCTCAACGACTGGCGCCCCGAAGGTTTCCTGGACCACCACTACTACACGTACTATCACAGCCGCTGAAGCGTCGTCGCTCCCCTCTTTCCTGACTCATGGCCAACTATCTCGTCACAGGCGCGGCCGGATTCATTGCCTCCCAGGTGTGCCGCGCGCTGCTGGAACAGGGGCACTCGGTGACCGGCGTCGACAACCTGAATGATGCCTACCCGGTCCGCCTGAAGACGTGGCGGCTGGAGCGGCTGGAGGAATTGCCGGGCTTCGAGTTCCAGACCTTGGACATCCGCGACCGCCATGCCCTGGCCGGGTTGTTCGGCGGGGGAAAGCGCTTCGACGCGGTGCTGAACCTGGCCGCGCGGGCCGGCGTCCGGCAGAGCGTCGAGGATCCCTGGGTCTACATGGAAACCAACGCCACCGGCACCCTGAACCTGCTGGATCTCTGCCGCCGCTTCGAAGTGCCGAAGTTCGTGCTGTCCTCGACTTCGAGCCTGTACGGCTGCCGGAACCCGCTTCCGTACCCGGAAGATGCCGATACCGGCGAGCCGCTGTCGCCCTACGCGGCCTCCAAGAAGGCGGCCGAAGCCCTCTGCCACTCCTATCATCACCTGCACGGGATCGACGTGAGCGTGCTGCGGTATTTCACCGTCTACGGCCCGGCCGGGCGCCCGGACATGAGCGTCTTCCGCTTCGTGCAACGGGTGGCGGAAGGCCGGCCGGTGGTGATCTACGGAGACGGCAGGCAGTCGCGGGATTTCACCTACATCGACGACATCGCCCGGGGCACGGTGGCCGCGCTGAAGCCCGCGGGATTCACGACCATCAACCTGGGATCGGACCGCCCGGTGGTGCTCCTGGATCTGCTGAAGCAGATCGAGCAATGCGTGGGCCGGAAAGCCCGCGTCGAGCACCGCCTCCCCCATCGCGCCGACGTGCCGGCCACCTGGGCCGACATCCGCCGGGCGCGCCAGCAACTGGGGTGGGAGCCCAGCACGGATTATCAGGAAGGGATTGCGAGATCGGTCGCCTGGTACCTGGACAACCGGGACTGGGCCAGCGGGATTGAAGCCGCATGAGCAGCCTGGCCGGCGTCTCCCTGGGAAGAGGGCGCGAACGGGCCGGGACGGCGCCGGTGCTGCGCATCACCCGCTCGAAGGGTGCGGCCGCCCTGGGCCTCAAGGAACTGTGGGAATACCGGGAGCTGTTCTGGTTCCTGACGCTGCGCGACATCAAAGTCCGCTACAAGCAGACCTTGCTGGGCGCCGCCTGGGCGGTCATCCAGCCCCTGTTCACCATGCTGGTGTTCAGCCTGTTCTTCGGGCGGCTGGCCAAAGTTCCTTCCGATAACCTCCACTATCCCATCTTCAGTTTCGCCGCGCTGGTCCCCTGGACCTTCTTCGCCAACGGGCTGAATCTCTCCTCCAACAGCCTGGTCGGCAGCTCCAACCTCATCACCAAGGTCTACTTCCCCCGGCTGATCGTGCCGGCCGCGGCAGTCATCTCCGGCCTGGTGGACCTGCTGATCGCCATGCTCGTGCTGGTGGGCATGATGCTGTTCTATGGCGTCGGCGTGCAGGCCACCGTGCTGTGGATCGTGCCGCTCACCCTCCTGGCCGTGATCTCCTCGCTGGGCGTCGGGCTGTGGCTCTCGGCGCTGAACGTCGAGTACCGCGATGTCCGGCACGCGGTTCCCTTCATCGCCCAGTTCTGGATGTTCATCACGCCGGTCGCCTATCCCAGCAGCCTGCTTTCCGAACCCTGGCGCACGCTCTACGGCCTGAATCCCATGGCTGGTGTTGTGGAAGGGTTCCGCTGGGCCTTGCTGGGAGCCAACACGGCTCCGGGTCCCATGCTGGCGATCTCGTCCCTGGCCGCCCTGCTGATCCTGGTGGGCGGCGCTTTCTACTTCAAGCGCATGGAAAAGAGCTTCGCCGACGTAGTCTGAGCATGAGCGACGTTGCCATCCGGGTGGAAGGGCTGGGCAAGCGATACCGGATCGGTTCGCACAAGAAGCGCTACAAGACGCTGCGCGAGAGCCTGGCGGGAGTGGCTTCGGGTTCGTTGCGGCGCGCGCGCTCGCTGCTGCGCGGCGAGCCGGTGCGGACGCCTCCGCCGTCGATTTGGGCATTGCGGGACGTTACGTTCGATGTGCGGCGGGGCGAAGTGCTGGGCGTCATCGGCAGGAACGGGGCGGGGAAGAGCACCCTTCTGAAGGTGCTGTCCCGCATTACCGAACCGACCGAGGGACACGCGGAGATCCACGGCCGCATCGGATCCCTGCTGGAAGTGGGTACCGGCTTCCATCCGGAACTCACCGGGCGCGAGAACATCTATCTGAACGGCGCGATTCTCGGCATGAAACGGGCGGAGATCCAGCAGCAGTTTGACCAGATCGTCGCTTTCGCGGAAGTCGAACAGTTCCTGGACACTCCGGTGAAGCGCTATTCCACCGGCATGTACCTGCGCCTGGCCTTCGGGGTGGCGGCTCATCTGAGAACCGAAATCCTGCTGGTGGACGAAGTACTGGCGGTGGGTGACGCGGCCTTTCAGAAGAAATGCCTGGGCAAGATGAGCGAAGTGGCCGAAACCGGCCGCACGGTTCTGTTCGTGAGCCACAACATGGACGCGGTCCGGCGCCTGTGCACGTCGGTCTGCCTCATGCGAAGCGGGCAGCTGGCGGGCATCGGAGAGCCGGTCTCGTCCATCAACGCGTACTTCGAGAGTGATGCGGTGGCCGAGTACGTGGACGATGGCCCCGCGCTCCCGGGCGAGGACCTGCGCATCCGGGCCGTGAAGATCGAACAACAGGGCTCGGCCCGCGACTGGTTCGAATACCGTATGCCGCTGGAGATCGCGATCGAGTACGAAGTGTTCCAGCCGCTTCAGAACCTCCTGCTGGGCTTCGATCTGTATACCTCCAACGGTGTGCCGGTGTTCCGGAGCTACGACCTGGCCGCGCGCGGCATGGGCAGCCGCGAGCCGGGATTCTACCGTTCGGTTTGCCGTCTGCCCGGAGAGTTCCTGCAGCCGGGCCTTTACTACGTGCAGTTGCTGGCGGGGCTGCACCGACTGCGCTGGCTTAGCAAGGAAAAGATCACCGTCGGTTTGAAGCTGGCCGGGAGCCGCGAGAGCGACGTGGACTTTCCGGGCGTCCTGTGTCCGCGGGGCGATTGGCGGGTTGCGCGAGTGGGAGCATGCTCGGTATCGCCATAAACAAGCCCCGCTCTTTCTACTGGCAAGCCTACAGGAAGCGGGCGGAAAACGGCCGTCTGAGCTGGTATGGCGGAAAGGCGGACGACCGCTTCTGGGGCGAGCACTGGAGCGCCCGCCTGGGGACGCAGTACTACCGCGACGCCGAACGGCTTGACGTGCGGCACGACGAGCAGGCGCGCATCTTCGTCCGGGAGTTGTCGCCCGGCGGCCTGCATCTGGAGGCGGGTTGCGGGGCCGGTTTCTGGGTAGCGGCTCTACGGGCCCGTGGATTCCAGGTGGAAGGCATCGAGTATTCGTCCGAACTGGTGGAACTGGTGAACCGGGTGAAACCGGATCTGCCCGTCCGGGCCGGCGACGCCCTGCGGATCGATTGCCCGGACTGCCACTACGATTCCTATATTTCCATCGGCGTGGTGGAGCACCGCAGCGAGGGGCCGGAACCGTTTCTCGAAGAGGCGCGCCGGGTTTTGAAACCCGGCGGAAAGATGCTGATATCGGTACCTTTCTTCGGCTTCGCACGCCGATTGAAAAGCCTCCTGGGGCTGTACCGAGGAACTCCGGAGGGCGCCTTCTTTCAGTATGGTTTCGGCGAAGGCGAGTTCACTTCGCTGGTGGCGCGGCACGATTTCGAGATCCTTTCCCGGCACCGCCTGTACCCTCACCGGCTGCTGCTGGAGGAGTTCGCGTTCTATCGCTGGCTGCAGTCTCAGCGGGGCGCCCGGTTCTCCAAGCGTCTGGCCGAGGCGGTGTTCGGCGGGAGGGACGGCCATATGTTGATGGTGGTGGCCCGCAAAAATCCACGAAAGCGGGCCGGCTGATTCCCATGTGCGGTATCTGCGGTGAGTGGCGACAGCCTTCCAGTCCGGATCTGAACCCGGCCGCCGTCCGGACCATGACCGCCCTGATGGCGCGGCGGGGGCCCGACGACGAGGGCTTCTGGAGCGACGGGAAGCGCTGCGCCCTCGGTTTCCGGAGGCTTTCGATTCTGGACCTGAAACCGTCCGGACATCAGCCCATGCTCTCGGCCGACGGCCGCTACGTGCTCGTCTTCAACGGCGAGGTCTACGTGTACCGGGAATTGCGCGCGGAACTGCAGGCCAAGGGCTACCGCTTCCGCTCGACCGGCGATGCCGAAGTGGTGTTGCACGCGCTGGCGGAGTGGGGCACGGAAGCGCTGGCCCGCTTCAACGGCATGTTCGCGCTGGCGTTCCACGACACGCTGGCCGGGACCCTGCTGCTGGCGCGCGACCACGCGGGGATCAAGCCGCTCTACTACCTCTCCCACCCGCACGGCCTGGTGTTCGCCTCGCAATACGATCAGATCCTGGCCCATCCCTGGAGCCGGGATGCGCGGACCGATGAGCGCGGACTGGCCCTCTATCTTCGTCTCGGCTACATTCCCGCTCCGTACGGGATTCTGGAGAGGACCCGCGCTCTGGAGGCGGGCAGTTGGATGCAAGCGGGGCCGGGCGGCATCCGGCAGGGGCGTTTCTTCGAGTTCCCGCTGGAGACCGAGCCGGACCTTCGGGGAACCCGGGCAGCGGAAGCTCTGGATGCCGCCATTGACCGCTCGGTGGCGCGCCACCTGGCGAGCGATGTGCCGGTCGGCGCTTTCCTCTCGGGCGGGATCGACTCGCCGCTGGTGGCCGCCGCGATGCGGGGAGCGCACCCTGGCGCCATTCCGGCTTTCACCATAGGCGTGACGGACGAGACCATGGACGAAAGCTCGGACGCGGCCATGTACGCGCGCGAGCTGGACCTTTCACACCAGGTGGAGATCGCCGATCCGCAGCGGATCCACGCCTTGCTGCCGGAGGCCGTTGAGGCCTGCGGCGAGCCTTTCGCCGACGAATCCATCTTTCCGACCCTGCTGGTGAGCCGCCTGGCGCGCAGCGAGGTCAAGGTGGTGCTCTCCGGAGACGGAGGCGACGAGCTGTTCTGGGGATATGCCGGCCGCTTCGGCTCGGTTCTGCGGCAGGCTCATCACTTTGCCGGATCGCGCTGGAAGCGGTCCCTGCGCTATTTCGTGGGACGGGCGTGCGGGAGCGGGAGCGTGGGATACAACGTGCGCCGGCCATCCATCGGGGCCTGGTACCGGGCGAAACACTCGGTCATGGCCGAAGCCGACCTTGAAGCCATCTTCCCCGACCTGCCGGCCTGGCCGGAGGAGTACCGGTCCTTCGAATACCGGGGCGCCGGCCTGGACGAGACCGCCGCCTGGATGCGCTGGAACGAGTTCACCACCCACCTGTCGATGGTCCTGCTGAAGGTCGACCGGGCGAGCATGTACCACTCGCTGGAAGTGCGTGTCCCGCTCCTGGACCGCGAGGTGTTGAGCGTGGCTGCCCGCCTGGACTGGAGGGAATGCCTGGACCCGGCGAAAAACGTGGGCAAACTGCCGCTGCGCCGCTCGCTGGTTCGCCGCTGCGGACGGCAGACGGCCGCCAAGCGGGGTTTTTCCGTGCCCCTGGGGCGCTGGTTTCGCGGGCCGCTGCAGGGCATCGTGGAGGACTGCGTGCTGGCGCGCCGTGAAATTGGGGGGCTGCCGTTCGATGCCCGCGGCCTGCGGCGGTATTTTGAACGGCACCTGAGGGGCGAGTCGGATTTCGGATCGGGCATCTGGATGCTGCTCAGCCTGGCCCTGTGGCAGGAGAAGCACTGCAACTGGCTGCACAGAGCGGCGCGCGAGACGGAAGCGTGCGCGGTCAGGGCGGGATAGCGTGCCGGTCTGGCTGGAGCGGGCGCGGGTATACGCCGGCGGGCTGTTGAAGCCGGCGCGGCGCGGCCTGCGGATTCTCTGCTATCACGGAGTGGTCGAGCGCAAGCAGGACCCGCGGCTGGAGCGCAATTTCCACCTGCTGCCGGATTTCCGCAAGCATGTGGAGCTGCTCAGCCGGCGTAGAACCGTTGCGGCGGCCGGCCTCGAGGATGAGTTGCGCCGGGGGAAGGTCCCGGCTGTGATGATCACCTTCGACGACGGGTATGCCAACAACCTGCTGGCCGCGGAAGTTCTGGAACGGGCGAGACTGCCCTGGTCGCTGTTCGTGACCACCAACCCGCTGGACGATGCCGGTTTGCTGTGGACCTCGGAGATCGCGCTGCTGCTGCTCCACGGCCGGGCGCAACAGGTGGAGGCGTTCGGATTGTCGTGGAGCCTGCGCACCCGGGGGGAGCGCGAGCAGGCCTACCAGGCGCTGCGCACCCGGCTGAAAACGGCCGGGGCGGAGGTTCGCTCAAGCGTGATGGCCGGCCTGCGGGACCAGTTTCCATCCGGTGAGGGCGAGCGGCTGCGGGAACGGTTTCCTTCGATGCGCATGCTGCGGTGGGAGCAGGTGAGGCAGTTGAGCGCCGCCGGCGTGGAGGTGGGCAGTCACGGGGTCAGCCACGAGTTGCATCACGCCGCTCAGCCCGCGGCGGTGCGATGGCGCGAATTGAGCGACTCCAAAGCGGAAGTGGAGCGGCGTCTGGGACAGCCCTGCCGGGCGTTCGCTTTCCCCAATGGCGACTACAACCCGGACTCCCGGCAGGAGGTCGAGCAAGCCGGATACCGTTGGGCTTTCACCACCGAGCCGAGGCCGGCGGACGCGGATTCCGATTTCCGTCTGCTGCCGCGTCTCGATCCTCCTGCTTCGATCCCCGGCCTGGCACGGCTCCTGAACTGAGGCGGCAAAATGAGAACCTGGCTGAACGCGTGTCTTCTGTTCCTGGCGGCGCTGCCCGCCGGCTCCGCCCAGCCGATCGTCACCGGAGGACGGGAGTTTTACGTTGCGCCCTCCGGGAAGCCGGACGGTGCGGGCACCATCGCGGATCCCTGGGACCTGGCGACCGCGCTTTCGGGGAAGACGGCGGTGGCCCCGGGCGACACGATCTGGCTGCGCGGCGGCACCTACGGGAGGGGCGGGGCCACAGTCTTCGTCAGCAACCTGACGGGCGTCAGGGGCAGGCCCATCTTCGTGCGGCAATACCCCGGCGAGCGGGCCACCGTGGATGGCGGCATTCACGCGGCCGGCGCGCACACCTGGTTCTGGGGTTTCGAGATCACCAACTCGAGTCCTGAGCGCAGCGGTCCGGGCGGGTCGCGGCCCACCGGATTGAACCTGCATGGGAGGACCGGCGGGCACAAAGCCATCAACCTGATCATTCACGATACCGGGCACCCCGGCATCGGCTTCTGGAACCAGGCGGAGGGCGGCGAGATCTACGGCTGTATCGTGTGGGGCAACGGTGTCCTGGATACCTCGACGCCTCCCGGTACGCCCGCCAACCCATGGCGGCGCGGTTCCGGAGTGTACGCCCAGAACAACTCCGGAACGGTCCTGATCCACGACTCCATCTGGTTTCGCAATTTCACCACGGGCGTGAACGCTTACGGGGAAGGCGGCGAGGTAAAGGGCTTCTCCGTGGAGGGCAACGCTTCGTTCGCCAACGCCGATGCCGACTTGTGGTTCGCCACGATCCCGGGAGGCGGCCGGCCGAATCCCATCGCCCGGCTGCGCGTCGTGCAGAACTACACCTACCAGCGTCCCGCCGGCAAGCAGGCGCTGCAGTGCGGATACAAAGGCGATCACGGCGACGCGGTGGTGCTGGACAATTACCTGGTGGCGGGGCACAACGGCACCACCGGAGTGCTCTTCATGCGCAGTTTCCAGAATCAGACGGTGAGCGGCAACACCATCGTGGCGCGGGGGGTACTGGCCGACAACCAGGTTGGGCAGCTGGCGCAGACCAGCACCTGGGACCGCAACGCCTATCACGGAGGCGACGGCACTCCCGGCCGCCCGTTCCACTTCAACAACACCCAGACCGGGTCCGACGAGATCTTCACCTTCGCAGGCTGGAGGGCGGCCACCGGATTCGATCAGAACAGCACCTTCTCCAGCGCTTACCCGCGCGACACCAGGGTCTTCGTGCGGCCCAACAAGTACGAGCCCGGCCGGGCCCACATCGTGATCTACAACTGGACCCGGCAGCCGTCCGTGGCCGTGGACCTTTCCAAAGTGATGCCGGCGGGTACCAACTTCGAGATCCGGGATGCCCAGAACTACTTCGGGCGGCCGGTCCTGACCGGCAGGTACGACGGCCAGCCGGTTTCCATCCCCATGAACCTGACCGAGGTGGCGCCCCTGGCGGGGAAGGTGACGGGGATCGACCTGCAGCACACCGCTCCGGAGTTCGGGGTGTTCGTGCTTCAGGCGGAGCCGGGCGCGGTTGCCTTCGCGCGGCCCTCGGTCAGCGCGGCGAGCATCATGAATGCGGGCACCGCCCGCGCGGTGAGCGACGACGGCGTCGCGCCCGGCGGCGTGATCTCGCTATACGGATCGAACCTGACCACGGGGAACACCGCGCAGGCTGACGGCGCCTGGCCGGCCGAGCTGGCCGGCAGCTGGGTGACGGTCAATCAGAAGCCCGCGTCCCTGCTGTTCGCTTCGCCCGGCCAGATCAACGCTCAACTCCCGGCCGATCTGGAGGCCGGCTCCCCCGCCACGCTGGAGGTGGTGAGCCCCGCGGGGGCCAGCCAGGGAGTGGAAGTGCGGGTCGAACCGGCCACCCCCGGCCTGCTTGCGATCGCCGGGGACGGGGCCAAACCGGGCGAGATTGTTTCGCTGTTCGCCACCGGCCTCGGAGCGGCGACGCCCGCGGTGCCGGCAGGGATGCCCGCCCCGCGCGATCCGCTCTCCTATACGGTGGAGGCCCCCTCGGTGAGCGTCGCCGATGCCGCGGCGGGCGTCACCTTCGCGGGACTGGCGCCCGACTGGGTGGGCCTGTACCAGATCAACGCCGTCATTCCCGACTCCACGCCCCCCGGCGCCGCGCAGGTGTACATCGAGGTGGCCGGCCGGAGATCCAACTCTCTGGCGCTCAACGTGGGAACTCCCTGAAGCGCGCTTGTGCCCGTACCCGTCCTGTTCACTATCCCGAACTTCATCACGGCCGGCTCCGGCCGGGCCATGATGAACATCATCGAGCGGCTCGACCGCGACCGGTTCGCACCCGCCGTTTGCGTGCTGCGCAAGGGCGGATCGCTGGATGCGGAGGCGGAGCGGGTGGCTACCCGTTTTCTGGAAGCGCCGTTCACCCTCGAGGCACGTCCGCTGGCCAGCCTGGCCTACCGGGCCTGGAAAGCCGCACAGCCGTTCCGGCGCTATCGCTTTGCGCTCTGGCACTCGTTTCATTACCTTGACGATTACACCGAGCCGCTCATCGCGCGGATGGCCGGCGCCCGGGCCTGGATCTACACGAAGAAGAACATGGGCTGGCGGCGCTCCTGGTATGTGCGCAGTCTCCTGGCCCGGCGGGTCGCGGCGCAGAACACCGACATCATGACCCGCTTCTTGGACAGGCCCGCGCTGCGCGGCCGGGGACGGCTGATTCCGCCCAGCGTGGATGCGTCCCAGTACTCGCCCGAGGTTCCATCGCGGCTGCAGATGAGGCGGAAACTGGCCATCGGCGAGGACCAGGTTGTGGTGGCCTGTGTGGCGCAACTGGTGCCGGTGAAGGGGCATCCCACGCTGATCCGGGCGGCGGCGCGCCACCCCGGCCTGCATCTCTGGCTGGCGGGCAGCCCGCTGGATCAGGAATACACCCGCTCGCTGGAAGCGCTCATCCGAGAGCTGAACCTGCAGAAACGAGTCCACCTGTTGGGCGGAGTGGCCGATGTCCCGGCCTTGCTTGCCGAAGCCGATGTTTTCGCTCTCCCCACCTGGGCCAAGTGGCGCATCGAAGGCTGTCCCATAGCCTTGCTGGAGGCGATGGCCTGCGCCAAAGCCTGTGTTGCCACCGACGTGCCCGGATCGCGGGATGTGATTGTGAATGGCGCGAACGGACTGCTGGCACAGCCGGGTGACGTGGATTCGCTGGCGCACGCGCTCGGCCTGCTGGCTTCGTCGCAGGAACTGCGCCGCTCGCTGGGCGCCGCGGCCCGCCGCCGCGTGCTCGAGAACTACACGCTGGATCGCGAGGTCCGGCAGTACGAAGACTTATACAGCGAGATCATCTCCTGATCGCGTTGTCTTCCATTCGAAGTTGACGATGCTCGCATTCGCCGATCTGCTGCTCGATTTTCGCCCGGCTCCCGCTCCGGCGCTCCCCGCCCGCATCAGCCGGAGCGTGGACACCGAATGCCGGGCGCCCGGCTGGCGGATGACCACACAGGTGCACCGCGACCGCAAGCGGCCGCCGCTGGCCAAGGCCGGCACCCGGCAGTGGACGGCCTGGGCGGCCGGGGAGATCTACCGCTACCAGGACGCGCCCGGGGATACCGCCGGCTGCCTGGCGAGTTTCCTGCTGGACCTGGAGCGCGGCGCGGAGCGTCCGGAGCATCTGGCAGGACGCTTCGTGGTCGCGGCCTGGAACCAGTCCCGGCGCGAATGGTCGGTATGGACCGATCGCGCGGGCAGCGTGCACGTCTACTACACCAGCGGCGGCGGGGGGCCGGTGCTGGGCACCTATTCACCCGCCGTCTATGCGGCATCCCACCGGCGGCTGGACTGGGCCGCGCTGAGCGGTTTCTTCGCTTACGGCTTCTTTCCGGAAGACCGCACCCATCTGGACGGCGTTCAGGTGCTGCGGCCGGCCACCCGCTACGATTTCGATTCCCAGGGCCGGCTGCTCCGCCAGCAAGCGTACTGGAAATGGAAGCACGAGCCGGCCGCCGGCGATGCCGGCGCCAAGCTGCGCGAGTTCGCGGTTCTGATGGGCGACGTGCTGAAGGATCAGACCCGGGACGGAGTGATCGCTTTGCCCCTCTCCGGCGGGTTGGATTCGCGGACCGTGGCCGCCTGCGTGGAGCCTGGGATTCCGCTGGTGGCCTACTCGTACGGTTACGCCGATACTTCGCCCGAAACCCGCATCGCGGCGAAGATCGCCCGTGCCCGCAACCTGAGTTTCAAGTCCCACACCATCCGGCCCTACCTGTTTGACCGGCTGGACTCCGTCCTGATGGCCACCGAGGGCTTTCAGGACCTGACCCAGGCCCGGCAGGCGGACGTTGCCGACTGGCTGAAGGACCAATCCGAATTTGTCCTGGCCGCTCACTGGGGCGATGTTTTCTGCGATGACATGGGACTGGCCGGTTTGAACGGCTCCGCCGGGCCCGACCTGGCTTTCAACCACCTGTTGCGGCGGCTGGAGAAGCGCGGCCGCAACTGGCTGCTGGAGAACCTCTGCCGGCCGAACCTGAACGGCGAATCTCCCGAGCGCGTGGCGCGCGGCCTGATCCGCCGCGAATTCGACCGCCTGGAGGATATCGGGGAAGCGGATTTTCGGATCAAGGCCGTAAAGACCAACCAGTGGGCCTACCGTTGGACCCTGGCCAGCCTGCGCATGTACCAGGAGGCCGTCTATCCCCGCATGCCCTTTTTCGATCCGCGGGTGATGGATTACTTCTGCACGGTGCCCACCTCGATGGTGCGCTCCCGTCAGCTGCAGATCGAATTCCTCAAGCAGTTCGCCCCAGACCTGGCGCGCATTGAGTGGCAGGTTTACGACGCGGATCTGTTCCATTACCGGGCGTACAACACCTGGCTGCTGCCCAAGCGGATCTTCCGCAAGCTGTCGAGGATGGTCACCGGCGACGGAGCCGTCCAGCGCAACTGGGAAGTGCAGTTCTTCTCGCCGGGGCAGTGGGAACGGCTGGAGTGCCGCCTGTTGTGGGAACGCAGCGCGCTCCACGACCTGGTGTCGCGCAGCGCCATCCGAGGTTTGCTCGACCGGTTCCATGCGGAGCGTTCTCCCGTGGATGGCTACACCGTCTCCATGCTGCTGACCTTCGCGGCATGGCTGGATAAGTTCGGGGCGGCAAGGCCGTGAAGATACTGATCATCGGCGTTCGCTGGCCGCCGGAGACTTTCATCCGGCGGCGCATCGATGCATTGCTGGAGGCCGGCGTGCGGGTAGCGGTGGCGGCCAGTGCCGTAGCTCCCGGGAACGCCGCTTCGGGGCCGGTCGAACTGATCCGGGTCCCCGCATGGTCGGGCGGATGGCTCGGCCGGTTGTTCACCCTGGGACGGCTGCTGTGCGCTGCCTTCCTGCGCAGTCCTGGCGGCACGCCGCGGATCCTGGCCGCCGCCTGGTCGCACGCCGGAGACCGCACGGGCCTCGGCCAGTGGCTCACGCGGCTCCTGCCCTTCGCGGGCGTGCGAGCCGACGTCGCCCATTTCGAGTGGAACTTCGCGGCCGTCGATTTTCTCCCGCTCTTCGATCTGTTGCGCTGTCCGGTAGTGGTGAGCTGCCGGGGCTCGCAGATCCAGGTGGCGCCCCACAATCCGGCACGCCGCGAGCTGGTGGATGGGATCCGCCGGACATTTGAGCGCGCCGCGGCGGTACACGCGGTCTCCGAGAGAATCGTGCAGGAGGCCGAGGCGCTGGGACTGGATCGCACCAAGGCCGTGGTGATCCGGCCGGCGGTCGATCCCCAGTTCTTCATTCCGGCGGGTCAAAGCGCCCGGCGTTCGGCGCAATTGCGCATTATCTCCGTGGGCTCGCTGAACTGGGTGAAAGGATACGAATACGCGCTGGTGGCCATCCGGCGGCTGAAGGACCGCGGCCTCGATCTGTTCTACGACATCGTGGGAGACGGAGTGAAGACCGAGCGCCAGCGCGTCCTGTTCACCATTCACGACCTGGGCCTCGAGAGCATCGTGCGGCTGCGCGGGGCGCTGGGGCCCGAGGAGGTCCGGGACGAACTGCGCCGGTCGGACGTTTTCCTCCTTCCCAGCCTGAGCGAGGGTATTTCGAATGCGGCGCTCGAAGCCATGTCCTGCGGCCTGCCTGTGGCCGCTTCCGACTGCGGCGGAATGGGGGAAGCGGTGACGCACGGCGTAGAAGGGTATCTGGCGGCTCCGCGCGACACAGAAGCGCTGGCCGCCTGTCTGGAAGCCTTGGCCTTCGACCCCGAAAGGCGCAGAATCATGGGCCGGGCGGCCCGCGAGCGCGTGCTGCGCGATTTCGCGCTGCCGGCCCAGACCGAAGCCTTTCTGGCCCTGTACCGCTCGCTGGCGCAGCCCGCAACCCGAGCCCTGGCGGGCGCCGCGCAATTGCAGGAAGAAGCGCTGTGAAAGTCGCCCTGGTTCTGGCCGGTTTTCCCGAGCCCTCGGAGACCTTCATCGTGAACAAGGTCGTAGGGCTGGCGCAGAGCGGGCTCCGGGTGGATGTGATCTGCAGGCGGTTGAACCGGCAGGCCTGGCGGCGCTTTCCGCAGTTGCTGAAACCGCCGCGCCGCTTGAAGGTCCGGGTCTGCTGGCCCGTACGCCCTCACGGAATCGCCCTCCTGCTGGTGCTGCCGGCCCTGCTCCGCGTGCTGGCATTGAATCCCCTGGGAACCTGGCGATACCTGACGAGGGGATGGCGCTACTTCGGTGTGGAGACTCCCCGGCGCCTTTACCTGGACGCGGAGTTGCTGGCCGCCCGGCCCGACGTGGTGCACTTTGAGTTCGGCACCCTGGCGGCCGAACGCATGTACCTCCGGGATCTGCTGGCTTGTCCGGTCGTGGTCAGTTTTCGCGGTTTCGACCTGAACTTCGCCGAACTCGAGCGGCCCGGTTACTATAAGGCGGTTTGGGCGGCGGCCGATGCGATCCACTGCCTGGGGCACGACCTGTGGGTGCGGGCCTGCAGCCGGGGCTGCCCTCCCACCAAGCTGAAAGTCCTCATTCCTCCCGCCATCGACATCTCCTTCTTCCAGCCGGTGGAGCGCACGCAGCCTGCGCGGCTCGGCGCCGCGGACCGCCCGCTGCGCGTCCTGAGCGTCGGCCGGCTGGAGTGGAAGAAGGGCTATGAGTTCGCCCTGGAAGCGATAGCGCTTTTGCGGTATTGGGGGATTGCGGTCGAGTTTCACATCGTGGGCGGCGGGGACCATCTGGAAGCGGTGGCGTTCTGCCGGAGACAGTTCGGGTTGGAGGATTGCGTCTCCCTGCTGGGCGCGCTGCCCGCGGAGGGAGTACTGCGCGAGATGCACTGGGCCGATGTTTTTCTGCACGCCGCCGTTTCCGAGGGATTCTGCAACGCGGTGATCGAGGCCCAGGCCACCGGCCTGCCAGTGGTGACTTCCGACGCCGACGGTCTGGCCGAGAACGTCGAGGACGGCGTAACCGGTTTCGTCACCCCGCGCCGGGACCCGCGGGCCATGGCCGAGAGACTGGCCTGGCTGGCCGAAGACGGCCGGCTGCGCGCGGCCATGGCGGAGAACGGTCCGGCCCGCGTGCGGCAGCGTTTCCGCCTCGACAGCCAGATTGCCGCTTTCGTGCGTCTCTACCGCCAGACCTGTTTCATCGCCTTCTCCCGTGTCTTCGCGAATTGACCTCATCTGGCTGGGCGGCGCCTCCGCGCCGGAGTGGCCGCGCGGCCGGGTGTACCTCTGCGGCCGCACGCCGGGCGAAGTGGCCGAAGTGGTGGCGCGGCGCGCCTCGTCATCCGGCGCTGAAGCCTGGCTGTTCCGGGACTCGGCTTTGGGGATTCCGCCGGCAGGCCTGCTGGATGCCGTTCTCGCGCGACCCGGCGACGTCTGGCATGCCGGTCTCTGCCTGGGGATGAAGGGGCTGCCCGGCCGGATGGATTTTGTGCAGCCCACCTGGGTCTTCAACCGCGACCCGGAAGCCGCGATGGAGGCGACCTCCTGGCGGCTTTCCTTGCGGACTTGCCTGCTGCGGCGCGACGTGCTGGTCCGCATGGGCGGCCCCGCCGCCGGGTTTGAGAGCCTGGATGCGGCCGGCCTGGAACTGGGACACCGCTACCTCACCCGGGGGGTTCTCGTACGGCACTGTCCGGCACTCCTGCAAGGAGGCGCTCCGGAGTCCCGGGTCCGGCTGCCCTGGCGGGACGAGTGGCTCTTCCTGCTGTCCCGCTTCGGTCTCTTTTGGACCTTGTGGGCCGCCGGCCGGAGTCTCATGAACGGCGAGATGGGGATCGGCGCGCTGCGCGCGCTCGCCGCCGCTCTGCGCTCCTTCAGTCCGAGGCCGGATCCGGCGCCCTATCGCTTTCCTGCGGGCGGGCCGGCCGGCGCCGCGCCGGTGACCGCCGTCGTCCCCACGGTGGACCGGTATCCGTATCTGCGGCAGGTCCTGCGCCAACTGGGAGATCAGACCGTGCGGCCGGTCGAAACCCTGGTGGTGGACCAGACTCCCGCGGACCGGAGGGAACGCCTGAGCGCCGAAGAGTTTCCCGGAATCGGATTGCAGGTGATTCAATTGGATGAGGCCGGCCAGTGCAGCTCGCGGAACACCGCGCTGGAGGCGGTGCGCAGCGGCTACGTGCTGTTGCTGGACGACGACATCGAACTCCCGCCCGATCTGATCGAACAACACCTGGCCGCCCTCGAGCAGACCGGCGCGGACGTATCCTGCGGGATCTGCCATGAGCCGGACGCCGGGCCGCTGCCGGCCTCCTTCCGCTTGATGCGGGCAAGCGACGTCTTTCCGGCCGGGAATCTGCTCCTGCGCACGCAGGCCCTTTCCCGCTCGGGGCTCTTTGACCTGGCGTACAACCGGGGACAGCGCGCCGATTGCGACCTGGGGATGCGCCTGACCCTGTCGGGGGCCCTGGCGGTTCTGAATCCCCAGGCATCGGTACTGCACCATCACGCGCCGCGCGGGGGACTCCGGGTCCATAAAGCGCGCGTCGTCACTTACGGGCACAGCCGGAACCGCGTTTGGAAACGGGTGGTGCCGAGCGTATCGGAGATCTACCTGGCCAGGCGCTATTACCAGCCGCGGCAGGTGCGCGAGATGCTCTGGATCGCGGCGGCCGGCACGTTGCAGGCGCGGGGCGGGCTCGGCAAGCGGGTGGCGAAGGCGCTCTTCGGACTGCTCTCGCTGCCGCTCACGGTGAGCGAGATCCGGCGAAACAGCCGCGGAGCCGAAGCCCTGTTGCGGAATCACCCCCGGATTCCGCTGCTGAGCGCCTCCCGGCTGCCGCTGGCGAGGATGGCGTGCGAATAGCCATCTGCTCCACCGAGTTCCCTCCGGGACCCGGCGGGATCGGCACCCACGCGCACCAGCTGGCCGTTCATCTGCAGTGCCGGGGATGGGAAGTGCTGGTGCTTTCGCCGCAGGATTTCGCCTCCGAGGAGGAGATCGCGGAGTTCAACCGGCGCCAGCCGTTCGAGATGATCCGTCTGCGGCGGAAGGGGAATTCCCTGGCGTTCGCGGGCTATCGCCTCGCGGTGCTGGCCCGGGTGCTGCGGCGCTCCGCGGTCGACCTGGTGGCGGCCACCGGAGATGGCGCCCTGTACCTTTCGGCCCTGGCCGGCGTGGTCCGGCCGGCGCCGCTCGTGGCGGTGGAGCACGGCCGCGTGCCGCAGGGGCCGGAGCGCAAGCTGAAGCGCTGGGCGCTGCGACGCGCCCGCCGGGTGATCGCAGTGAGCGACTACACCCGTCAGAACGCGCTGGCGATGGGCGCCGCTCCCGCCGGAAGCTGCACCATTCACAACGGGGCGGACGCCGATTACTTCACCGTCCTGCCGGCCGACGAAGTGCGCCGGCTGCGCGCCCGGCTGGGACTCGAGGGCAAGCGGGTCCTGCTCACCGTGGGCAACGTGACGCCTCGCAAGGGCCAGGACATTGTGATCCGGGCGCTGCCGCGCATCCTGGAGCGCCTGCCGGATACGCACTACGTGGCGGCCGGACTGCCAACCATGAAGGCCGAGTGCGCGGCGCTGGCCGCGCGGTTGGGCGTTGCCGGCCATGTGCATTTTCCAGGACGCATTTCGCGCTGCGAGCTGCTGGAATGGCTGAACTGCTGCGACCTGTTCGTGATGACCAGCCGGCATGCCGGCGACCAGTTCGAAGGTTTCGGCATCTCCGTGGTTGAGGCGGCGCTCTGCGGCAAGACGGCGGTGGTTTCGGCCAACTCCGGGCTGCTGGAAGCCGTCGTGGACGGCGTGACCGGTGTGGCCGTTCCGGAGGGCGATTCCGCGGCGGTCGCGGCAGCGGTAGTGGACCTGCTGAGCGACGGCCACAGGCGAGCGCGGATGGAAGAGGCGGCTCGGCGCCGGGCGCTCTCCGAGCTGACCTGGCGGCGCAGCGCCTGCCAGTACGACCGGATCTTCCGTGAACTGGTCGGGCGCGGCCCGGCCCCCTGCTGCGTGCCGACCGGCGCGGCCCCCCGGGCCTCCGAAAGATGAGATTCCTGATCGTCTCCCACACGCCTCATTTCCGCTCCGAGGGCGGCCTGGTAGGTTGGGGACCCACAGTTCGCGAGATCGACCGCCTGGCGGAGTTGTTCGACGAAGTCGTGCACCTGGCCCCGCTCCTGCCCGGACCCGCGCCGGCGAGTTCCTTGCCCTATCGCTCGGAGAGGGTGCGGGTCCGGACGGTACGCGCGTCGGGCGGGGATGGCTGGCCCGCCAAGCTGGGCATTGTGAGGGCCTGGCCCGAATACGCCGCGGCCGTGTGGCGCGAGCTGAAGAGGGCCGACGCCGTGCAAGTGCGCTGCCCGGCCAACATCAGCCTGTTGGCCTCGCTGCTGCTGGCCTTTGCGAAGCGTCCGGCCCGGCGTTGGATCAAGTACGCGGGAAATTGGGCGCCCGAGGGACGCGAGAGCTGGTCTTACGCTTTTCAGCGGCGGTGGCTGCGGGGAACCCTGCATCGCGCCGCCGTCACCGTGAATGGGAACTGGTCCGGCCAGCCGGGCCATGTTCATTCGTTTCTGAACCCTTGCCTTACTGCGGAGGAAGCCGCGGGCGCTCGTGACATGGTCCGCCAGAAGCAACTGGGGGAGCCGGTACGGCTGCTGTACGTGGGCCGCCTGGAGCGCCCCAAGGGCGTGGAGCGCTGCATCGGAATCCTGGAGCGGCTGGTACAACGGCGAATCCCCGCGGAGATGGATCTTGTCGGCGACGGGCCGGAGCGCAGCGCGTTCGTGCGGATGGCGAACTGGCGAGGCCTGCGGGACCAGGTGCATTTTCACGGCTGGCTGCCGCGCACGGCCCTGGCGCCCCTTTATGCCAAGGCCCATTTCACCTTGTTCCCGGCCACCAGCAGCGAGGGATGGCCGAAGGTCCTGAGCGAGGGCATGGCCTACGGCGCAGTGCCGCTGGCGGGTTCGGTCAGCAGCATTCCGCAGTATCTGGAAGAATTCCAGACCGGCCGGGCGCACCCTCCCCTGAATCTGGACGAGTTCGTCTCTTCGATCGCCTGGTATCTCGCGCACCCCTCCGAGTGGGAGCGCGAATCGGCGAATGGGATGGCCGCCGCCGGCCGGTTCACTTACGACCACTATGTGGAGCGGGTGCGCGCGCTGCTGGACATTGCCGGCAAGCCCCATCCGGGCCAGGCGCTGGACGCGGCCGCCCCGCTGCGGAGTTGAAAACGCTGTGACAGGCGCATCCTGCTACCGTTTTGTGATCGGAACTCCGGGCGGGGACCGCGCCATTCCCCGCTATTTTCACGAACTGGGCGGCAAGCTGGCGGCCCGCGGCCACCGGGTGGTCCTGCTGACCGAGCCCCGCCGCGGGGAACACCGGGACAACGGGCTGAGAATTGAGCAATGGCCCTCCAAGCGGCCTGTCCGCCTGCGCGACGCCCGGTTCTTCTCCGAGCTGGTGAACCGCTACCGGCCCGATTGCGTGATCTCCAACTTCGCGGCGAGCAACGTCATGATGATCGTGGCCGCCTTCCACCGGGTACCGTGCCGGATCGATTGGTATCACACCCTGAGCGGCCAGATCGGGCTGGACCTGAGCGGGGCGCTGCGGAAGATGAACGGCCGCCTGCAGCAGGCTCGCAAGCGCCTGGTGTACCGGCTTGCGACTCACGTGGTGGCGAACACCCGCTGCGCGGAGGCCGACCTGCAGTGCGTTTTCGGCGTGCCGGCGGGGCGGACGCACGTCCTCCATTACGCGATTCCGGATCCCCTGGAGACCGCGGGAGCGGACGGCGCCGCGGAGCGCGCCCCTTTTCGCATCGTTTGTCCGGGAAGACTGGACCACTCCAAGGGCCAGGCAGAGGCCATCCGGGCGGCGGCCCTGCTCCTCCCGCGTTTTCCGGGGATCGAGATTCACTTCCTGGGCGATGGACCCTGCCGGGACGAGTATATCAGCCTGGCCCGCGAGCTGGGCGTCCTGCACCGCTGCTGTTTCCGCGGCGCGGTGCCGCTGAGAGAAGTGCTTCGGACCATGCGCACTTCCGCCCTGACCCTGGTCCCCAGCCGCAGTGAAGCGTTCGGGCTGGTGAACATCGAATCCATGGCGGTGGGAACTCCGGTGGTTGCGTCCAGAACGGGCGGAGTCTCCGAAGTGGTGCGCCACGGCCAGGACGGCCTGCTGGTTCCCCCCGGGGACCCCGGGGCGATCGCGGCGGCGGTGGAAACGCTGCTGGCCGAGCCGCTGCTTCGCGAACGGATGGGCGCGCAGGCGCGCCGCCATTTTCTGACCGAATTCGACGTGCGCAGCGCGCTTGAGAGTCAGTGCCGGTGGCTGGAGCAGACTGTGGGATCGCGCACCCGCGGCGCGGTGACGGCCGGCGGCTGGCTGCAACCTCACAAGGAGAGCCACTGAGGCGTGACCGGCCTGGTCGAGATCGTCCGGCAGAACCCCAAGCTGGCGGCCTACGTGGCCGTCATGGCGCCGCTGCTCACCCTAGTCCTGTTGAAGCCGAAAACCGGCGCGCACTGGTTCGCCCGGTTGGAAGCCCGGCTGGCGGCGCTGGCCGGCCGGCAGCGGACCGTGGTGTTTCTGATGTTTCTGACCGGTCTTGCGGGCAGCACCCTGGCCGGCCTGGTGGCCGGAGTGCCGGCGCCCCGCGGACACGACGAATTCAGCTACGCGCTGGCCGGCGACACCTTCGCCTCGGGACGCGTGACCAATCCGCCGCATCCGATGTGGATTCATTTCGAGAGTTTCCATATCATCCAGCAGCCCACTTACATGTCCAAGTATCCTCCGGGTAACGGACTATTACTCGCGCTGGGCCAGGTCCTGACCGGCACACAGGCCTCGGGACTTTGGCTGGGCGCGGGCCTGCTCTGCGCCGCGATGACCTGGATGTTACAAGCCTGGTTTTCGCCTTCCTGGGCTCTGTTCGGAGGCGCCGCGGCGGCTCTCCACTTCGGCATCTACAGTTATTGGACGCAGACGTACTGGGGCGGCGCGCTGGCCTGCGTGGGGGGCGCGCTGGTGCTGGGCGCGGCGCGGCGAATCACCGATGATCCGCGGCCGGCCGGCGCGCTGTGGCTGGGCTCAGGCCTGGCAATTCTGGCCAATACCAGGCCGTTCGAAGGGTTGGCGCTCAGCCTGCCGGTAGCAGCGATCCTGTCGGTCTGGGCGCTGCGCCAGCGCCGCTTTCCCCTGGGCCTGCTGCTGCGGCGGTGCGGCGCGCCTCTGCTGCTGGTCCTGGCTCTGACGGGCGGCGCCATGGCCTACTATAACCACCGGGTCACCGGCAATTCCCTGCGCATCCCGTACCAGGTCTACGCGAGCACCTATGACACCATTTCGGCCATCGGCCGGAAGGTGGATGCCGGGCGGGTCTACCGCAACTCTTCCATGCAGGCCTACTACGGCGGCTGGGTTGAGGCGTCGAAACGCCAGGAAACGGGATGGATGCGCCTCTGGCGGGATGTGCGCTACCGGGCCGAGGTGATCTGGGACTACTACATCGGGCCGGTTTTCACCCTGCCGCTGCTGCTGTCGCCGGCTGCCGCGGGTCAGCCTTGGATCGCCGTGGCCTGGGCGGCCATGGCCTTCTTCCTCGCCTTTCTGACCCTCTCCACCTGGATGACCGCCCAGTACATCGCACCAGCCACCGGCCTCATCTGGATCCTGATGCTGGCCGGCGCACAGAGACTCAAGGGGTTGAAGTGGCGGGGCAGGCCGCTGGGCCTCCTCTACCTCCGGGCGATCCCGGCCGCCCTGCTGGTGTTGCTGGCATTCCGCGTCGCCCAGCCCAGGCTCTTTCCGCGCATTCAGTGGATCGACCAAAAAATGCGGATCCAGCGAGCGCTGGAGGCCAGCGGGCAACGGCACCTGGTGGTAGTGCGCTACGGTCCGCGGCACTCGAACTCGCGCGAATGGGTGTACAACCGGGCCGATATCGACGGCGCGCCGGTGGTCTGGGCGCATGACCTGGGACCGGAGGAGAACGCCCGCCTGCTGGCGTACATGAAAGGCCGGAAAGCCTGGCTGCTGGAGGCGGACGCCCGGGTCCCCGAACTCCGGCCCTTTCCCGATGTGACGGAAACCGCGCGGAAGTAAGTTATGTTTAACCTGCTGCTTTTGTTGTCGGCTTCTTACTGGTACTGCCTCCCGCTGATCAAACAACGGCTTGTGGGCTACAGCGAATTCCGTCTGTACGACGTGCTCCTCGCGGTCCTGATCCTGATCCTGGCGACCCGGTACCGCCGCCCGCTCAAGGCATTCTTCGAGCAGGACGGGCCGGGTAAGTGGCTGCTGAAATTCTGTATTTGGGCCAGCATCACTTATGTCGTGACAGTAATTTGGTCGCTTTCCAGCAGGAATGTAACCTGGATCATGGTGAGCGCCATTTACCTGTTCCACCTGTGGGGCTTCGTGCTGGCCTATGCCGCCTTCCGCATCTTCGTGCGCAATCAGCGGCAGTGCCTGCGCCTGCTGGACCTGTTTCTCCTCCTGGGCGCGATCCAGGCCCTGATCATCTGCCTGCAGAGCATCGGGGTGGTTCCGCGCCTCTGGAGTGAGCTCTACGACGTGTACGGGACCAAGACCTATTCGGGCACCTTGGGGCCCAACCGGGTGATGCCGGGCCTGTCCATGATGCTTCTGCTGGCTGTCGCCGGCGCATACTGGCGCAATATGCGGGCGGTGGGCAGCGGCCGGCTGTTACTGGCCCTGGGGTCCGCCGGCATCGGGCTGCTTGCGCTGGGCGTCACCGGATCGCGCACCGCCTGGGTCGTTTTTGCCGCTTTCTGCCTGCTTTCGTTTCTCATTGCCAGGCGGCAGCAGGCCGGAATGCTGGCGCTGGGCGTGGTGGTGGCGGCGCTGCTGGTGGTGGCGGGGCCGGACTCGATCAAGCAGCGCTTTGTCGAGATGTACCGCTGGAAGCTGTCCGACAAGCTGTCCCAGACGGACGACAGCAGTCTCACCGGCCAGATCCGGGCGGTGGACGCCGGCCGGCTGGATATCTGGAAGAAAGGAGCGGGCGGACTGCTGTCCCACCCCTGGCTCATACCGTTCGGGGCGGGCTTCAACAACCGCTATGCCCTGAACCAGGGCGACTCGCCGCATAACATGTACCTGACCCTGGTTACCGAACTGGGATTGCTGGGCCTGTACCTCTATTTGCGCTGGCTGCACGCCATCTGGGTGGAGAGCCGCGCCCGCCTCGCGCTCGGGGCCAGGGCGGCGCGGGTGAGCAAGCGGGTCTTTCTGCCGGTGGACATGAAGGCCCTGCTCGCCGCCATGGCGTTCGGGCTGGTAAGCGGCGAACTGCTCTACATCTACCGGCCCACCTTCTCCCTGTTGGGCATCTTTCTGTTCCTGTGCGCGGTCCTGAACCACCCCGCCATGATGAGCCCGGCGCTGGACCGCCTGCAGCGCGCAGCCCGGAGCAGATCCCTGGCGGGTTGGGCAGACACCCGCGTGGCAGACTTCCCGGGCGTCGCGCACGCTTTGCCGCAATCGAGATAGTCCATGCCGCTACCTGACGACGCCCGGCCGCGTTTTGCGGTCATCATCCCCGCGCACAACGAGGGGCGCAGCATTGCCGGAGTCCTCCGCCGGATCGGAGAGGTCGTGCCGGACGCCGCGGTGGTCGTGATCAACGATGGCTCCCGCGACGATACGGCCGAAAGGGCGGCGGAACTCGGGGCAACCGTAATCAGTCTGCCCTTCAACATGGGTTACGGCGCGGCCCTCCATACCGGCCTGATGTGGGCCTTGCGCAAGCAGATGCGGGCGGCCGTGACCATGGACGCCGACGGGCAGCACGAACCTTCCGACATTCCCCGGTTGCTGGCCCCGGTCCTGGCCGGCGACGCCGATATCACCCTGGGCAGCCGCTATCTTCCCGAGAGCCGCTGCTACCGGGTCTCGGGTCTGCGCCGGGCTGCGTCGTGGGGATTCGCGGCGCTTCTCTCGTTTCTTACCGGCAAGAAGCTCACCGACACCACCACCGGCTTTCAGTGCCTGGGCTCCGCCGTCCTGGAGCAATGGGTCACTCTGCCGGACTTTCCGGAGAAGACGCCGGATGCGGACCTGATCCTGTATTCGCACCTGCGCGGCTTCCGCGTGCTGGAAGTCGCTGTGCAAATGCACGAAGACGAAGGCAGGGACTCCATGCACGGTCCCCTGAAGTCCCTCTTCTACGCACCCAAGATGCTGGTAGCCATTCTGGGCATCCTGCTGGCGCAGCCCTCCTTCCGGAGGGCCGGGAAGTAGCATGCCGCCGGTGATGGAGATGGGCAGCATCTCGCCGCAGGCCCGGATTTTCCTGCTGGCCTGCGGGCTCTTCCTTTGCTTCTGGGCGCTGCGGCGCGCCCGCGAGCGCTCACTGCTGGTGTCCATGTGCTCGCTGTTCATCAGTATCGGGGTGGGAATGCTGTTGTTTGCCACCTTTCCCCGGTTCTTCGACCGGATCTCCTACCTGGTGGGGATCAAGTACCCCCCGCTGCTGTACCTGATTGTGGGGCTGTTGATTTTCATGGTTCTGACCGCCCATCTGGCGTCACGGCTCTCGCTGGTGGACCAGCGCTGCCGCCGCCTGGCTCAGGAACTGGCTCTGCTGAACTCCAGCCGGCGGGGTGAGGAATGAGCGCGGCCGTGATGGCAGGGCCGCTCTCCCGCGCCCAGGAGCATTCGGCCGTGCGCGAGCCGGGACGCTTGCGAGCCCGGCTCGCCTTTCTTGCCTTCGCCCTGGCCGTGACCCTGGGGTTCTTCTGGGAGGGCCGGCAGGCCGATTTCTCCCAGATCAGCGGAGACCAGGTCAACATCCTGACCATCTGTGTCAAGAAGGATCATCCGGAACTGCTGAAAGGCGATGCCATTGCCGGGGATCCGCGCAGCACCGCTTACTACACGCCGCTGTTCGTGGACCTGGTCCGGCTGCTTTCCCGGCCGGGTCACGAATACCTGCGGGGTCTCAACATCCTGCTGGCGGTCACCAGCCTGATTTACATGGCGGGCTGGTACGCGCTGTTTGAATCCTGGGCGGGCCCCTGGCTGGCGGGCGTGCTGTCGTTCTTTTCGCGCGGGATCCTCTGGCCTCCCGGAAATGAGCTGTGGGGCGTGGCGGGGCTCTGGACCATGGTGCCGCGGACGCTGTTTCTGGCCCTGCTGCCCTGGGTGCTCTGGTTGTGGATCCGGCACCGCGGGTCCTGGAGGGGCTGGCCGGCGGCGGCCCTGGGGGCCGGACTGCTGGTCAACGTCCACCCGCTCAGCGGGGCCTGCGTGATCGCGGCCCTGGCGGCGGCCGAGATGGCCTGGGCGCTCAGCGACGGCGCCGGCTGGCGGCGGGCTGCGCGGCGCTCGGTGGCCGGACTCGTCCTGATGCTGGCCGGCATGAGCCCGTATCTCTGGACGTACTTTTCGGGTCTCGGAGATGCTTCGTCCGTGGACAGCGCGAGTCTGCAGCAGGCCTTGAGCATGCGCATGCCCGGCTTCCTCCTGGATCCGCTGCGGTACCTGAAGATGTGGTTCCGTTTGAAGTGGCTGGTGCTGTTGCTGGGACCCTGGCTGGGATGCGTGCTGTTGAGGCGGCGCCTCCGGCGCCATCGCGGAATGCTGGCCGCGCTGGCCGTGTTCTCCGCCTCCTGCATGGCGGTTGCGGGGATGGCCCATGGCGTCGAAGCCCTGCTGGGGCGCCTCGGGGTTGAGGTTCACTTCGCCTTTCAACTGGTTCGGGCCGGAAAGTACGTGCTGGCGCCCTCATTGATTGTCCTGTCGCTTTGTGTAGCCGCGGCCTCCACCTGGCTGAGCCGGCGCTTCCCCTGGGGCAGGACGGCCGTGATCGCGCTCTCAGGGATCGTACTGGTGTTGACGCTCTTCGCGCGCCAGCCGGTTTTCCGCGGGGTTCCGGTTCTCGGCGACGATGTGGCCCGGTTCTTGTGGCCGGCCTGGGTTCCTCCCCGCCCGCTCAACGTCTGGTTCGGCCAGAACATGGAACCCGTGCTCGCATGGATTCGCGGCAACACGGACGTGGATGCGAAGTTCGCCGGGCCGGGCCTGATCCGGGTGGGGGCCATGCGCTCCGTCATCCACGATTGGGTGGGAGCCGGGATGCTGGTGGAAGGCAATCCCCGGGCCTTCGTCGAGGCAGCCCGCCGGCAGGCGATGCTGCGCAGCGGCACCGCGGGCGATCCGTGGTTTGCCAAACGCCTGTTCGAATCCTGGGGCGCGGATTACTGGGTGACCCCGGCGGTTCTCCCGGGTGAGAATCCCGTCTTTTCCAGCCGCGGCTGGAACGTCTACCGGCTGTATCCGGGAGCGAAGCTGTGAAGGGCGGCTCCACAATCGCGGTAGCGGGTTCCGGAGCCGCGCGGCCGGAGACAGGGTGCAAGGCGCCGCGCCTGTGCTTCGTGGGCCCCATGATCGGCAGGAATCCGGGCTACGTCACCACCCAGGGCCAGCGTCTCTCGGACTGGTTCTCCGAAGCCGGCTTCCCGGTGATCTCGGTGTCCTCGCGCCTCAACCGGTACCGTAGGCTGGGCGACATCGTGCGGACGCTGATCGCCCATGCGCGGGCCATCGATGTGCTGGTTCTGGAGGTTTACGGCGGCAGCAGCTTCGTGGTCGAGGACATCGCCAGTCTGCTGGGCCGGCGGTTCGGCCATGCGCTGGTGTTGTGGCTTCACGGCGGAGCGCTGCCCGGCTTCATGGCCCGCTATCCGCGCTGGTCGCGCCGTGTGCTGCGGCGTGGCGGGCTGGTGGTGACCCCCAGTCCCTATCTGGCGCGGGAGGTGCACGGCCGCGGCTTGCCCGTCCGGGTGATCCCCAACGCGCTGGACCTCTCGGAGTATCGCTTTCGCTTGAGGTCCAGGCTGCGGCCCCGCCTCTTTTGGATGCGCACCTTCCACCCGCTCTGGAATCCCGAGATGGCGCTGCGCGTTCTGGCCCGGGTGCGGTGCGAGTTCCCCGAAGCCACCCTGGTGATGGCCGGTCAGGACAAGGGATGTCTGGCTCCCACTCAAGCGCGGGCGCAGGCCCTGGGCCTGGCCGGCGCCATCCGCTTCCCCGGGTTTCTCGACGCGCAGGCCAAGGCACGCGAGGGCGATGCCGCCGACATCTACATCAACACCAATCGCGTGGACAACATGCCGGTGGCGGTGCTGGAGGCCGGCGCCATGGGTTTGCCGGTGGTCAGCACTGAGGTGGGAGGAATGTCGGATGTACTGACCCATGAAGAAACCGGCTTGCTGGTGCCGGACAACGACGACGGCTCCATGGCAGCCCAGATCGTGCGGCTGCTGCGAAACCCCGAACTCGGCGTGCGCCTGGCGCTGAATGCCCGGGAACTGGCAAAGAAAAGTTCCTGGCCGGCCGTCCGGCCGCAGTGGGAATCGGCGTTTCAGCAGGTCATGGGCGGCGCGGCCGCCCGTTAACGTCCCCAATCATCTCATGTGCGGAATCTGCGGTTTCGTTTCGGCCGATCCCAGTGTGCGGATGCCGCTCGCGGTTGCCCGGGCGATGCGGGACTCGATGGTGCATCGCGGGCCGGACGACGCCGGCGAGTACCTGGCGCCGGGCGTATTCCTGGGCTCCCGGCGCCTGGCCATCCTGGACCTGAGCGCGCGCGGCCACATGCCCATGAGCGACGGGTCCGGCCGCTACCACGCCGTCTATAACGGCGAAGTCTACAACTTTGCGCATCTGCGGCGTGGCCTGGAGGCGAGGGGCTACCGCTTCCGTTCGAATACCGACACCGAGGTGGTGCTGCATCTCTATGCCGACCGCGGTCCGGCCATGCTGGACGAGCTCAACGGCATGTTCGCCCTGGCCGTTTGGGATTCCGCGGAAAGGACCCTGTTCCTGGCCCGCGACCGGCTGGGCGTGAAACCGCTGTATTACTCCCGGCAGGGCGGCGACCTGTACTTCGCCTCGGAGCCGAAGGCGCTGCTGGCGGCCGGCATCCCCGGCGAATTCGATTCCGCTTGCTGGGAGGAACTGCTCACCTTCCGGTTCACCGCGGGCGAGAACACGGTGTTGAAGGGCATTCACCGGCTGCTGCCCGGCCACACGCTGCGTTGGGATGCCGGAAACGTGGCGGTCCGGCGATGGTGGCGGCTGGACGAAAAAGCGATCGCGGCGCGCGACGCGGCGCCCGCCGACGCCGCCGGCTGGTTCCGGGAGACCTTCGACGAGGCCGTGGCGCTGCGCCGGATCAGCGACGTGCCCGTGGGCGTTCTGCTCAGCGGCGGGTTGGATTCCAGCACGGTGGCGGCAGCCCTGGCGCAGGCCGGCGGCCGCGGGGCGGCCAGCTTCACCGTCCGGTTCGAGGAGCCCCGGTACGACGAGGGGCCGCTGGCCCGGCAGGTAGCCGAGCGCTGGGAACTGCAGCATCACGAATTGTCGCTGCCGGCGCAGGGCATGGCGGCCGAGTTGCGCGAAGCTTCCTGGCTGAACGATGAACCGCTGGTGCACGGCAACGACGCGCATATCTTCGCCATCTCCCGGTATGCGAAACCGAGGGTCACCGTCCTGCTGTCCGGCGAGGGCGCCGATGAGACGCTGGGCGGATATGTCCGCTACGCGCCGTTGCGCTACCCCGCTGCCCTGGGGCTGCTGCGCCCCGTGCTGCCCGGCCTCGCCCGTGCCCTGCAGTTAAACGGGCGGGTGGGCAAACTGGGCCGCCTGCTGGCGGCGGGGCCGCTGGAAACCTCAGTGCTGTACAACGCGGCGGACGTGCTGCCGGAGGATCTGGCAGCCCTGGGCGTTCAACCGCGCGGCGCGTTTGAGTACCGCTCCCGTGTGCTGGCGGAAGCCTCCCGGCTGTATCCGGGCGAGCCGGTGCGCCAGGCCATGTACCTCGATCAGCACACCTACCTCTGCTCGATCCTCGACCGGAACGACCGCATGACCATGGGAGCCTCGATCGAATGCCGGGTGCCCTTTCTGGATTACCGGCTGGTGGAGGGCGCGGCCGCTCTTCCCAGCCGGCTGCTGTTTCACGGCAGGCGCGGGAAGGCAATCCTGCGTCAGGCCCTCGGCAGCCGCCTGCCGGAAGGCATCCGCAGACACCGCAAGTGGGGGTTTGCGGCGCCCTGGAGCCGCTACTTGCGCAGCGTGCCGGAACTTCGAGAGATCGTTGCGCAGTTGCCCTTCCGCCAACCTGTTTGCAGCGGTCCCATGGACCGGCGCCGGCTGCAGGATACCATCGCGGCCTTCCTTTCAGGCGATGACCGTCTGGGAGTGCTGATCCGCCAGCTGCTCATGCTGGCGGTGTGGCACGAGTCTTACTTCGCCCGTGCGGCTCAGGCTCCCAAACTGGCGCTGGAGGCCGGCCGGTGACTCGCGTTCTCCTGCCTATCTACAGCGCCATGCCGGCGCCCCTGCGTTCGCTGGCCGCCAGCATTCGCGGATACCAGTTGCGGAGCTGGCGCTACGGCCCGGAAACGGAACGTTTGGTCCAGCAGGCGCGGGAACGCGAGACCTGGAGTCCGGAGCGCTGGCGGGCCTGGCAAAGCGAGCAACTGGCCGCTCTGCTGGAGCACGCCGCACGGCGGGTCCCCTATTATCGGGAGCACTGGACCCGGCGCCGGCGGCGTGGAGACCGTTCCTCCTGGCAGTACCTCGAGAACTGGCCGGTGCTGGAGAAGGAAACCCTGAGGCGCCACCCGGCGGCGTTCCTGGCCGACGGTGTGAACCCGCGGCGGATGCATCACGAGCATACCAGCGGCACCACCGGAAAACCCATCGACCTGTGGTGGAGCCGCCCCGCCCTGCGGCTTTGGTTCGCCCTGTTCGAGGCCCGCTGGCGGCGCTGGTACGGGGTCAGCCGCCGCGACCGCTGGGCCATCGCGGCCGGCCAGTTAGTGGTGCCGGCCAACCGGCGCAAGCCGCCGTTCTGGGTCTGGAACGCGGGCTTGAATCAGCTTTATCTGTCTTCCTATCACCTGGCCCCGGACCTGATCCCGTACTACCTGGGAGCCCTCGAGCGCTATCAGGTGGTGTATCTGCTGGGCTACGCTTCCGGCCTCTACGCGCTGGCCCTGGAAGCGCTGCGATCGGGCAGGCGGGCGCCGCGGATGAGGGTGGCGATCACCAGTGCCGAGCCGCTCTTTCCCTATCAACGGAGCGCCATCGCGGAGGCCTTCTCCTGCCCCGTTCGGGAGACCTACGGGATGTCGGAAGGGGTCGCCGCAGCCTCGGAATGCGAGCACGGAAGCCTGCACGTCTGGCCGGAAGCGGGCTGGATCGAGACCTGGGAAGACGGGCTTCCCGTGGCGCCGGGCCGCACGGGCGACCTGATATGCACCGGGCTCCTGAACCGGGAAATGCCCCTGATCCGCTACCGGGTCGGCGACCGGGCAGCGGCGCCTTCGTACGCGGCCCGCTGTCCCTGCGGCCGGACTCTTCCTGTCATCGGGGGATTGGAAGGCCGCATCGACGATGTGCTCTATACCGCCGACGGGCGGCGCATCGGCCGGCTGGATCCCGTGTTCAAGGCGCGCCTGCCGATCGTAGAAGCCCAGATTGTGCAGGAGACGCTGGACCGGGTGCTCGTGCGATACGTGCCCGACGGCGGATTCTCCGGCGAAACCCGGCAGGCGATCACCGGCCAGCTGCAGGCACGCATGGGCCCGGTGAAAGTGGAGTTCGAGCAGTTGGACCAGATTCCGAGGGGCGCCAACGGCAAGTTCCGGGCCGTTGTCTGTCGCATTCCCCTGAAAGGCCCGGACAGGCTCCAGTGATGGCGGCCTTCCCCAAACCGGATCGCGACAGCCTGACGGTTCGGATCGCCGGCCTGGGCCGCTCCGATCTGGGCCGCGTTGCCCGTCTGCATTGCCGGGCCTTCACCTCCAGCCTGCTCACCGCTCTGGGCCGCGGCGCCGTGGAGCGCTACTACCGCTGGCAGCTCGAGGGTCCGCACGACTGCGTCGCGTTAGGCGCCTGGGCCGGGGAGGAACTGGCGGGTTTCTGTTTCGCAGGCGTGTTTCGGGGCGCCCTCTCGGGCTTCCTGAGGAAGAACCGAGGCTATCTTGCGGCGCAGCTTCTGATGCGGGGCGGGCTGCTGCGGAACCCCGAATTCCGGTCGCGGGCCGGGCAGGCGGTACGGCTGGTGCTGCCGCGGAAGCCCGCTGACCCGCAGGCGCGTCCGGCAGGCAAGGGCGAAACATTCGGCATTCTCTCGATCGCCGTGGACCCGGCCAGCCAGGGTTGCGGCGTGGGGAGGCGGCTGATGCAAGCATGCGAGGCGATCGCCCGGGAACGGGGATTCGCCGGCATGGAACTGACCGTGGCCGTGGACAATCACCAGGCCATTCGCTTTTACGAGCGGGAAGGGTGGGCCCGGATCGCGGTGGAAGGAGCGTGGCGCGGACAACTGCGCAAGGCGATCATATGAACTTCCTGGATCGAGATTCGGCCTCTTCGGAGGTTCAGGTTTCCGTAGTCATCCCCTGCCGGAACGAAGCGGGGTACATCCGGCAGTTTGTCTCCTCCCTGGAGAACCAGCAACTGGGCGGCGGGCTGCGCTGGGAGGTCCTGATCGCCGACGGGCAGAGCGACGACGGCACCCGCGAAATACTGGACGAACTGTCCCTCTGCCATCCCTGGCTGCGGGTGATCGACAATCCCGGCAAGGTGGCCTCCAGCGGGCTCAACGCGGCCATCGCGGCCGCCGCCGGCGCCGTGATCGTCCGGATGGACGTTCACACGGAATATGCGCCGGATTACGTACGCCGCTGCCTGGAGACCCTGGACCGCACCGGCGCCGACAACGTGGGCGGTCCCTGGCAGGCCAAGGGCGTGAACTACACCGGCAAGGCTATCGCGGCCGTCTTCAACTCGCCGTTCGCGGCCGGAGGCGCCCTCAGCCGCCGCCGCGATTACGAAGGTCCCGTGGACACCGTTTACCTCGGCTGCTGGCGGCGCGAGCTTTTGCGCAGTGTGGGCGGCTTCGATCCCCAACTGGTGCGCAATCAGGACGACGAGTTGAACTTCCGCATCATCCGGTCGGGCGGGGTGATCTGGCAATCCCCGCGCATCGTCTCCTGGTACCACTCCAGGCCGACCCTGCGGGGACTCAGCCGCCAGTATCTGCAGTACGGATTCTGGAAGGTCGCGGTCATTCGCAAACACGGCAAGCCGGCCTCCTGGCGCCACCTGGTCCCCGGAACATTTGTGCTGGCCAACCTCATGCTCGCTTCGGGGGCCGTGGTGGGCTGGGCGGCCGGGCAGGAGATTCTGCTGGGCGGATCGCTGCTGCTGCTGGCGCTGCTGGCGGCCGCCTATCTCATGCTCAGCCTGGCGGCTTCGTTGTGGCTGGCCAGGCGCGAGGGATTCCGGTACCTGCCCGTGATTCCGCTGGTTCTGGCGGCCTGCCATCTCTCGTATGGAGTCGGCTTCCTGCTGGCGATGCTGCGCTTTCCTTCGGGCTCTCGACTTAGAGAGCGCTGGTTCACCGCCCTCACGCGCTAGAGCGGTTGATCGAGTTGCGGCTCCGCCGGGTGGCGCGCCGTCAGGGAATTGAATGAACTTCTCCGGTTACTATCCGGTCCTGTGCCGCGTTGTCGACGTCGCGGTGGCGCTGGCCGGGTTCACGGTGCTTGCGCCGCTGCTGCTGCTGATCGCCGCGGCCGTGCTCCTGACCGGAGGCCCGCCGGTTCTGTTCCGGCAGGTTCGCGTGGGGCGCAGCGGCGTACCGTTCCGGCTGTTGAAGTTCCGTTCCATGCGCCAGGGACAGGCGGGAGCGCAAATCACGGCGGGCGGCGACCGGAGGGTCACCGGTCTGGGACGGATTCTCCGCAAGTACAAACTGGACGAGTTGCCGCAGTTGTGGAACGTGCTTGCCGGTGAGATGAGCCTCATCGGGCCGCGGCCCGAGGTGCCGGCGTTCGTGGATGCTTCCTCGCCCGTCTGGCGGGAGGTGCTCAGCGTCCGTCCGGGGATCACCGACCTGGCCAGCCTGGTCTATCGCCACGAAGAGCGCCTGTTGAGCGAAGCCCGCGACCCGGAGACTTACTACCGCACGGCCATCCTGCCGGATAAGCTCGCGCTCAATGTGCAGTATCTCCGGATGCGTTCTCCCCGGCGGGATGCCCGCATCGTCGCCATGACGCTGGCGGCCAGCCTGTTTCCCCGCAGTATCGATCCCAAGCGCATACGGAATCTTTTCCTCGGAACTCAAAACACATGAATCAACGTCCCTTCATTCCCTTTCACCGCCCGCTGATCGGCAACGAAGAAATCGAGGAGGTGGTAGCCACGCTGAAGTCCGGCTGGCTGACCACCGGGCCGCGGACCGGCCAGTTCGAATCCGAGTTCCGGGAATATGTGAGGGCGCCCTACGCATTAGCGGTAAGCTCGGGCACTGCCGCCCTGCACCTGGCGCTGGCCGCCCTCGGGATCGGGCCGGGCGACGAGGTCATCACCACCCCGCTCACCTTCTGTTCGACGGTGCACACCATCCTGCACGTGGGGGCGACACCGGTGCTGGCGGACGTGGATGCGGACGGCAACATCGACCCGGACAGCGTCGAGGCGCGCATCACGGAGCGCACCCGGGCCATCGTGCCGGTGCACCTGGGCGGCCTGCCCTGCGACATGAAGCGCATCTGGGCCATCGCCAGGCAGCATCGCCTGCGCGTGGTCGAGGATGCAGCCCACGCCGCCGGAGCCGGCTACCGGGGCTTCCCGGTGGGGGCCGGCCACCCGCCTTCCGGTGAGCGCAGCGACGCCGTGGCGTTCAGCTTCTACGCCACCAAGAACCTCACTACGGGCGAGGGCGGCATGGTGACCTGCCACGACGAGTTTCTCTATCACCAGATGCGCGTCCTCTGCCTGCACGGGGTGAACAAGGACGCCTGGAACCGCTACACCGAGAAGGGCCAGTGGTTTTACGAGGTGATCGCGCCCGGGTTCAAGTACAACCTGCCGGATATCCTTTCGGCGATCGGTATTCACCAGCTCCGCAAGCTGGACGGGTTCATCGCCGCCCGCAGGGAACTGGCGGCCCGCTATGCCCGGGAACTCGCGGACGTGGAGGGTGTGGAGCTGCCGCGCGAGGTGCGCGGGCGGAAGCACGCCTGGCACCTGTACGCCATCCGGCTCCATCTGGACCATCTGGCCATCGACCGCGCCGCCTTTATCCAGGAACTCCGGCAGCGGCGCATCGGCTGCAGCGTTCACTTCATTCCCATTGCTCGCCTGGCAGCGTACGCCCGGCTGGCCGAGTCGCCGCGCAATCATTGTCCCCGCGCCATGGAGATGTTCCACCGCCTGATCTCCCTCCCGATCTATCCCGGCCTGACCGATGAGGAGGTCCTCCACACCGCGCGCAGCGTCCGGCAGGTTGCCATTGAGCACCGGAAGGCGAAGGTGTTTGCAGCCGGAGGAACCACGTACTAGCGCGGCCATCCCGATGGCGCACTCCGGGACCTGAGGATCAACTACAAGCCGATGCTGTTGAACCTGCGACGAATCCTGATTCTGGCCTACCTGGCGGTACTGACCGCCGCTTCCCTGGTGCTGGCGTTTCTGCTGCGCTTCGATTTCTCGCTGCCGGGCCTGGCCGACGACCTGCTCCGGCAGTCTCTGGCGATCGCGCTGGGCGTGAAGATCAGCGTCTTCTTCTGCGCGAAGCTGGACCGCGGCTGGTGGCGCTTTGTCAGCATCGCCGACCTGGTGCGGGTCTTCGTAGCCAACAGCGCGGCCTCCGCGCTGTTCACCGCCATCACCTTTGCCGTCCTGGGCCCCGCATTCCCCCGTTCGGTGTACATTATCGACTTCCTGATCTGTTTTCCGCTCAGCGCCGCGACCCGCTTCGCGGTTCGCCTCTATAACGAAGCGGTGGTGCGCGAGGTTTCCAGGGAAGGGTCCAAGGGAGTCCTGATCTACGGCGCCGGAGTGGCCGGGGCGGCGCTGGCGCGCGATATCCGGGCCAACCCGGGCATGGGCTACCACCTGCTGGGCTTCCTGGACGACGACCCGAAGAAATGGAAGACCACGGTCATGGGCGCCGCCGTGCTCGGCTCCGGGCGCTCGGCGCCGCGTATCGTGGAGCGTCTGCGCCGGCGTGTGCCGGGCGTGAGCGAGATCATCATCGCCATGCCCAGCGCTTCCGGGCTGCAGATGCGGGAAGCCCTGGCCAACTGCCGGGCTGCCGGGGTGGTCTGCAAGACCCTGCCGGGACTCGAGGAATTGCTGAGCGGGAAGGTGCGCGCCAACCAGGTGCGCAACGTCTCGCTGCAGGACCTGCTGGGCCGCGAGCCGGTGCGGCTGGAGGAGAAGCGCATCCGGGAGGCCATCACCGGGCGCGCCGTGCTGGTGACGGGCGGCGCCGGATCGATCGGATCGGAGTTGTGCCGCCAGGTGGCCGACTTCGCGCCGCGCATCCTGGTGGTCTTCGACCAGGCCGAGAGCGACCTCTACCGGATCGAACTGGAACTGCGGGGCAAGTTCCCCGGATTGCACATCGCCGCCGAGATCGGCGATGTGGCCGACGCTGCCCGCGTCGATGCCACGCTCGCGGAGCACCGCATCGATTGCATCTTCCACGCGGCCGCCTACAAGCACGTTCCGATGATGGAATCCCAGGTGGTCGAGGCGGTGAAGAACAACGTGATCGGCACCTGGAATGTCGTTCAGGCCGCCCGCCGGCACGGTGTCTCGAATTTCCTTCTGATCTCCACCGACAAGGCCGTGAATCCGGTCAGCATCATGGGCGTCACCAAGCGCGTCTGCGAGTTGATGGTAGCCGCCATGCCGGCCGGACAATCGCACGGCGCCCGCTTCACCGCAGTGCGCTTCGGCAACGTGCTGGGGAGCAACGGCAGCGTGGTTCCGCTGTTCCAGAGCCAGATTGCGGCGGGCGGGCCGGTGACCGTTACCCATCCCGAGGTGCGGCGCTATTTCATGAGCATCCGGGAAGCGGTGCAGCTGGTGCTGCAGGCTTCCACCATGGGCAAGGGTTCCGAGATCTTCCTGCTGGAGATGGGAGAGCCGGTGCGCATCGCCGACATGGCCCGCAACATGATCCGGCTGTCGGGCCTGGTGCCGGACGAGGATATCGAGATCCGGTATGTCGGACTGCGGCCGGGCGAGAAGCTGTTCGAAGAGCTCATCACCAGCGGGGAGAACATCCTCCCCACGTACCACGAAAAAATCAAGATCTTCCAGGGACCTTCCGTCAGCCTGCGGATGATGGAAGGCTGGGTAAAGGAAGCCGAAGCGCTGGCGGCCCGCCGGGATCCCGACGGGCTGGTGGAGCATCTCAAGAGGCTGGTTCCGGAATACCAGGCGTCTTCCTCCCTGGACGGGCGCCGGTCGAGATATGCACAAGCGATCGGGGACTGAAAAGAAGGGTCCCCGGCGCGACCAGGTACACCGGGGACCCCGTGGCGCGCTAGCGCGGGATGAAGCTTACGTTGTCGTAATACGCCGTGGGGCTCGAGCCGCTTTCCGTATTCGCATAAAGGATCAGGTTCATCCAGGCGGCCCCCGAGGGCGCCGTGACGGTCTTGAGGATTTGCTTCCAGTTGAAGGTGCCGGTTTGCGAAGTTACCGTGTCGGTGCGCAGAACCGCCCCCGAGGCGTTCCTCCACGAGAGATTGACCGCCGCTCCCCGGGTGATGTTGCTGGCTTTCATCCAGACGGAGAGGTCGTAGGATTTCCCGCCGGTGACAGTGATCTGCTGGTAGGCCAGCGGGCAGACCTGGGACGACGGCTTGAGCTGCAGGCTGGCTTTGCCGTCCTGGGCGGTTGCGGTCGTGACGGCGGCGTAGGGAGAGGCGGCCGATACCCAGTTCTGCAGTCCGCTCTCAAAACTCCCGTTCACTACCACGGAAGTCCCGCCCGGGGGCGGGGGAGGCGGGGGCGGCGTCTGGGCCTGCCCGTTGGGAAGCAGCAGATAAATGCCGAAGGTGTTCGAGGAATGCACGTCGGGCATGTGAGTGACTGTTCCCACCAGGTGGGTGATCTGGCTCAGGTTCATGGGAAGACTGACCGTCCCTCCCTGGTAAGTGCCGCTCGCCACCGGGGCCCCCGAGAGGTTCTGCACATCCAGGATCTTGTAGGAGGTGCCGGGCGCAAGCACGGAGGAAAGATCCACGCTCACGGAGCCTTTCATCTCCCAGTTGTAGATGGCGATGTGCGCCCGGCCCGCTTCGAACTTGTTCGGCACGATGACCACCTTATTCGTCATGGGGTAATTGAGGCCGTAGCTGCCGCCGGAGTCGAACTTAGTCATCGACTTCCAGTTGTCGAAGGTATACATCTGGTCGGAACCGGTCTGCGAGTTGTAGTAATGAAAAGGCCGGCCCGCCGCCTGGCCGCCGCCATAGTACTTATTAGAGTTCCAGTTACTGGATTGCGAGTAGCTCCCGATCTGGTCATCGGCCAGCACGCTCTCCCCTATCACCGTGTTTCCCGTGACGGTCTGGGTCTGAAAACTGCGCAGAAACATCAGGCCGGTCGTGCCGTTGTGCCCGCCCACGAAGTAGTTGTCCTTTACCACAGCGTCTTTGTTGTCGCCCTTGTAACCGGCCTGGAAGGCCTGGCCGCCGGTCTTCTCCTGAAAGGTATAGTTGCCGATCACGCTGAGCCGCTCGATCGGATTTGGGGTGCTCTTGGGGATGGTGGCAAACCAGAGGTCGGCGCTGTCGTTCATGAAAGAGATGTTGCCCTGGGCGTTGTAGCCCTTTACCGAGCCGCCCTCGCCGTAGGCGTTGATGCCGGTAGTGAAGTTCTTGAACCAGATGCTGTTCGTAATGTAGACGGTCCCGGTGTTGTTCTGCGTGTAGACGCCGGAGCCGCGGATCCAGGGGTTGCTGGTGCTGCCGTCATAGATGCCGTTGCCGTACACGATGCAGCCGTAGATCTCGCCGCCGTCGCCCTGGTTCCAGAAGCCGATGCCGGGGTGGCCGGCATCGTGGATCAGCAGGTTGATCAGTTTGTGGCCCACACCGTGGAGGTTGATTCCGGGCGGGCGGGGGCCCTGGCTGGTATAGCGGAGCTGGGAGGAATTGGTAATCTCAAAACCCCAATACCAGGTGTAGGACGCCGGGGTCTTGATATTGTTCGGCCCGACGGAATCGATGCCGCCGTCAACGACGGCCCGCTCGCCGGCATATTGCCGGACCTTGATGGGCTGGGAGGCGGTGCCGGCCAGATAAGTGATGAAGCGGGTGCCTCCGCCGGTGCCGTAGGTTCCGCCGCGCAGCCAGATGGTGTCGCCCGGTTTGACGGCTGGGGGATGGGCCAGAGCAGTGGCCAGGTCCCAGGGCCGGCCAATGCTTCCATCCCCGGACGGGAGTCCGGAAGGCGCCACATAGAAGTCGGCGCCCGAAAGCCCCGCCGCGAAAAGCCAAGCGGCGGCGATAGGAAAAAACGACATTCCTTTCCGTGCGATCGTGAAAAAACAACTCATCCTTTTTGCTCCAATCCTGATGGTGCAGTCCGAATTTTCCGGATCTCTGCCTGTGTTGTCTGCCTGAGAGCCGTTCTGTTACCCGCGAATGCGGGTAGGTCGATCCACCTGCGGGGAGGGTTGGATACCCCCATTGAGCCCGCATAGAGGGCCGAGTGAATCGTAAGCACACAAACGGCCAAATAGTAAGTGTTTTCACCCATGCTACCCGATAACTCAGTCCCCATTCACTTACGGGTAGAAAAAGATCCCCGCAAAAGCGGGGTAGGTCTCTAACCCCATGAGGGGAGTCGAGACCAGGCGCTCATTGCGCCGCTAAGCTGCGGCTGTCTTGCATGTTGCGGACCAGCAGAGTGAGTGAGAGGGAGCGGAAGAAGGGCGATTTATGGCTGTAACAGTCTCTGTAGTTATCCCGGTCTATAACGCGGCCGGCCACCTGCGCATGTGTCTCGCAGCGCTGCGGCAATCGGCCAGCGCTCCGTTCGAATGCATCGTCGTGGACGACGGTTCCACCGATGCCTCGCCGGAGGTGGCCCGGGAGTTCGGCGCCACCCTGCTCTCGACCGGAGGGCGCAGCGGTCCGGCCCACGCCCGCAACATGGGCGCCCGGCACGCGTCGGGCGACGTCCTTTTCTTTATCGATGCGGACGTCTGTGTTCATCCGGGAACGCTGGGGCGCATCGTTCTGGCGTTCGGGGAGGATGCGGAACTGGATGCCCTGATCGGCTCCTACGACACCCTGCCGCACTCCCGGGACTTCCTTTCCCAGTACAAGAACCTGATGCACTGCTTCGTGCACCAGACCGGACGCAAACAGGCGTGTACCTTCTGGAGCGGTTGCGGAGCGATCCGGAGGAGCGTGTTTCTGGAGCACAGCGGCTTCGACGAAAGCTACCGCAGGCCCGCCATCGAGGATATCGAACTGGGCTACCGGCTGATCCGGGCGGGCAAGAAACTGATGCTCGACCGCAACCTGCTGGTCAAGCACCTGAAGCGCTGGACTTTCTGGAACCTGATCAAGACCGACATCAAGGACCGGGGCGTGCCGTGGACCGAGCTGATCCTGCGGGACAAGGCCATGCCCAACGATCTGAACCTGCAGATCAGCGCGCGCATCAGCGTGGCGCTGGTCTTCCTGCTGTTCCTGTTCGCCACCGAGGGAGCCATCCGCTACGGCGGCTACTTCCTGACTCCCGTCCTGGGCATGCTGTTCTTCCTGCTGGGGCGCTACTGGGTGGAGGGCGCCGCGCAGCCCAACGCCACCGCCCTGCGGATGATGATGGGTGCGGCGCTGGTGGCCTTTGTGGCCATCGCCTGGGCCAGCCGCATGCTGACCATGGTGCCCCCGGTCCTGCTGGGCTACGCGCTGCTCTACCTGCGCGACCGGTACGCGCAAACGAGCGCGCGAAGGGCGCGCATGACCGGCCGGGCCTACGCCATCTACTTCGTCCTCACCCTGATCTTCATAGTCACCTATCTTCCAAACAGTGTCTCGGTGATGGTGTTCTATCTGATCTTCATCGCCATCGTCATCATCAACAATCAGTTCTACTTCTTTCTGGGATCCAAGTGGGGCGGCCTTTGTGCCCTGGCGGCGATCCCCTTTCACCTGCTGTATCACTTCTACAACGGCCTTTCCTTCATGGCGGGAGTCGTGCGGCACACCTGGAGGAACCTGGGGGAGCGGCAGGACAGCTCGCTCGAATTGCATGCCGGTGAGAAGCGCCAGTAATCCGGTCATCCTGACCTACCACTCGATCGACGACAGCGGTTCGGTGATTTCGACCTCTCCGCGCGACTTTCGCCGGCAGATGCGCAGCCTGGCGGAATCCGGCCGTCCCGTGGTGGGACTGAGCGAGGTGGCCGGAACTCCCGGCGGAGTGGCGATCACGTTCGACGACGGTTTCCGGAACCTGCTGGATGTCGCGCTGCCGGTCTTGCGCCAGTACTCGTTTCCCGCCACCGTGTTCGTGGTAAGCCGCTTCGCGGGTGGGACCAACCGCTGGTGGCAGCCGGTTGCGGGAATTCCGGAACTGCCGCTGATGACGTGGGGCGAGATCCGTGAGGTGCTGGCGGGCGGGATTGCAGTGGGCGCCCACAGCCGGTCCCATCCCGACCTTACCCGTTTGAGCGCGGGTGAAGCGGAAACCGAGCTGGCCGGATCGAAGGCGGACCTGGAGCAAGCCATCGGAAGACCGGTGCGGGCCCTGGCTTACCCGTACGGACTGCGTTCCGCCGCGCTGGTCGAACTGGCGCGCCGCCACTTCAGCGTGGCCTGCAGCACGGAATTGCGCGGGATTCGCCCGGGCGGCGATCCCCTGGATCTGCCCCGGATCGATACCTGCTACCTGAAGAACCCTATCTGGTTTCGCAACCTCCAGACGCCCGCCGGGACGGCCTACGTGTTTGTCCGGCGCCTGCTCCGGGAGCTGCGGTCACTACCTGTGGAAGATAACTGCAAATCATCATGAGAGACTCAGAAAACAACGGCAAAGCAAACGCCGCCACCGCCCCTGCCGCGGGCCCCAGGGAGCGCCCTGTGATCATCATCGGCGCCGGCCCGGCCGGGCTTACCGCGGCGTACGAACTATCCAAGAACGGGCGCCGGTCGCTGGTGCTGGAAAAGGACGGTGTGGCAGGCGGTCTGGCTCGAACCGCCGAGTACAAAGGGTATCTGTTCGATATCGGCGGCCACCGCTTTTTCACCAAGGTGACCCTGGTCGACCAGATCTGGCGGGAGATCCTGGGGAACGATTTCATCACCCGGCCGAGGCTCTCGCGCATCTTCTACAAGTCCAGGTTTTTCCAGTACCCTCTGGAGCCGATGAACGCCTTCCTGGGCCTGGGGCCGGCCGAGTCGCTGCTGTGCGCCCTGAGTTTCCTGCGGGCCCGGCTGTTTCCCCGCAAGCCGGAGGACGACCTGGAGACCTGGGTGACCAACCGCTTCGGCAGCCGTCTGTTCAAGACCTTCTTCAAGACGTACACGGAGAAGGTCTGGGGCATTTCGTGCAAGGAGATCCGGGCGGAGTGGGCGGCCCAGCGGATTCGCGGCCTCTCCCTCACGTCTCTCATCTGGAGCGCCTTCAACCCTGCCAGGAATCGCGACAAACAGAGCGCGATCCAGACGTTGATCCACCAGTTCGAATACCCCCGCAAGGGTCCGGGCATGATGTGGACCAAGGCCCGCGACATCATCGAGGCGCGCGGTTCCAGGGTGCTGTTTCACGCTCCCGTGGAGCGCGTCCTGTGGCAGCCCGGCCGGGTGACGGCCGTCCGGGCGGGCGGACAGGACTATCCCGGCGATCACTTCATCAGCAGCATGCCCATCCGTGAACTGATCGAGTCCCTCGACCCCGCGCCACCCGATTACGTCCGGAACGCGGCCGCCGATTTCAAGTACCGCGACTTTCTCACCGTCGCCCTCATGGTCCGCGGCAAGGACTTGTTCCCGGACAACTGGATCTACGTGCACGAGCCCGGAGTGAAGGTGGGGCGAATCCAGAACTACAGCAACTGGAGCCCGGAGATGGTGCCGGACCCGGAGACCAGTTGCCTGGGCCTGGAGTACTTCTGTTTCGAAGGCGACGGTCTCTGGACCATGTCCGACCCGGACCTGATAGCCCTGGCCACACGGGAAACGGCTGCGCTGGGCCTGGTGCGGCCCTCCGACGTGATCGACGGCACGGTGCTGCGGATTCCCAAGGCCTATCCGGTCTACGACGCCACCTACAAGCGGGGCCTGAGCGCCATCCAGCGCTTTCTGGAGACGGTGCCGAACCTGCAGTTGGTGGGCCGGAACGGGATGCACCGCTACAACAACCAGGACCACTCCATGCTCACCGCCATTCTGGCCGCACGCAACATCATGGGCGGTCGCTACGACCTGTGGCGCGTCAACGTGGACGCCGACTATCACGAAGAGGGCCGCAGCTTTACCGAGGAGGAAGTGAAGGCCCTGGAGCGCAGCCAGCCCGCCGTTCCGGCCACGGTGGAATCGGGCGACTGAAGGATGGCTGTTTCGCTGGCAAGCGGGACTGCGGCGGCCGTCCCCTCCAGGCAGGCCGGGCCGGAGCGGGCGTCCCTGCAGGCGGCGGCGCTGTGGACGGCGCTGGCCGCGGCCGGGCTCATAGCGCAACTGGCCGTGATTGAGGCCGGCTCGTCGCTGCGGTACCAGCATTACATGGGCTGGGCGCGCCTGGCCGGTGAGCGGCCCCTGGCGCTGGCCGTGTTCGCCCTCCAGGCTGCTGCCGCGACGGCCGGGATCTTCCATCGACGGAGGGAGATTGCCCGCTGGATGGAGGGGCATGGCGGCTGGCGGCTGTGGACGGCCGCCCTGGCGTTCGTTCTGACCTCGGCCACGGTCTCCCGGGATCCGCGCGCCTACCTGGTGGAACTGACTGTGGCGGCTGCCGTTCAGTCGCTGAACCTGGCCACCCTCGCGCTGGCCGCCGACAGCCTCTCTCACCGGGTCGGGGACGCTCTGATTTCCCGTCTGTTGCGCGCGCGCCGTCTGGCCTGGGCCGCGGCGCTGTTCGCCGTGGCCGCCGCAGCCTTCCTGAACTTCGCGGTGTACGACCGCCACCCGCACGTTCAGGACGAAGTGGCCTATCTGTACCACGCCCGGTTCCTGGCGTCCGGGCGCCTGGCGCTTCCGGCTCCTCCGGCGCCCGAAGGTTTTGAGACCTACCTCATGCAGGTGAAAGGGGAGAACTGGTTTCCGGTCACTCCGGCCGGCTGGCCCGCGGTGCTTGCGCTGGGCGAACGTGCCGGAGCTGCCTGGCTGGTGAATCCGGTCCTGGCCGGAGTCTGCCTGTTGCTGGCCCATGCCCTGCTGGCCCGGCTGTATGACGCCGCCGTCGCCAACCTGGGAACACTGCTCCTGGCCGTATCGCCGTGGTTCCTGTTTCTGGGCATGAGCTACATGAACCACACGTTGATGCTGGCCTGCGCGCTGGCCTCGGCGCTGTGCGTCCAACAAGTCAAGACTCGAGGCAGCCTGCGGTGGGCGGCCGGGGCCGGAGCGGCGGCCGGTTGGCTGAGCCTGGTGCGGCCCCTGGATGGTGCGATCCTGGCTTTGCTGCTCGGCCTGTGGCTGTTCGCCGGAGGCGGAATCGGCCGGCGGCTGAGCACCTGGGCGGCCTTTGCCGCCGGCCTAATGGTGACCGGCGGGCTGGTGCTGCCTTACAACGCCGCGCTCACCGGAGACCCGCTGCGATTCCCGCTGAACGCCTACACCGACGAACGCTTCGGCCCGGGCTCGAACTCGCTCGGGTTCGGCTCCAACCGTGGTCTGGGCTGGGCCATCGACCCCTACCCGGGTCACGGCCCGCTGGACGCCCTGGTCAACTCGAACCTGAATGCCACCAGCATCAATCACGAGCTGTTCGGATGGAGCGCCGGCTCCCTCGTTCTGGTGATCCTCTACGCGCTGTATGGAAAGAAGGCCCCCGCCGACCGGCTGATGCTGGCGCTGGTGGCGGCCGTCGTCGCCGCCTACAGCCTGTACTATTTCAGCGGCGGCCCGGACTTCGGCGCGCGCTACTGGTTTCTGGTGGCGCCGGCGCTGATCGCGTTCAGTGCTCGCGGCGCGCTCCTGCTTTCCCGCCGCGGTCTGGCCGGCGTGGTGCTGGCATGCGCCCTGACCGTCGTCTTTTACCTTCCCTGGCGGGCCACGGACAAGTACCGCAACTATCTCGGCATGAGGGCCGACGTTCGGGAGCTGGCCGCCAAGTATCGTTTCGGGCGGGCGCTGGTGCTGGTTCGCGGCCGCGCCTTTCCCGATTACGCTTCGGCCGCCATCTACAACCCGTTGGACTGGAATGCCGGTGCGCCGGTCTACGCCTGGCCGCGCTCACCGGAGACGGAAGCCAGACTCCGGGCCGCTTTTGCCGGCCGGCCGGTCTGGGTTTTGAACGGCCCGTCGCTGACCGGGGGCGGGTACGAAGTTGCCGAGGCGCCGCGGTGATCCCGGACGAACTGGGCTGTTACGAAGGAGTACCGTGCCTGGTGCTGGGCGCTGCCGGCTTCATCGGCCGGTGGGTGGCCCATCGCCTGGCGGCGGCCCGGGCGTCGCTCTGGTTGGTCAGCCGCAACGGCATGCCGCGGGAGACGGCGCCGGGCACGAGGGTGGAGTGCGATCTGCTGAACGACGCGCAGTTGACCGGGCTGTTCGAGTCGGTCCGTCCGGCAGTGACGTTCAACCTGGCCGGCTACGGTGTGCGAGCCTGGGAGCGCGAGGAGTCGCTCGCCTGGGCCACCAACGCACGGTTGCCCGGAAAAGTTGCTGAAGCCGTTGCGAGAACCCGGGACCGCAGGTGGCCGGGCCTGGCCCTGGTGCATGCCGGATCCGCGGCGGAATACGGCCCGGCGGTCGGTGTTCTTTCCGAAGAAACCGACCCGCGGCCGGTGTCGCTTTACGGCCGCACGAAGCTGGCGGGCGCCGAAGCCCTCCGGTCGGCTGCCCTGCGCCTGGACCTGCCTTGCGCCAACATGCGGCTTTTCACTGTCTACGGCCCGGGCGAGCCGCCCGGACGGCTGCTGCCCGCATTGTTGGATGGCGCCCGCGGCGGCGGGGCGGTTGAACTGAGTTCCGGGGAGCAATCGCGTTCGTTTACCTACGTGGAGGATGTTGCGGAGGGCCTTCTGCGCGCCGGCCGGCTTGCACTTCGGGGCGAGGCGGTGAACCTGAGTTCCGGGGAGTTGACTCCCGTGCGCCGCTTCGCGGAGATCGCGGCCGGGGTGCTGGGGCTGGATTGCAGGCAGCTCCGGTTCGGCGCCGGGCCGGTCCGGGAGTGGGAGATGGCGGTTCACGGCATCAACCCGGAGCGGCTGCGGAGCCTGGTCGAATGGCTGCCCTCAACCTCCATTGCAGAGGGTGTGCGCAAGACGGCGGCCGCGCGAGGTCTGCCCGTCGCCGCTTGCCGCAGTCACAGTCAGTTGAGCCCCGCGAAATATGGCGATTGAGTTCGCTGTCGCGCGTCCGTAATTGAGGTCAATCCATATGCATGCCGAGTCACGGAAGCCGGACCTTTCACTGGTCATGCCCTGTTACAACGAGGAGCGTGCCGTGGCCTACACCGTCTGGAAGCTGCTGGTGGCTTTTCAGAAGTCTGGCTACCGCCTGGAAATCGTAGCCGTGGACAACGGTTCCCAGGACCGGACCGGGGAAATCCTGCGCTCGCTCGCCCGGCGCGACCCGTCCGTGGTTCCCGTCCGCGTCGAGCGCAACCAGGGATACGGGCACGGAATCCTCCAGGGCATCCCCTATTGCACTGCGCCCTGGGTGGGCAACATACCGGCCGACGGCCAGGTGGATGCCGAGGACGTGGTCCGGCTGTATGAAGTGGCCGCCTCGACCTCCGGAGATGTGGTGGCCAAGGTCCGGCGCCGCTTCCGCATGGACGGCTTCCGGCGCAAAATCGTCTCGATTTCCTACAACGCGCTGGTGCGCCTGTTGTGGCCGGGGCTCGGCTCGATCGATGTGAACGGCTGTCCGAAAATCCTTCCGCGCGCCGTGGTCCTGGCCATGGGGCTGAAATCGAAGGACTGGTTCCTGGATCCCGAGATCATGATCAAGGCCCACTACATGGGTCTGCGCGTGCTGGAGCTGAACACTTTTGCGCGCATGCGCGGGCACGGTCTGTCGCACGTCCGTACCAGCACCTGCTGGGAGTTCCTGCGCAACCTCGCCAGGTACCGCTTCACGCAGAGCTGGAAGGCGGACCTCCGCCCGGTAACCGAACCGGGCATCAAACCCTCCGTGCCGATGCTGGAGACTGAACAAACCGCCTGACGACCATGAGCGCGCATCGCAAAAGAACCTCGTGCCGGATCTGCGGCGGCCCCCGCCTGCGGCCGTTTCTCGACTTCGGGGCCATGCCCCTGGCCAATTCCTTCCTGCGATCCGAGGAGGAGTTCGCCGGCGAGCAGGCATTTCCCATGGAGATGTGTTTCTGCGAGGACTGCTCCCTGGTGCAGTTGCGCGACGTCATCGACCCCGAGGTGCTCTTCCGCAATTATGTCTACGTGACGGGCACCTCGGAGACGGTGCGCGAGCATAACCGCCGGTATGCGGAGACGGTCGTGAAGTTGCTGGATCTGAAGCCCGGCGACCTGGTGGTGGAGGCGGCCAGCAACGATGGAAGTCTGCTGCGCTGTTTCCAGGAATACGGTGTCCGGACGCTGGGCGTCGAGCCGGCCGCCAACATCGCCGAAAAGGCCCGGGCCGCGGGTGTCGAGACCGTGAACGAGTTCTTCTCCCTGCGCCTGGCCCGGCAGTTGAAGGCGCATTACGGGGCCGCGCGGGCCGTGCTGGCCAACAATGTACTGGCCCATGTGGATTCGCCGGTTGAGTTCGCCGGCGGAGCCGCCCACCTGCTCGAAGGCTCGGGCCGGTTCATTGCCGAAGTGCAGTACGTGGGCGACCTGGTGTCCAATCTGGAGTACGATATCGCCTACCACGAGCACCTCTGCTACTTCTCCGCCGCCACCCTGGTGCGGCTCTCGGAGGCGGCCGGGATGTGGGTAACGGGCATCGAGCGCCATCCCGTGCAGGGCGGTTCGCTGCGCCTCTACGCGGCTCCCCAAAGGGACCGTGCTGACCATGCACCCGAGGCCCTGGCCTTCGTGCGCGAGGAAGAGGAGGCCGGGTTGAACCGTTGGGAGTGCTACGAGGAGCTGGCCCGCAAGGCCGCGGACCACCGTGCCGCGCTGCGGAACCTGCTCGAGCGCTTCCACGAGGAAGGCAAAGTGGTGGCCGGTTACGGCGCCCCCGCCAAGGGGAATACCCTGCTGAACTACTGCGGCATCGGTCCCCAACTGCTTCCCTTCACGGTGGATCGCAACCCGCTGAAGGTCGGTTCCTTCACCCCCGGAATGCACATTCCCGTGCTCCCGGTCTCGGCGATCGAAGAACGCAGGCCGGACTACGTTCTGATTCTGGCCTGGAACTTTGCCGACGAAATCATGCGGCAGCAAACGGACTACCGGATCCGGGGGGGCAAGTTCGTCATCCCGGTTCCTCAGCCGAGGATTGTCTAGCCATGCAAGTGGTGATTCTGGCCGGAGGGAAAGGCACGCGCCTGTCGGAAGAAACGGTCACGCGTCCCAAACCCATGGTGGAAATCGGCGGGCGGCCTCTGCTGTGGCACATCATGAAGATCTACGCGGCGCACAACTGCAAGGACTTTCTGGTGGCCTGCGGCTACAAGGCCGAGATGATCAAGCAGTACTTCCACACTTTCGTCATGCACAACTCGGACTACATCATCGACCTGAAAAGCAACTGCGTCAGCGTGCTCAACGGCAATGGCATCGATTGGAGGGTGGGGGTGATCGATACCGGCCAGGAAACCATGACCGGCGGACGCATCCGGCGTCTGCGCCCCTGGATCGGCGAGCAGACCTTCCTGGCCACTTACGGGGACGGCGTGGGCAACATCGATGTCTCGGCGCTGGTGGAGTTCCACCGTTCGCACGGCAGGATTGCCACGCTGACGGCGGTGCGCCCCCCGGCCCGGTTCGGCGCCCTGGCCCTGGACGGCGACCAGGTGTGCGAGTTCTCCGAGAAGCCCCAGGCCGGAGAAGGCTGGATCAACGGCGGCTTCTTCGTCTTCGAACCCGCGATTTTCGACTACCTGGAAGGGGACGGCACGATACTGGAACACGAACCGCTGGAGCGCCTTTCCAGGGACAACCAGTTGATGGCCTACCGCCACGAGGGTTTTTGGCAGCCCATGGACACCCAGCGGGAAAAGCTCCTGCTGGAGACCTTGTGGTCGAACGGCTGCGCGCCCTGGAAGATCTGGACCTGAAGTCCTTGTTCCGTATTTATCCCCCCAATTCAATCTGAAGCCATTCTCATGGTGACTCTATCCCCTACCGGCAGGGAACTGCTTGCGGATCGGCACTCCCGGAGAGGCGCTCGTGCCTTCTGACTTTCGATGGAACCTCAAGATCAGCGTGGCCTGGTTGACTTGCTGCCTGCTGCTGTCCCAAGCCGCCTTGCACGCGCAGGACAATCCTGCGGCCGGCGCGCCCCCGGCTTCGCCGCTTTCGACGATCCCGCGAGACGCGATCTCGAAGGCGAAATCCTTCGTCCTGGCGCGCGACGGCGAAGCCCTCTTCTACAACTTGGACGCCGGGATCGTGGCAGCGCCGTTCCTGTCGAATGTCTACAAGTCGTTCGGCTTCTCTCACGATTCGCGCTATTTCCTGTACCTCAAGGCTGACGGCAGGCGCCCGACCTTCGCTCTCTACCTGTATGACCTGGACAGCCGGACCGAGGAGAGGATCACCGATGCTTCGGTTCACCACGCGGAGTGGTCGCCCGCCGCGCCGCGGCTCGCCTACCTGGAACTCGACGGGAGCAACCAGCTTCACCTCTCGATCTACGATCTGGTTTCGAAAAAGAGCACCAGGGTCGCCAGCGGAAGTATGCGCGGGGACTTCCTTCAATGGTCGCCGGATGGGTCCGAGTTGCTCTACCTCACCGTTTCGCCGCGATCCGGGCGCCCTGCCGAAGACCGGAAATACGCCTATGCGTTGCACCGCTACGCAGACGCCTCTGGCGGCGAAATCGTGGTTCCGGAGATCACCTGGGCCAACGTCACCGGCAGGGGAGTGGCGGCAGGCGGGCCGCAGGCAGCAGGCAGGCTGGCAGGCGGCGGCAATGCCAATGAGACCGTCCGCGGATTTGCAGTTCGGGGCCGGAGCGTCTACGTCGAGGTTCTGGACGCCGGACGCGAAGTCGTCAAACGTTGGAACGAAGCTACCGGCAGCGTGGATCTGGCCGAAGAGGGAACCATCTACGCCTCCACCGATCAAGGTGTAGTGATTCGAAGCTTCGCAAAGCCGGGCGTCGCGTACAAGTACCTGGCTGACGGCGCCAGGGGGGCAACTGAACTCCTGGCCGCTTCCACGAATTGGAGGCTGCCGTTTGGCGGGTATGCCTACATGGTCCAGGGCGGAACGTCTTACAGCGGCGGTGCGTGCGACGGCGCCACCTGCATGATAACGGCTCATGGCGGCCCCCTGGGATACGCTCTCGACTGGCAGCAGATACCTGCGGTCAACCAGGGAAACACCCACATCCTGGCCGTCGAGGGCGGAACGGTGGCGGCAGTCTACAGCACGGTCACATGTAATTCGGTAACCACGTCCTGCCACGTGGGCGAGGACGACTACTCGTCACCGTGTAACGATCCCAACGGTGGCGCCGGCAACTTCGTCTCCATCGCCCACATTGACGGCAGTTACTCCTTCTACGCCCATCTCAGATCCGGCAGCGTGCGGGTGGCGCCGAACCAGGCCGTAAACCAGGGTGAATACCTGGCAGACCAGGGACATAGCGGTTCCGCCGGAACCTACAACAACTACCGGAGTTGCGGCGACCATCTTCATTTCAGCCGGCAGACCGGACCCTTGGTCTGGGACCCGTCGGTCCCGACCGACTTCACCGAAACGCCGTGCCTGCTTGGCTGTCCTTCGGCGTACCAGTCCGCCAATGTGGAGATCGCCGGGGCGCCCGTGCTGGGCAGCGTATCTCCCAACAGCGGCGCAGCCGGCACCTCGGTCCCTATCACTCTCACCGGAACCAACTTCGTTTACGGAGCGACGGTGGGTGTCAGTGGAACCGGCATCACGATTTCCAACGTTCAACTGGTAAGCGGGACCTCGATTACCGCGACGCTTCAGCTCGCCGCCAGCGCCGCGGGCACTTACAGCCTGACGGTGACTACGCCGAATGGAACCAGCCCTCCGCTTCCGTTCACGGTTGTAGCATCCATTCCAGTGACGCTGATTTCTCAACCCGCCGGCCTCACCTTGACCGCTGATGGCGTCCCGTGCACCTCCCCTTGCGCGGTGCACTGGATTCCCGGGACCACGCACAGCGTTGCGGCGCCGGCCAGCGCGCCGGGGGGGACGGGCGTGCAGTACCTGTGGGCGAGCTGGTCCGACGGCGGGGCGCTGGCGCATTCGGTGGTCGCGCCCTCGGCTCCGGCGACCTACACGGCGGTTTTCAACACCCAGTATTTTCTGACCACGCAGG